>CAYPHL010000146.1:0-9013 GCA_964410385.1 uncultured Rikenellaceae bacterium | reverse complement strand
ATGAAAAAATCAATCTTATTAATCCTTGCAGTTGTGTTAATGTCTGTATATGAGGCAGGCGCTGCGGATATCACAAAAGCTGATGTGGATAATTCAATTATAAAGAGCGGGCTTAAACATCCTTATCTGTATTTTGATGAATATGATAAGCCGGCCATCCTTGAACGGATAAAGACTGATCCTGAGAGCCGTGATATTATGAACAGGCTGACAGCAAGGGCAAACATGCTCTTACATATGCCTGTTGACAGGGTAATACCTGTCCAGGGGAGAAATACCCGTGCCGGCTGGACAGAACATGATACTGACGGGAAATATGAAAATCACTATACTTCAAACCGTGATAATGCCGTTCTTCTGGCTTTTGTTTACCAGATGACGGGAGATAAAAAATATGCCGGTAAAGCTTTCGAATTTGCGGATGTTTTCTGTGATCTGCCTTCATGGACAATGAGGCCTCATGAATTTCCTGTAATATACAGTCGCATAATGCCGTGGAATGTACCTGATGACCAGGTGAATTTCAGCTTTGACCATTATAATGGCGATTCGGGAAGACTGATGGCTGCCGTTTACGACTGGCTTTATCCTGCCCTTGATGTTGCTCAGAGGGACAGGATAAGGGGAGCCCTTCTGGAGAAAGTGATTACACGTGTACGGGGTAACTATGAGTATCACTGGTGGGCTACAGCATATCGTTGTAACTGGTGCGGTGTTTGTAATTCAGGTATCGGTCTTGCCGGACTGGCTTTGCTTACTGAGGATCCTCAGCTTACCGATGTGGTGAGCGAATCCTTCAACAGGATAAACAAAATGCTGAACGAGCTTGGTATTGATGGCGGATGGCAGGAGGGAGGCGGTTACTGGAACTATGGCGTACATACATCTGCATTTTTTGCAGATGCCCTGAAAAGACTTACTGCCAGCAAACTGAATCTTTTTAAAAATGAGAAGCTTAAAAATAATCCTGTTACATTTCCTGTCTATATTTCCGTTCCGGGGAAAGGCTCACTGAATTTTGAGGACTCGGGAGGCGGCAGACTTGGAAGTACCTGGTTCATAAACAAGCTTGCTGCCGAAACTGACAATGGAATGGCAGCGTGGTACCGTAATGAGTTTTTCAGTGAAGGACAGGATATGTTCGATATAATCTGGCCAAGATCTTCAGTAAAACCTGAACCTCCGGCAAAAAGTTCAATCCATTTCAGAACTATTGACTGGTGGGTATTTAGAAATAATTTCACCGACGAATCAAAAATGCTCATTGCCGGAAAAGCAGGAATGAATGACGATCCGCATCACGGACATCTCGATATAGGCCAGTTCATCGTTTATCAGGGTGGCGATTATTTCATTACCGATATCGGAAGCGGATCCTATGATGAAAAATATTTCGATGATGCTAGATGGAATTATCCTCAGGCATCCAGTATCGGACATAATGTTGTATTTGTAAATGGGGAAAAACAGCTTCCCGGAAAGATGCGGAAACAGCCATGGAACTATGAAATAGGTGGAAAGGTATTGAAATTCAGCTCTTCGGATAAACTCGATTATGTACTGATGGATCCTTCAAAGGCATACCCGGGAGTTGAACTGAAAAGCTGGCGCAGACATGTTACTTTTGAGAAACCATCAGTGGCTGTAATAGTTGATGAAGTAAAATCAGCTCCCGGGTCGGAAATCGAAGTGAGGTTCCATCCGGGAGTGACTTCCGAAGTAAAGGGGAATTATGTTCTGCTTACGGGGAGCAAAGGCAAAATGGCTCTTATACCTTTATGTGATCAGCAATTTACATTCAGGGAAGGAAGACATGCATGCCAGCCGGTTAACGCCACCCGATCATTCTTCTGGGTTAATTATTTCGGAGCGGTAATTAATACAAAACAGGAAAAAAGTGTCATTGCAACTGTCATCCTTCCGGTGAATGATGATAATGAAGCCCTCAGAATAGCAGCTTCGGTGAAAAAGACATACAGCTCAAACGGCAGCTTTACACTGTCATTTTCAAAGGGCGGGAAAGAGTTCAGGTATATCTTCAGAAACACTTATGAAGGGCTGTTACTGGAAGGGATCAGATAATTTTAATGCTCTGAAGTGTTGATTCTTAGTGCTTCGGCAATTTTTTGGCAGGAAGGCGCAACTGCTTAAAGGCGCAGGGGCGCAGAGGTGAGATGGTATGATGGTACGATGGTATGATGGTATGATGGTACGATGGTATGATGGTATGATGGTATGATGGTGTGATGGTATGATGGTACGATGGTACGATGGTGTGATGGTACGAGGGAAAGAGGGAGTGAAAAGGGGAGGGGGAGAAGAGGAGAGAGGGAGATGAGGGGAAAGGGAGAAATTTATTTTAAGTAAATTATGATTTAATAAGGATGAGATATCTGTTGTTAGTTTTAGCAATTATGAGCTGTGTAAATTCTGAAGCACAGAAGAAACGGGCAAGAGATTACGGGATCGTAATCGGTGTATTGAAACCCGGTAAGAATAATGCAATAACCGATGTGCCGGGCGTTAAGGTCGGACATGTTACAATCAGGAAAGGTGATTCAATAAACACCGGAGTAACAGCAATACTACCGTATTCCGGAAATATTTTCCAGAATAAGGTGCCTGCAGCCATTCACACCGGCAACGGTTTCGGGAAACTGACGGGATATTCCCAGGTTGAGGAACTCGGCAATATTGAAACTCCGATCATACTCACCAATACATTAAGTGTTCCGGTAGCGGCAGATGCCCTCATTGATTATACATTCAGCTTCCCGGAAAACAGCTTTGTCAGAAGTGTCAATCCTGTGGTTGGAGAAACGAACGACGGCGGACTGAACGATATAAGAAAAAGGATCATCACAAAAGAACATGTTCTGGAAGCAATAAACACTGCGAAAGACGGAGTTGTTATCGAAGGAAATGTTGGTGCCGGAACAGGGACATCCTGCCTGGGCTTTAAAGGAGGTATCGGAACTTCATCAAGGATCCTGCCATCAGCCAGGGGAGGCTATACTGTAGGTGTTCTTGTGCAGACGAATTTCGGCGGGATATTGCAGATCAACGGGGTGCCTGTAGGAATAGAGCTCGGAAAATACAGGTTCAGGGAAACCGCAGATGAATATAAGGAAGACGGATCATGCATGATCGTAATAATGACTAACGCACCGCTCAGTGCCAGAAATCTGAAAAGACTTGCGGCAAGATCATTCTTCGGCATGGCAAGGGCAGGAGGGAGCGCATCAAACAGCAGCGGCGATTTTGCAATTGCAGTTTCAACAAATGAAGAACTAAGGATACCTTATCAGTCAGATTCAATGTTTGAGGAATCAGGAGTGTTGCGGAACGAAAATCTTGATATACTTTTTGAAGCAGTTATTGAAGCAACTGAAGAGGCGATAATAAATTCACTCTTCGCAGCTGAGACGGTCACGGTCCGGAATAATGTGAAAGTTGAAGCTTTACCGGTCGAAAGGACTCTTGAATTGATGAGAAATTACAACAGGATCAATCCTTGATCTGTTCAGAAATCGCTCTTAGCGGTTTCCGGCACTCCAAGAGCCTTGTTCTGTAATTTATTCTGTTAGCGAACGGTAGTACAATTCTTTTGCTTCGATCTTCATCCCCGGATTATGTCCCTGTATCGCAAAATGTCCGGATTTATATTCATCATCATCATAAATCATTACAGGTTTATTATTGATCCAGAACTGAATATGCGTTCCGGTTACTTTTATCCTGTAAGTGAACCACTCGCCATCCTTAGTCATTAACTGAGTGGTCGGCTTGCCTGTTGGCTTTCCGGGTTTCCATAACCAGCCTGTATATGCATCCTGGGTATTGCATATCTGAGCTTCATAACCCCGGGGAAAACCATCAGGATTATCTGCAGGAGGATTGGCACGGAAATAAAACCCGCTGTTAGCATTGGTCCCGGAGGTGCGGAATATACCTTTTACTTCAAAATCCGTACAGTTAACATCAGTGTAGATATGCCCCATTCCTCCTTCACCAACCAGAACGCCATCCTGAACGGTCCATACAGCCTTGCCCCTTACAAACCATCCGCTCAGATCCTTACCATTAAATAACGGAACCCATTTCGGCCTTGCATTAAGTGCAAGGGCAAAACTTAACAGGATACAAACAACCAATAACCTGGGAATTCTTTTCATAATATTTGATTTTTTAGCTTAAATGATTCACTTAATGCAATCCAAATGATCTAACTTTAACAAGGAGGTTTATGAATGATATAAATTTAATAAAAAAGTACCGGAACATGAATAATCAGATGAGAACAATTTTATACCGGGCTCTTACATATTTACTAACCGGAATTATAGTGTCCTGCTTACTGATTGGTCACGTCTTCAGCCAGGATCCGGTCGATTATGTAAATCCCTATATCGGATCGGTCGGCCATCTTCTGACGGCAACCACTCCCGATGTTCAGCTTCCGCGCGGAATGGTAAGGCTTATCCCTCGTACAACCCCGGGTATAAGGGATATTTATCTCGCCGACAGGATATATTCATTTTCCGTCAGATCCCTTTCAAATGATTTTTCCGTCGGAGACTTCTGTATAATGCCGGTAAAAGGAGAAATCAAACAGGATCCCAAAGGGAATTCATCATGCTTTGACCACGATATGGAAATTGTAAAACCATATTATTACAGCGTTTTGCTTGAGGATTTCAATATTAAAGCTGAATATACAGTTGCGGATCATTCGGCATTTTACAGGTTTACCTTCCCGGAATCAGAAAGATCCGGTTTCCTTACAAGCATTCTTCAGAAAGGGGAAATAACCATAACCGGTGATGATGTCATTGAAGGTTTCATGACATCTCCCTACGGACGCGATCAGGGGAGGCGGTTTTATTTTTATTCAAAGTTCAGTAAACCAGTTAGCACATTCGGGTCGTGGTCGCCGGAAAGCATATATGAGGGTGACAGGCAGAAATCCGGAAACAATACTGGTATCTGGAGCTCGTTTTCAACCACGGGGAATGAGGTCATATATGTAAAAACAGGATTCTCATTTATCAGTACAGACCAGGCCCGCGAGAATATGGAGAAAGAGATCCCCGGCTGGGATTTTGAAGGTTTAAAGGAAAGAGGGAGACAGATATGGAATGATGCTCTTGGGAAAATCAGGGTAAAAGGAGGTACCATTGATCAGCGGATAATCTTCTACACGGCACTTTACCGCGTATTCGGCCGGAAAACAACCAATGTAAGCGAATACGGGAAGTATTACAGTATTTATGACGAAAAGGTTCATGAAACGGAAGGTAGTGATTTCTACCAGCTGGGTGAAAGCTGGGGATCATGCCGTTCCCTTTTTCCCCTCGGGGTAATTCTTGAGCCTGAAAGACAGAATGATATTGTGAATTCCTGGATCCGTGCCTATGAGCAATGCGGATTCCTTGGTGATGCAGCCCTGAACCGCAGGGTAATGATCGGCAGACATGAGACTGTATCGGTCACAGACGCATATTTCAAAGGATTCAGGAATTATGATGTTGAAAAGGCATATGCAGGAATGAAGAAGAATGCCACAAAAGTTACAATGATCCCCTGGCGCAACGGCCTTTTGACCGGAATTGACAGTATTTATTCCGAAAAGGGTTTCTTCCCGGCATTACCTCAGGGAGCAAAAGAATGGGTACCTCAGGTTCACAGCTTCGAAAAGCGGCAGGCTGTCTCGGTTACGCTTGAACATTGCTGGGACGACTGGTGCCTTGCCCGGATGGCCGGGGAACTGAATAAACCGGATGACCAGAAATATTTCTCACAACGTTCGGAATACTACAGAAACCTTTATGATCCGGGGATCGGATTCATGGCACCGAAAACTGCTGACGGCAAATGGGTGTTTGATGAAAAAGGCCTTGATCCGGTTTGGAGCGGAGGTCAGGGCGGACGGGATTACTATACCGAGACAAACGCCTGGACCTACTTGTTTCATGTTCAGCAGGATATTAATGGACTTATTGATCTGATGGGTGGAAAGAATAAGCTTTCAGAAAGACTGGATGAGCTTTTTCAGGAACAGTTCGGCGGCCGGGGATCAAAATATGAATTTCTGAAGCAATTCCCTGATATGACGGGGCTTATTGGTCAGTATCATCAGGGAAACCAGCCTGGATTTCACATACCTTACCTCTACAATTATTCAGGCGAACCATGGAAAACACAACGGAGAGTACGCGATATAATGAAACTGTGGTTCGGGAACGGACCGCTCGGGATCTGCGGCGATGAGGATGAAGGAGAAATGTCATCATGGTATATTTTCTCGGCAATGGGATTTTTTCCGGTTTGTCCGGGGAAACCTGTTTATGATATCGGAAGCCCTGTATTCAGGAAAATAATCATTGATGCAGGTAATGGTAAAAAGTTCACTATTCAGGCTGACGGCGTATCGGATAAGAATAAATTCATACAGTCGGCAACTCTGAATGGCAAGCCGCTAAATACTCCGTGGTTCAGTCATTCAGATCTTGCAGACGGTGGGAAACTGAAACTGAAAATGGGACCTGTGCCAGCTAAGGCCTGGGGAGTTACAGAAAACTGAACTACGTATTAAAATACGTTTTTTAATACGTTTTTTAATACGTAGTTCACTACGTATTATTTTGAACAGATTCCTCAGAAATCCACTTCTCCCATTTTTCAATTCCTTCCCCTGTTTTTGCCGAAACAGTAATTAATTCGAGCCGGGGGTTAATATTCTTCGCATTAGTTACGAACTCGTCAATTTTAAAATCCACCCAGGGCAGGAGGTCAGACTTGTTGATCAGGCACAGATGTGATGTCTCGAACATGTTCGGATACTTGAGGGGTTTATCTGCGCCTTCAGTGACACTGACGATGACGACTCTCCTGAATTCACCAAGATCATACCGGGACGGGCAGACAAGGTTGCCTACATTTTCGATGAACAAAATTGAATTTGCTTCCGGATTCAGCTTTTTTACTGCAGATTCTACCATTTGAGCATCAAGATGGCATCCCGAGCCCGTGTTGATCTGAATAGCCTGAGCTCCTGCTTTTTCAATCCGGTCGGCATCCAGACGGGTTTGCTGATCACCTTCAATAACGTAAACCTTCTTTGATGATTTAAAACTGTTAATGCTCTTTTCCAGGATTGTTGTTTTACCCGATCCGGGGGAGCTTACCATATTAATGCACAACACCTTCCTGCCTTCAAAGAACCTGCGGTTCATTGCGGCGATCATATTGTTCCTGGTAAGAACATCGACTTTAAGATTAATAACCTGCTTTCCGGAATGATCGTGGGAGAGTTCTTTGCCTTTTTTATCATCATAATAGTGGGTATGAGGACCATAACTATCATGTTCATGAGTATAGGAATGATCATGATCATGATCCTGTTTATTCCTCTTAGCGGGAATACCTGGTTTTTCTTTTCCTGTATTTCCGCATCCGCATGTATCACACATAACTTCTTGTATTTATTTGATCACCTGTTTATTCTTTATCATCATTCCCTTCCACAACAATCGATACTACCCTGAACTCATATCCTCTTCGTATTTCTGAGGGGAATGAATTACAAACGGGACAGGTATCAACCCTGTTGTTCATATTAAATTCCCTGCCGCATTCGGAGCAATATCCTTCACCATCAATCCTTTGAATATTGATTTCTGCATTGGCCAGCATTGTACCCTCAGCAAGCATTTCAAGGGCAGATCTGAAAGCATCGATTTCTACTCCGCAGAATATTCCGGCCTCGATGGTGATCTCGCTTACCCGGCCAGCATCGTTTCTTCCGGCCTCATATCCGGCAATTCTAATAACTTCTTCTGCTAATGATAATTCGTGCAATGTGATATTATTTATATACTTATTCTTATCACTTCATAATCCTGAATCTCAGGAAGAATAAATGACAGGACATCGTCTTTTTTTGTGAATTCCAGTTCACCGGCCGACCAGAGAGCTTTCACATTCCTAATGTTTTCTTTAACCGTAATTTCAATTGACAGCCCGGTTACGGGGATGATCTTTTGAATCGGCCTTCTCATCTCAGAGGTAAAATTAATAAGGTACAGGAACAATGAATTTCCTTTTTTCCTCAGGTTCAATTCTACTGATGAAGGTGCATTCTTCATCCTGACAGCCGGCTTGCAGGTTGCGTTTACAAGGTTGGAAAGAATACGGTAATATTCGGGGAAGCGGAATTTATAAAGAGATCCCCCGAAGGTCCCGGCGAAATAGAAAGATTTTCCGTTGCCGTAATTATTTTCAACAATGAACGGGAATTCAGAGATTTCAGGGCTTGCGGCATAGCTTCCGGGCAGGGGTTTGCAAAAGTAAACCGGTGCCTGGGATGTCGGTTCAGTCTTCAGTCCGTATAACGGTGCATAAATATTATTATCTGCAATGTCTTTAAAGGAGATGTGCCCCTTATCATTAAGTGTTATATAATCCCAGTTTAGCGGGCCGAAAATATCACCTGTCTTTTTTATACCGAAGAGATCACTGAGCAGGGGTATTTCCTGCCGCCTGCCGCTTTCGTTAAACCTTGAAGTTTCAAAAGTGGAGATTAAATTTCCTCCTCGGGTTACAAATTCCTTTAACTTATCTCTTTCTTCAGTGGAAATGCATGCTGCATTGGGCAATATGATGAGTTCATACCTTCTAAGATCGTTTTTAAGAGTTGCTTCATCGATGACATCGAAGGGGAAATGGCCGCGTGATAATCCGTCATAGAATCCATAAAACTCTTCTGAAAGGTTGCCTGCCACGGCTGTCCTGATCTCTTTTGTGAAATCTGTCAGCGGAACTGAAGAGCCGCTGTAATAGTTACCCGCCCTTTGTGGCCAGAGAAGTGCAATATTGGCGAGTGATTCTGTTTTATAGAAAGGATCAGGATTATTCCTTATGAAAGTGTTATATCTCCTTATGACATCCATTTCTTTTGGATGGGAGCGGGGAGAAGTGTTGCATACTGCCAGCCATACGTTCCCCTGATGAG
>CAYPHL010000145.1:6586-9172 GCA_964410385.1 uncultured Rikenellaceae bacterium | reverse complement strand
GAAGAAATATGCTTGAAAAACTAAAAGAAAGAGTATTTAAAGCCAATCTGAGCCTTGTAAAACAAGGTCTTGTGATCCACACCTGGGGTAATGCAAGTGCCCGTGATATTAAATCAGGACTAATAGTGATCAAGCCTTCAGGAGTAAGTTATAAGAAAATGGAACCGGGCGATATGGTCGTTCTTGATCCGGATGGTAAGATTGTTGAAGGTAAGTATAAGCCTTCAACAGATGCTCCGACACATCTTCTGCTGTATAAGGAATGGAAAACAATCAACGGGGTTGTACATACACATTCAACATACGCAACAGCCTGGGCTCAGGCCGGCAAAGACATTCCGCCCCTGGGAACGACCCATGCCGATCATTTTTACGGAGAGGTACCTTGTACCCGGAGGCTCACAGAGCAGGAGATTGAAAATGATTATGAGGTCAATACCGGGAAAGTAATTATTGAGAGACTGGTTAAAACCGATCCTCTGGCTGTTCCTTCAGTGCTTGTAAACTGTCATGGTCCATTCAGCTGGGGTCTGGATGCCGAGGAAGCGGTTCATCATGCCGTAGCACTCGAAGAGATAGCCAGGATAGCATTCTATACCGTGACTCTTGGATCTACAAAACCTGCTGATGATTATCTTCTGAAAAAACATCATGAAAGAAAGCACGGAAAGAACGCCTACTACGGACAGAAAAAGAAGAAATGACAGGAATGAAGAATTTATCCTGTATAATTAATAAATATTCATAACTTACTGAATTTCTTTGTGCTCTTTGTGTAATCCTTTGTGCTCTTTGTGGTTAAAGAACCATGCTTATTTAACCACAAAGGACACGAAGGTTATCACAAAGGGCACGAAGGTCACAATAGTTATAGGATCGGGAGTCCAAAGTATATGAATTATTAAAGTTATATAAATCTATTTGATATGTCCGGAAAATATGTGATAGGGATTGACTACGGTACTGATTCAGTGCGATCAGTTGTTGCCGATGCAAGTAACGGTAAGATAATAGGAACATCTGTCTTTGAATATCCGAGATGGAAGAAAGGTCTGTATTGTGATCCTGCTGCCAATCAGTTCCGACAGCATCCTCTGGATTATCTGGAAGGACTTGAAAAATCAGTCAAAGGAGCGATTAAGGGCTTAAGCAAGGGAATTATCGGGAATATTTCAGGGATAACTGTTGATACAACTGGTTCAACTCCTGTTGCTGTTGATAAAGCAGGCACACCTCTTTCTCTTAAATCAGGTTTTGAGGATGATCCTGATGCAATGTTCATTCTCTGGAAAGATCATACGGCCGTGAAGGAAGCTGCCGAAATAAATACACTGGCCGGATCATGGGGAGGAACTGACTACACTAAGTTTGAAGGGGGGATCTATTCTTCCGAATGGTTATGGTCGAAAATACTTCATGTAATAAGGAAAAATTCCAGGGTGAGAAAGAGTGCTTTCTCGTGGGTTGAGCATTGCGACTGGATACCTGCATTACTGACAGGTGACACAAATCCTCTTACAATAAAGAGAAGCCGTTGTGCAGCAGGACATAAGGCAATGTGGCATAAGGATTTCGGCGGCCTGCCTTCCGAAGAGTTCCTTGTAAAGCTCGATCCTAAGCTTGCCGGACTGAGAACCCGCCTTTACGAAGAAACATATCCATGTGATGTAGTTGTGGGAACGATCACCGGTGAATGGGCAAAAAAGCTTGGCCTGCCTGAAACCGTAAAAGTCGGGGTTGGTGCCTTTGATGCTCACCTTGGAGCTGTCGGAGGCGAGATAAAACCATTTCAGCTTATTAAGGTCATGGGAACTTCAACCTGCGATATGCTCGTATCACCAATAGAAAAAGGAGGGGAGAAACTTGTCAGAGGAATATGCGGACAGGTTGACGGATCGATCATCCCTGGCATGCTCGGACTTGAAGCAGGTCAATCAGCATTCGGTGACATTTATGCATGGTTCGGAAAGCTTATATCCTGGCCTGTTGATGAAATCATTTCAAAGATGTCATGGCTTGATAAAAAAACCAGGGACAGGATAAGGAGTGAAGTATCTGAAAGGCTGATAGGAGACCTGAGTAAAGCAGCAGAATCTTTGCCGGTCGGGGAAAGTGCAATTCTTGCCCTCGACTGGATGAACGGCCGGCGTACTCCTGATGCCAACCAGGCACTTAAAGGAGCAATAGCCGGATTATCACTCGGATCTGATGCACCGCGTATATTCAGAGCTCTTGTTGAAGCTACGGCTTTCGGCTCAAAAATGATAAATGAAAGATTCATTGAAGAAGGAGCCAGGATCGATGGAGTAATAGCTGTGGGAGGTGTTGCAAAAAAGAATCCCTTCGTTGTGCAGACTGTTGCTGATGTGCTCAACGTACCAATAAAAGTAGCAAAATCGGACCAGACCGTTGCTCTCGGATCAGCTATAGCTGCTTCTGTTGTGGCAGGGATCCATAAGGATTTTCCTGCAGCACAGAAAGCAATGGGAGGAGGTTTCGAAAAAACATACAAACCAAATCCTGCACGTGCTAAAAAATATGACGAACTGTTTAAAAAATACAAAAAGCTAGGAACATTTATTGAAA
>CAYPHL010000145.1:0-6486 GCA_964410385.1 uncultured Rikenellaceae bacterium | reverse complement strand
AAATAATTGAAAATAATCTTCAAAAGAATAAACCATGCGAAAACTCTATCTTTTATTAGTAGTTGCATTCCTGGGGATGCAAAGTATCAGTGCGCAGAAGGAGACTACTGTGCCTGTCAATCAGCTTATTGTGGTAGCCAATCATCCGGGACCGGTAATAAGCAAGGATATTTATGGTCATTTTTCAGAGCATCTCGGAACCTGCATTTACGGAGGGCTCTGGGTAGGCCGTGATTCAAAAATCCCGAATACCGAGGGTCTGAGGAATGATGTCCTCTTTGCTCTCCGGGAGATCAAGGTTCCGAACCTGAGATGGCCGGGCGGCTGCTTTGCAGATACATACCACTGGAAAGATGGTATTGGTCCGCAGAGCCAGAGAGCATCAATCGTCAATACCCACTGGGGTGGCGTTACGGAAGATAATTCATTCGGAACTCATGAGTTTATGCGACTCACCGAGCTGATAAACTGTGATGCATATATCAACGGCAATGTCGGTTCAGGCACTGTCAGGGAAATGGCGGAATGGGTCGAATATCTTACTTCTGACTCGGACAGTCCCATGACCCGGCTGCGTAAACAAAACGGCAGGGAAGAACCCTGGAAGGTCAGATATTTTGCCATCGGAAACGAAAACTGGGGCTGCGGGGGAAATATGACAGCCGATTTTTACTCGGATGTAATGCGCCAGTATTCAACATACCTGAATAACTACGGGGGGAACAGACTATACCGTGTAGCCTGCGGACCATCGGACTATAATTATGCCTGGACAGAAACACTAATGAAGGACCCCGGAATCCGCGGGCGGTTCCAGGGATTATCAATACATTATTATTCCCTTGTCGACGGATGGAACAACAAGGGTTCAGCGACCGAGTTTGGTGAAAACGAATGGTTCAGAACAATGAATTCCAACCTCCAGATGGATGTAATAATTAAAGGTCATAAAGCAATAATGGACCGTTATGATCCTCAGAAAACAAAAGGGCTTGTGGTTGATGAATGGGGTAACTGGTTCAATGTGGAGCCGGGAACAAATCCCGGGTTCTTGTATCAGCAGAATACTATGCGGGATGCCGTTACGGCAGCAATTCACCTGAATATATTCAACCAGCATGCCGACAGGGTGAAAGTGGCCAACCTGGCACAGATGGTCAATGTCCTTCAGTCTGTTATCCTTACAAAGGATGATAAGATGGTTCTTACACCTACATATCATGTTTTCAGGATGTACAGGGTGCATCAGGAGGCAAAGCTCCTGAACACCGACCTTGTATGTGAGGATTATGAATTCCAGGGCAGGAAAATACCTGCAATTTCGGCTTCAGCATCGGTGGATAATGATGGTAAAGTCCATATTTCCCTCGCAAATCTTAATCCCAGCAAAGATATCACTCTTACCTGTCCGGTCGTTGGTGAAACCTTTAAAACTATTACAGGGGAGGTTCTGACTGCAGGTCAGATGAATGCCTTCAATACATTCGATAAACCGGAAGCTGTAAAGCCTGTTGCTTTCAAAGGATATAAGATGAAGGATGGTGTATTGACAGTTACAATGCCGGCAAAATCGGTTGTTGTGCTGGAGATGGTGAAATAATCTCTGATCTCAAATGTATCCGTCCTGCTTTATGAGATAATATCAATAATTTTTTGTACAACCGCATTTACGGCCGGTTCACTGAGTGACGCCACTTTTCTGATAATAATGTTTTTATCGGCTGTAAAAATGCGGTTGGGTCTTATATTACTGGATACGGGAAGCTTGTTGGTTTTAAAGTCATTGGACTTTATTGAAATTGCCTAGTTATCTTTGACCTGGTGGCTTGTAATCTGACAAAGGATTACGTCATCGCCCTGGAGGTCGGCCAGTACCAGAGCAGGTCTCTTTTTGCTACCTGAAAGATCTGAAAACGGAAACGGGATAACAACGATATCACCTTTTACAAATCTTTCCATGCTTTGTCTTCTTCAGGTGAGAGCCAATCTTTAGCAAGAGTTTTTTCACTGGCAAAATGAGTCAGAATGGTATCATTACCGGATTTGCTTAAGTTTTCTTTTATCAGAGATGTGAGGAGTTTTTGTTTTTCATGAACCGGTAATTGCCTTACCAGCTCAAAAAGCTGATTGTATGATATTGCAATATTTATTTGTGAATCCATGTTTTTATTGTTTAGAATCCATGTTTATAACGCCTGAAAATATAATTTTCATCTTCTTCCAGTCGAAAAAGCTGTCAATTAAATTATCAATTTTAACTACAAAGTTAATCAAATTTATGTTTTAAATCATGCTTAAACCTTTAAAGCGGTTTCCGTTACGGTTCTGACGGCGGGTCGGATAAATGCCTTCAATACATTCGGCAAGCCGGAAGTTGTGAAACCGGCATTATTCAGCGGATTTAAGATGGAGGATTGAGTACTGTCGGTTGCAATGCCGGCAAAATCTGTTGTTGTACTGGAACTGGTGAAATAAATTTAAGTTACCAACGTATTAATAAACGTATTAAAAAACGTAGATTTTTCTCCATGAAGGATGTTTAGTTAATTTTTTGTCATCCGGCTAGCTTTAGAAATAATTTGTTAGAGTTACATAGCGAAAGGATGGATAGAGGAGTTAATCAGGTATCTGATCTGTATATTTAGAATATTTATAAGAACACTAAGTGAAATAGCGAAAAATAATAAGATGGTTGAAATTTTAAACCTACCGCCTGAAATTACCTCCCGGCGCAGAAGTTTTACTGTCTGGTTCCCGGCCATAAAAGATGTACTACCAGACTGTGATTACGATATAATATAGATATACAGCGCTTTACAGGTTCTAAAAGTTAAATTGCTCCTCAAAAAAAAGAACAGATTTATTGCTTCTTAGTATCATCTCAGAAATTTAATTCAAAGTAAATCTGAGGTTGATCATAAAAAACCTTCCAGGGAAAATTTTCAGAAAGATCCTGAAAGAGACTAATTTGCAATTATTAAAATAAAGTAAGTGTATTTGAAGATTTGCTCTTAAAAGAGGTCCCAATTGACTTTTTTTTTAGTTTGTTGAAAAAAAGTACCTGAAACCAGGGTAACAATTTCCTATCATTCCGGATTAAACTAAAAATTAAAATCATTTCGGATTTATTATTTCCCGGATTGATTTTCATCAGAGATTAAATGTTTAAGGCATTTTTAAAACAATTAGACTATGAAAAAATTAATAGTTATTGCTTTGTTACTCGTTTATGCTGATTCTTTTGTTGTTTTATACGCACAACAACAAAACACTACTGCAGTCACACCGGTAATACCGCCTTTACCTGATGCCGCCTCCCTGGGGAAGTATGGAAATATTCCTGTCGGACTTTATACTGGAATTCCGGAAATCAATATTCCTCTTTACACTATCAGAACAAAGAGACTGGAGTTGCCTATTTCTGTGAGCTATCATTCTATCGGCAATAAAGTAAATGAAATTGCTTCCTGGATAGGATTGGGCTGGTCGCTCAATGCCGGCGGAGTCATTTCGCGAAGTGTCGTGGGACGACCCGATCCGGATGGATTCTGGTTGAAAACCAACATAAAAAAGGCATCTCAGATAACATCAGGAGATTATTATTATTTGAAAGCAATTGCTGATGGACTGGATGACGCGGAAAGTGATTACTATTTTTACAATTTCTCTGGCAGATCCGGTAAATTTGTTTACCGGCAGAATAACAATCAGACTCCTTTCCTTATTCCGACGGTTCCCTTAAGCATTCTTTTTACATCGAACCGTTTTGAGGTTAAGGATGAGAAGGGTATTCTTTACAAGTTTGCAAGAATTGAATATTCAGATTTTGTTGATGAGAGTCAACTCAGGTGGTCCTATCCAAGCAGCTATTACCTGTCTGAAATCGTATCTGCAGACGGTATTGAACATATCTACCTCTCCTATGTAACCGATACAGGTTATGTCGTTACTGATAATGTTTATACAGAAACAATAGGTCAGCAATGTACCCAAGGTGGTCCTCCTGTTAATGGATTGCATACATCAGCCTGGTATACAAATACATCTGGAAATTATGCAGTAAGGTTAAGTGAGATTAACTTCACAACCGGGAAAATTGAATTCATCAGAGATTTTTCAAGATCCGACAGACCTGAAACAAGACTGGGTGAGATCAGAATTTCAGGAAAGAATACTGATGGCACCTTTTCGCTATTGAAGACAATAACATTGGGGGAAGGATATTTTGTTACCCCTCCGGGCAATACTAATGATCTAAACAGACTGAAGTTAACCAATATAATTGAAAAAGATAACCAGGGAAACATAGTTAATAAATACAGCTTTTCTTACAAGGAAGAAGTAATGCTTCCTTCAAGAACGAGTCTTGCCCAGGACTGGTGGGGTTTCTATAACGGACAAACCGGTAATTCCAGTCTTATTAACAGTGAAGCAATAGCCTTTGAAGGTGATCAGTATCAGGTTGGCGGTGCTAACCGCGAACCAAACTCAACCTACATGCAGGCTTGCATATTAGAAAAGATTACTTATCCTACATGTGGATATACTAAATTTATTTTTGAGCCAAATTATTATGGTTCAGGTTCTATGGCCGGAGGCCTGAGAATAAAAGAAATGCAAGACTATGAAGCTGATGGTACTGCTCCGGTCAAAAAGATTTATAAATACGGGACTAATGACTCCGGAATGGGAACACTGCTTATCCCTCCCGAAGGCATAACAAATTATAAGCAGATCATCAATTTTACATGGTGGGATGGATATTGTCACTCTAGTTGTTTCGGAAAAAGAATGGTAATAACAGGCAGACCAATGTATGATCTGAATGGTTTGAACGGAGCGCCGGTGGTATATTCCACAGCTGCAATCTATGACGAAAGCGCATCGACAAAGCCAAACGGGAAGCAGGTTTTTAACTTTAATCTTTTTACTGAAACACTTTTAGGTGTTGACCAGGCTTATTGTAATGGCCGTTATCAACTGAATGACAACTGGAAAGGAGGCAATGAGACGTATTCAGGATCTTACATCGGAAATACTTCCAATTTAGCACAGGAAATAACGAATGGTTATACTCTCTATAGTTCCCTTAGTATAACCGGTACCAAAGTGGGTCGAAGAATGACTCATGAAGGCATCTGTACACATGTTCCGCCAGACATATCAGATTTTTATTATTTCGACTATCCTGTTTATTCAGGTATTAATAAGCTTACTTCCAGTACAACCAGGCAATATTCCTCATTAAGTCAGAGCGATTACGTTGAGACCACATCAACTTACCAATATGAGAATCTCAATAGTCTGCATCAGCAGCTTACTAAAAAGACAGTTGTCAATAGTGCCGGATTAAATGATATGACAAAATACTGGTATCCGAAAGATTATGACAGCGTCAGTGTTTCAGGGGCTCTTCTTCGTGGCCACATAATAGCCGTACTGATGAAGGAGGAAAATTACAAAAACGGAAGTATTGTTTCCGGCAAGGTTACCAGGTACAATAATTCCGGCAATCCATACGAAATCCATTTACTGGAAACGGATAAGCCGCTCACTGCTCCCACACATAACCCAAATCAGCCTGTTCCCTCAGGCTATGTAAAACGGGCTGATCTGACCTATGATGCGAACCAGAATCTTCTCACAGTTCAAAAACCGGACGATAATAAAACTTCATATTTATGGGGTTATGATAATGATATGCCAATAGCTGAAATCAATAATTCAACTACAAACGGATATTATTTCAATAATTTCGAGAATTCCGACGGGAACAGTAATTTAAATGACTGTAAAACCGGACATAAAAGCAGGACAGGTGGATTTTACAGAAGTGTAAGTTCAATACAAAACGGCAATTATTTCCTGACCTGGTGGTCAAAATCGGGTAATACGTGGAGTTTTAATTCAACACCTGTATCAGTTGCCACGGGTTCTTATACAATCTCCCTTACCGGACAGGTTGATGATGTTCGTCTGTACCTTAAATCATCAACTATGAAAACCTACACCTATGATCCTCAAATAGGTATAACATCAGTAAGTGATGAAAACAATGTAATCACTTACTATGAGTATGATGATTCCGGAAGGTTGAAATTTATAAAGGATCAGGATGGAAATATCCTTCAATACACTGATTACCATTACAAATCTGCTGACTGAACATAATGTTAATCAGAGCAACTTTCTTTAAGTAAATGAAAAACATCCGATTATGAAAAAATTACTTATATCAATAATAGCAACAATACTTGGAATGACTGCCCATTCTCAGACAGTAGATGGTCCTTCACCGGTAATGGGAGGCAGCACCCAGATGTATACTTACTCAGGACCCTCGATATACAATCCTGTATGGCAATGCAGTAACTGCACAATAGTTTCATCATACGGATTGTCGGTCAGCGTAGCATGGGGGAACAACAGTAATACCCAGGGATCGATTGCAATCTTCGACGGATCAACATTTGTTGCAAGTAAAAC
>CAYPHL010000144.1:1537-9206 GCA_964410385.1 uncultured Rikenellaceae bacterium | reverse complement strand
CCCTGAAACCCTGAAACCCTGAAACCCTGAAACCCTGAAACCCTGAAACCCTGAACTTACTCTTTTTCATATGAGAAAAATATTAAAACCCGGACTGATCCTGCTCCCTGCTTTTATCTTCCTCACCGGCATCGTTGGGCAGCAGGCGGGTGAAGTATCGGTTATCCTCAACAAGCCGGTGGCAGAGGTGCAACCGACAATGTGGGGAGTATTCTTTGAAGACATCAATTTTGCTGCCGACGGAGGTATTTATGCCGAACTGGTCAAGAACAGGTCTTTCGAGTTTACCTACCCCCTTACCGGATGGAGACAGGGTCGCGATAACGGAAGGGGCAGGCTCGTACCTTCTTTTTATTCCCCTGCCAGGCCTTCCAATCCTCATTATGTATCGGTAGTGGTTGATCCCGGAAAAGGGACTTTCGGTCTTATAAACGAAGGATTCCGCGGAATGGGTATTAAAAAGGATAATCAGTATAATTTTTCTGTCTTTACGAAACTTGCTTCCGGTTCGGGACTTAAGATGAATATTGAGCTTCTTGATCAGAATGGTGATGTGATCGGGAGTACCATGATAGAGGGTTTTTCAGGATCGTGGAAAAAGTTCGAAGCAGCTTTTACAGCAGCCCGCACAGAATCCAGGGCAACCCTGCGGCTGATAATCACCGGAAAGGGTACAATTGATATCGATATGGTTTCCCTTTTTCCCTCCGATACCTGGAAAGGCCGGCCCGGAGGTCTCAGGAAGGATATAGTCGAAATGATTGCCGCCCTGAAACCGGGATTTGTCAGGTTCCCCGGCGGGTGTATAGTTGAAGGAAGAACTATTGAAAACCGTTACCAGTGGAAGAATACTGTCGGTCCGGTCGAGGAGAGATCAATGATAATCAACCGGTGGAACATGGAAATGAGGAACCAGCAGGCACCAGACTATTTCCAGAGCTTCGGACTGGGATTTTTTGAATATTTCCTCCTTTCGGAAGATATTGGGGCAGAACCGCTTCCTATACTAAATTGCGGAATGTCCTGCCAGTACAATGCTGCAGAGGTTGTACCCCTTGATGAACTCGATCCCTATATCCGGGATGCACTTGACCTTATCGAATTTGCAAACGGAGCACCGACAACCCGCTGGGGTGGGCTGAGAGCTTCAATGGGTCATCCCGGACCTTTCAACCTGAAATATGTGGGGATTGGCAATGAGCAATGGGACGAGCAGTATATTGAGCGGTACAGGGAGTTTGAAAAAGTACTGAACCAGAAGCATCCTGAGATCATGATCATCTCGGGATCAGGACCTTCTGCATCGGGTGTTTATTTCGACTATGCATGGAAAGAACTTAAGAAGCTTAATCCTGCCCTTATAGATGAGCATTATTATATGCCCCCGGAATGGTTCCAGAGCAACGCTTCACGATATGATAATTATGACAGGAAGGGTATCAAAGTTTTTGCAGGTGAATATGCAGCACACGGGAAGGACGCGGAAGCCCCCGAATCGAGAAATACCTGGTTAAGTGCACTTTCGGAAGCTGGTTTCATGACAGGACTTGAAAGGAATGCTGAAGTCGTACACATGGCCTCCTATGCACCCCTGCTGGCACACGTCGATGCCTGGCAATGGCGGCCCGACCTGATATGGTTTGATAATCTTAAGACTATCGGGACACCGAACTATTATGTACAGAAAATGTTCTCCACACACAGGGGAACACATGTAATTCCTGTTCTTCAGTCAGGTAAACCGCTTGCCGGTGCTGACAGTCTTTATGCCAGCGGAACAATAGAAAAAAACTCTTCCGGGGTGTATATCAAGGTTATCAATACTTCTTCAAGGGTAAAGCCGGTACTGCTGAATATTACAGGAGCTTCACTGGAGAAGACCGGCGAGATTTCCGTTCTCAGGTCAGGCGGATTGTATGATTATAATTCTGCTTCAGATCCTGAGCAAATATACCCTTCCAGTGATGCACTGGTATTAAAAGGAGGTAAGCTGAATCTGAAGCTGGAACCTCATTCTGCTAATGTTGTTATCCTTAAGTATAAGCGGCTGAAGTGAAAGATAACACAATATTGTTATCTTTGTGCTCTTTAATAAGAGTCTGATATGGAGATAATTCAGTCGGTAATTGACTGGTACATGGTCAATCTCAATTACTTCACTATAGGTTTGCTGATGGCGATCGAGAGTTCATTTATTCCGTTCCCGTCTGAGGTTGTTATCCCTTTTGCAGCCTACAAAGCAGCACAGGGGGGCCTTAATGTTTTTGGTGTTGTAATTGCAGGGACAATCGGTGCGATCGTCGGAGCTTTGTTCAATTATTATCTCTCCTTATATCTTGGAAGGCCCCTGGTCTACAAACTGGCTGATTCCAGGATCGGAAAGATACTTCTTCTGTCGAAAGAAAAGGTTCAGCATGCAGAGGATTATTTTGTAAAGAACGGCAATGCCTCGACTTTCATCGGGAGGCTTGTTCCGGCTGTACGGCAGCTTATTTCGATCCCTGCCGGGCTTGCAAGGATGAACTTGCGTAATTTTGTTCTGTATACTACCGCCGGAGCCGGATTATGGAATATTATTCTGGCCCTTATCGGGTATTTTATTTACGACCTCAGAGAAAAAATATTCCCTTACATCGAGTATATTCTCTATTTCCTGGGCGCTGCATTTGTGGTCTATCTGGTCTTCAAAGCCCTGAAGAGCAGGAAAGCAAAAAAGAGTGAATGAACATAATTGAGATCTACGTATTATAATACGTTTTTTAATACGTATTATAATACGTAGATATCCAGGCGGTTCATCCTGGTGAATTGTCTCCCCGGAATTATCCTATTTGATTGATAAACTTAACATCTGTACCGGGCCCAGCAAGCCTGAGGGCAGCAGGGGCGAGTCTGCCTGATAAAAAGCCTGGGTCGTATAGGTATATTTCTTTGTTGCATCAGGCTGCTGATCTCCAATAAGCCTGTTGACCCATAAGTTGGTCACCCTGATCTCAAGTGAATTTTCACCACTTTTAAGCACTTCTGTTACATCGCACCTGAAGGGTTTCTTCCACACTATTCCAAGATACTTCCCGTTGATTGTAACCTCTGCCAGATTTCTTACCGAACCCAGATCCAGATACAGACGGGTATTATTTTCAAACCAGGTTTCAGGAGCATTGAATGTTTTTGTATACGTGCCCGTTCCTGAGAAATATTTAACTCCCGGATCCGGATTTTCAGTCCAGGATGCAAGGTTATCCATTTTTATCTTTTCCGGTGCGACGCGGTCAGGCTGAAAGCTGACATCCCATGAACCTGATATTGTTTCAAGCTGTGTTTCGGTCTTTATGGGTAAAGTTACAGATGCGACCTTTGTCGGCTTACGGAATACGACAAATAAAGCATCATTCGGATCAAGGTCCAGTGGTACTTTAGTGGATCCGTTTTCAAAAGAATATGAGGCTTGTTCAATTTTACCTGTTACAGGATGCCAGATTTCAGGGCTCATCCCTTCAGTCCTGAATGTTGCTTCCAGTTTCTCGCTCCTGTTGTTCCTGTTATTGATCCAATAGATATCTGCCTTTCCAAGCTTCCTGTGAACAAACAGAACCTTTGTATCCGGCCCGGGCAAGGTGTAAGTGAAATCAGGTTTAATATCCAGGGCGGACAGTACCCCGGCAGCTGTTTTACCTGAAAATACTTTGCCTTTTCCTACAATGTTCTCCCCATTTTCCGTCTTCCATAATTCGCTTACAATTGATTGAAATTCAGAAGGATCATCATTCAGTGCAGGTGATCTTACCGGTTTGGGGCCGGAAACAATAGCTCCTTCTTCAACCAGGCTTTTTATTTTCCTGAGTACCGGCAAAGACATATTCCGGGAGTTATCGTCAAGGATCAGGACGGAATAGCTCATGCCGGACGGAGCAATTAATCTGTTCTCCCTGACTGACAGGAGATTTACAAGTGCATCGGCATTAATAAAATCATAATTATAGCTTTCCGGAATATCAGGTAATTTATTCCCGAACAGAGCTGTAATGTTGCTGTCTTCACCATAGAAATATAGCACATCGGCAACAAATTCTCCCTGCTGCAGCATAAATGAACTTCGTGAAAGATAAGTTATCCATGGTTCTGCCTGTTCTGCCCAGGTCTCGTGTCTTGTAAACCATTGTCCATAGGGTCCGAGGCCCAGTCCAGGTATTTTATCATTTACAGGTTGATGTACCGAGGTATGGATCACAAAGCGGTTGAGGCCCATAGCGAGTTCCATATCGGCTGTAGGTTTAAGTCTTTCCGGTGAGAATGCCCAGGTATTACCTCTTGCAGTCATGGATTCGGCAGCAGCAAATTCCTTTCCGTAAAGATGGGCTACTGATGCTGATTCACGAACATCTGCCCGGTATCTGATCGCAACGTCGCCATTCTCATCCTGGTCGATTGTCCCCGGTGTCCAGGTAGCGCTCATCGGAATATCTGCAGTGCGTTTAACCTCCATGCCATCACCTATGAAGGCGCGTCCTCCTTCATGTGATTCTGTATAACGGCCCATGCCACGTTCACGGAGAATAGTTGTAAGCTGGTCATAATGGTTTTCGGCGGTCAGATCCCCGATAGTTTTTCTGAAATCAAACAGGAATTTCTCGCTTGCATCTGCGCTCTCAATTATCTGTCCCGTAAGAACAGGCATCCAGGGCAGCATATCATATCCCCTGTGCTTCTTGAACTCTGCTGGCATGCTGTCGGTCCAGTTCTGAACCCCGGCTTCCCAGCTGTCGATTATAATGTATTTCAATCCTCTGGAGCCCATCAGACCCCCTGTTGCATCCTTGTACTGATCGAGATAATTCTCAAAATATGCCTTTACGTGTCCCGCATCGAGTTTATCAACCTCCAGTCCGGTTGCTTCAGGAGAGGCCGGATGATTCTGACGGCCTGTAAGGGAATAACCAAACCTGATAATTTTCCATCGCCCTTCCGGAGGGGTCCAGGTAAGTCTGCCGTCAGGACCCGTTTTGTCTGTCAGGTCAATAATATCCGACTTGTTTACGACATCTTCGGCGCTTACCGGCAGGGTTACCAGGTCATACAGCCCGAAAGCGGATGTAAATCCGGCTTTATCTTCAGAACGGTTTACACGTGCGACGGAGTGAAGAATGACCTCAGCAATACGAACTCCCGGGGGTGGCGGAGGCGGTGGAGGTGGTGATCCGCTTGCCGGGGGAGGTGTAAAACCCGGTCTGGCAGGAAGTTCGGGAGTAATAAAAGAGATCCTGAAAAACTTTGCTGTCACCGCAGGGAATGTATATGTACGTGGAATATTTGAAGGTCCGGGTATCTCAAAAACCGGATTGAACCGTCTGCCGTCATCAGAAGCCTCCAGCATCCTGTTTTTCCCAGGGCCATAATTTATTCCCTGTTCGCTGCTTACAAGGGTAAGGGATTGAACTTTCAGGGGTTTGGCAAATTCGAACATTATCCAGGATTTATTGTTTGTCCGGGCTGCCGGCAAAAAGGTATTATTTGTCAGGTCTCCGTCGGTGAGGTCTGTTAATGAGAATTTTCCTTCGCTTGAGCTTACCCTGGGATTCAGTTCTTTCATCGACAGATCGCTGGCAGGTAGCCTGTATGCAAGTACTGCAATATCCTTATAATATTCAGGCAAAGGTTCGGGGATCCGGCTCTGGGCGGGAATATTCTGAAACACACCTGAAGTTGCCGGTGGATTTGGAATTATCCCGTCAAAGGATTTTCCTTCATCAATCCTTACCTCGCTCCAGACAAGTTTTTTCATAGCCTGGGCAGGGGTGACCCACGGACCTCCGCTTTCGCTCCATCCGGGAGAACCGGCAATAGCCATTTCAAGTCCCAGCGAGTCAGCCAGTCTGGTAGTGAACCGGAATGCATCTTTCCATTCCGGTGTCATATAGATGAGACGTTTTTCCACAATCTGGGGTGTGGTCAGACTGGCATCGAAATTCTGGAAACCGCCGATACCGGTCCGGCTCATCCATTCGAGATCGGCTCTTATCCCTTCCTTTGTTATATTTCCGTTCATCCAGTGCCACCAAACACGTGGTCTGGCGCTGGCCGGAGGATCCATGAAGCCCTTTTCAAGATTGTTGCCAGCTTCATTTAATGGCCCTGAGCAGCTATAGAGTATGATAATAAGTGCTGTCAGTAAGAGGTTAAAATACCTGTTGATTTTCATTTTATGTTAATTTTAGTATTATTAGTGTTCCGTGTTCCGTGTTCAGAGTTACGGGTAGAGAGTTCCGGATTCAAGAGCTCAGGGCTCAGGGCTAAGAGCATTACAAAAACCTTGACTCTCTTAAACTCTGAACCCTGATCGCGGAACGCTGAACCTTGAACGCGGAACCCTTGCGGCTAAATCTCTGCAAATGCCACGATGTAGTTGTGTCCGTATTTCTTTGCACATTTCGGGCATGTAGTATAATAGAAGTAATATTTTTTTGCCGTCTTATTAATCTTTTTCAGATACTCTTCGAATTCCTTCAGGTATTTCGGGACATGATTGAATGGTCCGTCAAAGACCTTGGTGGCGAAAGTTCCGGAAAGCTTAATATTATTGGCTCCCTGGACCTCTTTAGTGACGCTCATATAGAGCTCGCTTTTCCAGGGTGAAGGATCATAGGCAAGAAGAAGGAAATCTTTAATTTCGGGTGCAGCTCCGTCATTTTTGGCTGTTTCCCACATACTCCCCAGAGTTTTTGCATATGTAAAAGGCAGAGGAATATGTAAAAACTGAGGGATAGCCTTCATAATAAATGGCTTTTCAATCCAGTCATGTGTTTTGTGGTCCCATGGTGCCGGGTCAAAGACCGGGCAGCATTCCTGATCGTGTGAATGGTCTGTCATAATATTATTGATTAATTGTATATAAGGTTATTCAACAATAACTGCATCATCGAATTTCCGGGAAGAGTAATCAACTCTCGTATGGTGGATCCTGTGCATTCCTCTTCCTCCGAAGAAACCCCATCCTCCGCCACCTATCAGGAATCCCAGTGCATATAGTCCGCCATTATTGTTTTGTGCATACATCGTGATCTTCTCATTGAAAAGCATGCCTATAAAATCGAAAGGAGCTATGAATCCGTGCCACAGGCCTCCGAAGAAGCCGTATGTATGTCCCGTAAGGCACTGGTCGACCGCTTCATTCTGTGCGCATCCTGTGATCAGCATAAACAGGGCTGAAAAGCAAAGAAAATAAATGCATTTACGTAAGAAAGACGATTTCATTTTAAACTTTTTAGATTATTGTTTGATAAGCTTGTCAGAAAAGTGAGATATCCACAGGTTTGCCTGAAAATTTTCTTTCATGATCAAGAAGCCATCTTTTTCTTTGTAAGCCTCCGCCATAGCCTACCAGAGCGCCATCGGCACCTATAACCCTGTGGCAGGGAATGACTATTGCTATCCGGTTTGAACCATTTGCGCTGCCTACGGCCCTGACAGCTCCCGGCTTATTGATCGCTTCCGCCTGCTGATGATACGATACTGTTTCACCAAAAGGTATTTTCAGGAGTTCATCCCAGACTGCTTTCTGAAAATCGCTTCCGGGAGTTATAAGGGGAAGGTCAAAGACTTTCCTTTTTCCGGAAAAATATTCCTTCAGCTGTTTTTTAAGGTGTCTCAGATGTCTGCTTCGGCCTTCCTT
>CAYPHL010000144.1:0-1437 GCA_964410385.1 uncultured Rikenellaceae bacterium | reverse complement strand
CCTACTGCCCCGGGATCCTTCCCGATGTTGATTTGATATATTTAACGTTCCTGAACCTCATCGCCGACCAGTCATCATCCACAGAAACCATCCTGATGCCATAGAACCCCATATCGTTCATTGATTTCCACCCCCTGTCGCGTTCCAGATCAGAATTTAATTTCTTCGAAGTCTTTTTAGGATAGCAGTACCACAGAACTCCGTCGGCTGTAAGATTATGAAGTGCAACCGGTGAAATATCATTTACCTCCCTGATACTTTTTACAAATATTATCATGAAATTATAAGGGCACCGCTGATCTATCTCAGTGTCAATCTTAGCATCACGGAGTTCTTCTGATAAGCTTTGAAGGAAATCTTCCCCGGCATTCATTATTAATATCCTGTTATATTCCTTGTAGTTGAGTTTGCGAAGAAGTTCTTTCATTTCGGGCATGATTATCAACAGCTAATTTAGTAAAAAATTGAATTAAGGAAAAAAGGTTTATCTTTGTACTTTCAGAAAATGGGGTGCCTTAATATCAAGGGCTGAGATCATACCCTTATACCTGATCCGGATAATGCCGGCGGAGGGAAATAAAATCAAATATGACATCAGCACCAGAAGTTAAGTCCTCATTTTCAGATTGATAAGGATGAGGTTGGAGCGGAGTCCGGCGGCCGGTGTGCGGGAAGCGGCGTGAGGCAAAGGCTAGGATTCTTGCCAACTGCCAACAGTTTTTTCTTAGGTTGAGGTTTAATTTCAGAGTTTCAGAGTTTCAGAGTTTCAGAGTTTCAGAGTTTCAATGTTCAGGACCCGGAACCTGGATCCCGGAACCTGGATCCCGGAACCAAAAAAATATTGCGAAATGAAAGCAAGGTGGATTTTGATTTTGGTGGTGTATATTTTCATCTTCAGTGAGGTTTATGGTCTGCAGGAAAGGACATCTGTTATTCGTGGCAGGATCACGGATATAGAAGGAAATTCTTTGTCAGGTGCGGGAGTGACTATCGAAAACACTTTCCTTGGGACGCACAGCTCAGCTGATGGGTACTACCGCATTGACGGTCTGAAAGATGGCAATTACAATGTCAGGGTTTCATTTATCGGTTATGAACCGGAGGTTTTCAATATTGATCTTACAGGGGAAGCTGTTGCCAATGTGAGCCTTGTACAGAAATCATTTCTTGCCGGAGAGGTCATTGTAAATGCTACAAGGGCCGGTTCCCGTTCTCCGCTTGCATATACATCGCTTGAAAATGAGGTATTATCAAAGCAGAACAGCGGCCATGATATACCATATCTGTTGAGCCTTACACCATCTCTTGTAGAAACTTCAGAAGCCGGCAACGGAATCGGATATACCTACCTCAGGATAAGGGGGACTGATGCAAGCAGAATTAATGTAACAATGGATGGAATTCCCCTGAATGATCCGGAATCCCAGCAGGTTTTCT
>CAYPHL010000143.1:0-9286 GCA_964410385.1 uncultured Rikenellaceae bacterium | reverse complement strand
GCCATGCTCGGAAGAATAAACGTCCACGCTCACGGTAACTCCGGCAACAGACCCGAGATAACAGAAACCTATGTCGAAATGCTTAACAGGGGCGTTACTCCCTTCGTCTGCCAGAAAGGCTCTGTCGGAGCCTGTGGCGACCTGGCCCCTATGTCACAGATTGCCCTGCTCCTTCTGGGTGAAGGAAAAGCATACTATAAAGGTGAACTCCTGGATGGAAAAGAAGCAATGGACAGAGCCGGAATCCCAATACCTGGTCTCCACGCCCGTGACGGACTGGCTGCCATTAACGGATCCAATATGCTTACTGCCATGAGTGCAATATGGCTCGTCGATGCTAATAACTGGCTAAAACAGGCTGAAATAGCCGCATCAATGTCTCTCGAAGCCCTTAAGGCAAATATGAAACCTTATACTCCCCTTTTGCATGAAGTAAGAGGTTTCAAAGGCGCCATAAGAAGTTCAAATGCTATAAATAAATGCATAGCCGAAGGTGATCTGAAAGATGGAAGGGTTAAATCAAAGGTCCAGGATGCCTACTCAATGAGATCAACTCCACAGGTTATCGGCTCAGCCCATGATATGCTTGCCTACGCGAAGTCTCAGGTTGAGATTGAACTTAACGGAGTCGGCGACAACCCTATTTTCTTCCCTGAGAAGAACCTTCAGCTTTCCGGCGCTAATTTTCAGGGATCACCTGTAAACGTGCCAATGGATATGGCCGGCGCATGCATTACAATGGTCAGCGTTATGTCAGAAAGAAGAATGAACCGGCTAAATAATGTAGCGCTCAGCGTCGGACTTCCGGACTTCCTTACCAAAGGAGCAGGTATGTTCTCGGGCATGATGCTCAGTCAGTATACCGCAGATACGCTGATAGTTGAACAAAGGATACTTTCAATGCCCGCATCAATCCAGTCAATACCCGCTGCAGCTGACCAGGAAGATTTTGTATCAATGGGAATGAATACGGCAATAAAGAACAACCAGATTCTTGACTGTGCATACGGTATTCTCGGAATCGAATTCATGGCGGCAGCCCAGGCTCTCGATTTCAGAAAAGATGAATATAAATTCGGCAAAGGTGTTCAGAAAGCAAAGGACGTCATCAGAAAACATGTCGAATTCCTTGATATTGACAGGCCACTGTACCCCGACCATACACTCATGAAAGAACTGGTAAAATCATGCGAAATTCTCAATGAGGTTGAAAAAGAGGTGGGTAGTCTGGAATGAGTTTAACCGCAAAGGTCGCTAAGGATCCGCAAAGGTCGCTAAGTTAAAAACGCTAATAAAACTCTTTACTCACTTTGCGCTTGCTTTGCATACTTTGCGGTTAAATTATGCACTTTGCGCATTCTTTGCGTACTTTGCGGTTAAATAAATTATTGTAAATCCTTAACTAAATCCTTAAAATTATGATACGTAAAACATTAATTCTATTATTGTTATTCACCGGAATAACTGCTTCGTCTCAGGTTAATTATGTACCGTCGGCTGAAAATCTAAAGGCCCGTGAATGGTTCCAGGATGCAAAATTAGGAATGTTTATCCACTGGGGTGTTTATTCAATACTCGGTGATGGCGAATGGGTAATGAATAACCAGAGAATTGACAAGCAGACTTATCAGAAACTTCCGGCATTCTTCAATCCGATAAACTATGACCCGAAAGAATGGGTCGCACTGGCAAAAGCTGCCGGCATGAAATATATTACCATCACCAGTAAACATCATGATGGCTTCGCAATGTTCGATTCAAAACTCACCGACTGGGATATTGTTGACCGGACTCCTTATAAAAAAGATGTTCTCAAAATGCTGGCTGATGAATGCAAGAAAGAAGGTATAAAACTGTTCTTTTATCATTCCCAGCTCGACTGGTTCCAGGAGAATTATTTCCCGAGGGGGAATACAGGACAGACAGCAGGAAGACCTGACAAGGGTGACTGGTACGAATACCTCGATTTCATGGATGGTCAGCTTACAGAACTGCTGACAAATTACGGCGAAATAGGTGGTATCTGGTTTGACGGTCACTGGGATAAAAAAGATTCCGACTGGAGACTGGATAAAACCTATGGACTTATCCACAGACTCCAGCCCGGATGCCTTATCGGAAGCAATCACCATCTGACACCTTTCCCGGGTGAGGATTTTCAGATGTTTGAAAAAGACCTTCCCGGACAGAAAACGACCGGATTCAATCAGGAACAGACCGTGGGACAGCTCCCCCTCGAAACCTGCGAAACAATGAACAATTCATGGGGATTTAATCTTCAGGACAAGAATTATAAATCGACAAAAAACCTGATACAATATATTGTCAAGGCAGCGGGCCTTAATTCAAATTTCCTCCTGAATGTCGGTCCGATGCCTGATGGCAAAATACAGCCTGAATTTGTTACAACCCTGAAGGAAATAGGTAGCTGGATCAATAGGAATGGTGAGACAATTTATGGAACACGGGGCGGACCTGTTACTCCCAGGTCATGGGGTGTGACAACTCAGAAAGGGAATAAGGTCTATGTGCATATTCTTAACCCTGAAGATAACAATATACTTATTCCTGATTTCGGTAAAAAGATAAGGAGCATATCCACTTTCGGACAGGGAGTTAAGATAAAATATAAACAGGATGCTTTCGGGATTGCAATAACTGTTCCTGATGAGGTTATTGATAAAACCGATACGATACTGGTTATTGAGATATAGATCTCACCCTGATTTCTGGAATGGCTGATCTCACCCCAACCCCTGTAGTATGTAATGGCCTCACCCCAACCCCTCTCACGTTGGGAGAGGGGCTGCAAAGTTACAGACAACTTACTTTAAAAATACTTCAAGTACCGGGATCTCTACCGGTGGTTTCAGAACAGGCAGGGTAAGTGACAGATCATTCTGCCCACTTTCTCTGGGGGCTGACATAGCTATTTCGGAAGCATCGTGGAGAAACTGTACGTATTTTACCTTATCAGCCATATTTTTGAGTGTCAGTCTGCCAAGAGGGTAAGCCAGCAGATGAACATAAAGCCTGTTTGTTACCGGATTATAAGTAAAAATTGTATTTGCAGGTGCTGTAAGACCTGCAGGTGCTTCAGTACAGCCATAAACCGACCGGCTGTTCACTTTCATCCATTCACCCATTGCATCAAGTCTTTCCTGAGCCCTGTTATCGAAGGTACCTCTTGCGGTTGGTCCTACATTCAGGAGGAGGTTGCCACCTTTGCTTACCGATTCGACAAGAAGTTCTATCAGCTGGGCCGGACTTTTCCAGGTCGTCTCATCACGGTAATAACCCCACGAACCCGAAAAGGTCTGACAGGTCTCCCAGGGAACTCTCTTACCGTTGACTTCAGGCCATTTTTCAACCTTATACTGTTCGGGAGTTGTAAAATCCCATCCTCCTTCAACATCACGTAGATCAAGACGGTCATCAACAATGATCCCCGGCTGTAGTGAACGGGCCAGCTTAAGCAGGTTTTCCGAATCCCAGTCTGCACGTCCCTTGCCATTCCTGCCGGGAAATGAAAAATCAAACCAGATAATGCTTATCTCACCGTAATTTGTAAGAAGCTCCCTCACCTGGTTCTTCATATATTCACGGTATTTATTCATATCCTTACCTTTGTTGAGCTTTTCATATTCGGCATCCGACTCCTGCCTCTGCGGGTGATTCCTGTCTATCGTATAGTCGGGATGATGCCAGTCGATAAGTGAATAGTAAAATCCGACCTTCAGCCCTTCAGCCCTGAAGGCTTCTACAAACTCCTTTATCAGATCTTTCTTTATCGGGGTATTGGTCGACTTGTAGTCCGTGAACTTTGAATCGAAAAGGCAAAATCCTTCATGGTGTTTTGCTGTCAGGACAACATATTTCATCCCGGCTTCCCGGGCCATTTTTGCCCATTCTTTCGGGTTATAAAGGTCGGGGTTGAACATATCGAAATACTTCTGATACTGCTCATCCGTCATCCTCTCCCTGTTCTTCACCCATTCATGACGGGCAGGCATCGCATATAATCCCCAGTGGATGAACATCCCGAACCGGGCATCAGTCCACCATTTCATCCTCTGAGCCTTCATGACTTCAGTCTCCTTCGGTAACTGGGCAGGTGAGATCTGTGAGATGATCAGCAGAAAAATCATCAGAAAACTTGTAATCAGGGTCTTGTTCTTCATTGTATTTGGTTTAACGGATTAATATTATGATCTCTAAAAGTAATCTATCTTTTGTTAACCGGGTAAATTTTGTATTTGTTTTTTCATGTTTTCATAATGCGATCCTTCCCAGTAGATCTTGCCACAACCCCGGCATCTGAAAAACTCATCGAAATACAGCCTGGTTTTAGGTGGAAGATATTCATTTACAGATTCCTTACTGACATTCTCAATCATACCGTTGCAATCAATGCATCTTGAAAAGGGATTCAGATTATTCTGAAGGTCAAACCGGATCATTACTTCCCGGATCTGCTCACGGGGATCAGAAGAAAGGATCCTGTATCCCTGTGTAATACGGCTGTCATTTATCAGTTCCTTGTCACGGGAAAGCACGACCCTGCTTTCAGCGAGCGACATCCTGATTATCTCATTATCATCAAGATTGCTCTCAAAACAGGTATCAAATCCGAGTAATCTCAGTTTGCGTGCCAGTTTACCCAGGTGTACATCGGCTATGAACTTCAGCATACTCATTTCCGGTTTCTTTATCTCTGTGGACCCCTGTGTCTTCTATGTGTAACTCTGTGTAATAAAAAGAATTATAAGAACTTACACAGAGGAACACAGAGGTTTTAAATATATCTTCTTTGCAGTATTTCACAAAGGTCACTGGTCGTCAGCTTTACCGGATTATTTTTACAATCGGTGGCTGAGGCGATTTTCTCAAGGTCGTTTTCATTTATTCCAGCTGTTTTCAACCCGGGCAATCGAAGTTCTCCGGTCAGATTATGCAGGTATTCGATGAATCTGTCTATCAACTTATCCTCATTTCGAAAGTCGCCGTCATCCAGGAAGAGTCTTGCCAGCACTGAATACTTTTTCAGGAAATGTTCTGGAAGGGAAATTTCCCTGAGTCTTTTTACGGTAATTTCATTTGAAACGGCCATAAGCGTACCGCAAACCACTCCATGGGGAATGTTATACAATCCTCCTATTGACGAAGCAAATCCGTGAATAACACCCAGTCCGGCATTGGCTAGGCAAATGCCTGATGTAAGAGCTGCAAAAGACATCCCTGCCCTCGCTTCAACATCATTCCCGTCAATATAGGCACTTATTAGTGATAGTTTTAATGCTTTGAGGCCCTCAAGTGCCAGGGCATCTGTATATTCATTCGCCTTGTTTGAAAGATATGCCTCAACCAGCTGTGTAAAACAGTCCATCCCCGAAGCAGCTGTTATATCCTGAGGACAGGATATTGTAAGTTCCGGATCCACAAGGGCAATATCAGGAACAAAATTATCATGACGAAGAGATTTCTTGAATCCATCCTTTTCCACCCTGGAGATCACTGCATTCTTTGTAGCTTCACTGCCTGTTCCGGAAGTTGTCGGGATTGCTATAAATGGTATTTTTATTCCGGGATGATCCCTGGTACCTGTTCCCTCAAGAAAATCAATAATCTTACCCTTAACCGGGATCATGGCAGAAATTGCTTTTCCTGCATCCATTACACTTCCCCCACCGATTGCAACGATAACCCGGGGCGGATTTAACCTGTAATCTGCAACAGCTTCATCGATAATGCTGTCTGAAGGCTCTCCCTGTATAACCAGTTTATTTGTTTCAAAATTTTCTGATTTTACAGCCTCATAAAACTGCACCGCTGAAGAACTATTCCCGAATGAAGACCTGCCTGTTACGAGTAAAATTTTCTTCCCGTAACGTTTTATAAACCCGGGTAACTGAGAAATTGTCCCCTCACCGAAGACAATAAGCGGTAACCTGGCAAACTGAAAGTGTTTTGTCATTTTACCACGGTCTTTGGCATAAGTATATTGTATCTGACTCCTTTACGAGGTTCTGCCATCATATCTTTAACTGTATCCCGCCATTTCAGATAATGCGGGGTATTCTTATGTGCCAGAACAGCTTCTTCTGATTCGTAAGCCTCATAGAACATGAAGCTTGCCGGATCATCTGCCTGCTGAATAAGATCAAAGCGGATGTTACCCGCTTCCTTGACAGACTCCAGATGGTTTGCCTCAGAGGCTTTTATAAAATCATCTTCCGATCCCGGTTTTACATGGATATATACACAGGTTACTATCATTTTTACTATTTTTGAAGTAAATTTAAGTTATCTGGCTGAAAACTCAAACGATAATATTATTTGTTCATCCGATCTTCATCTTTGATTAATAGCTTTGTCCCTGATTTTGTTGCGAATAAGACAGAGCAGGTAATAGGTTCGGACAAATAATAAATGGTGAAATGAAGTACTTTTGTAAAATAATAGTTGTCACAATATTACTGGCATTTACATCTGCGTTCTGTAAAGCTCAGACTGTTGCTGCAATTCCTGATTCAACGAGTACGACAATGAGTTCAACCCAAAAGACGGAAAAAGTACAGGATCAGAACCAGAATCAAGTACAGGACAAGAATCAGGGCCAGCAAAATAATTCAAACCAGCAAAGGGCGGCAAACCGGAATAACGCTTCGGGTAAATCCGTAAAACAGGTGAGAAGTGCGAAGCCCGATCTCAGCAAGTCGAAAGGAGCCAGGCCAAATATCACAAGACCTTCCGGATCGGGAATACCCAAAGGTGTCGGTAAGCCCGGAGGCGCCGGAAAAAAAGGCGGCAGTTAAACCTTAAACGACCGGATGAACAGGTATTATGAAATAATAATCAGATGCATATTAAGCATTATCCTGTTTACAATTCCGGTTAAGTTAAATGCCCGGTCAGATCAGATAAGCCCTGGCGCTGTAAAAGATTCCGCAGATCATGAATTGTCAAAACATTCCCTTTTCAGCGCTCTGGGTTATGGAACGAATTTCATCTACCTGGGATCAACTTTTTCAGGAAATCAACCCTACGGATACGCTTCTCTGATATATGGTTTTAACAGCGAATTATATGCCTCGGTTTCAACCCTTCACCTTTCAGCATTTTCACCCTTAATGGCTTTCTCGAGCGCTACTGTCAGTTACAACCATGTTTTTAATTCATGGTTCGATATCTCATCAAGCTTTTCAGGGTACTACGTAACTCCCTCTCTCCGTGATGACCTCTTCAACGGATTTTATTATGGTGACCTGACATCGGGATTCGACTGGAAGATAATCTATACAAAAATCACCGGGGGTATATTGCTTTCAGATGAGAATAGCGGTTATCTGCAGATAAGGAATTCGAGGTATTTCCAGACACGTGAATTTACTGAGAAAAAAATATGGTTCTCTTTTGATCCATATATCACAGCACTTCTTGGGACAATAACAAAGATCGAAACACTTAATGGTGATGTTGTTAAAGTATCCCCGCCTTACAAAAAAGGAGGAAAATACGGACAGGCAGATCCTGTTACGGTTGTTTCCAGGTCTTTTGGCTTTATGGAGACTGATATCGGACTTCCGGTATCATTCAATTCGGGGAAATTTACAGTCGAAGCAGAGCCTGGTTATGTCCTTGCCGGAATTAATGATCCCGGATATACCGGTCCCAGGGGTTTTTACATTACCCTTAGCCTGTATTTCAGAATCTTCTAAATTTGCCTTATGAATGTACTTATTGTTGAAGACGAGAAGAGCCTGGCGCACGAAATAGCCGGATTTCTCAGGTCAGAGAATATCCTTTGCGAAACGGCATCGACCGGAAGGGAAGCGTCCGAAAAGATCGCCGTCAACCTTTATGATTTCATCCTTCTCGATATCGGGCTTCCTGATTATAACGGGCTCGATCTTCTCAGGGAAGCACGAAGGAATAACAGTGATGCTTCCTTCATCATTATCACTGCAAGGGGAGCTGTCGAAGATAAGGTAAAAGGGCTGGATCTGGGTGCGGACGATTATCTGGCAAAACCATTTGCACTGGTGGAATTATTATCAAGAATACATGCCGTTGCCAGACGGAAATTCAACATCCGTGATTCCGATATCTCCCTCGGCCGCTTCGAAATGAAGGTTCAGGCCCGTAAACTGACGTGCGACACCAATGAGGTTGATCTTACAAAAAAGGAATTTGACCTGCTTCATTATCTCGTCCTCAATCACGGCAAGGTCCTTACACGCCAGCAGCTCTATGAACATATCTGGGGAAATATCCTTGACGATCAGTATGACAGTAACTTCATCGATGTCCATATAAAGAATCTCAGAAAAAAACTTAATGCACATGCTCCAAGTCCATGGCTCGAAACTGTCAGAGGAGTGGGCTACCGGATAAGTATTCCCGAATAACGAATTTCAGAATTAAATGATAAGACTAAGGACAAAACTATCCCTGTTCAATCTGCTGACAAGGCTGATATTTATGGTCCTGTTCATTATCCTGATGCCGTTCATCATAGGAAGGATAAACCTCAGACAGGTTGATTTTAATCTTATTGAAAAACGTGAGAGGATGATCGCCCTGATATCGCAAACGGGAATAGAACCTTTCATAATTTCCGATACATCAAATGCATTCGGAAGTTATAATATCCTGAAAGATGAATTTATTAGTCTTGAAAAAATAGATACAGCAGAGGACCTGAATTATATTGAGGTATCACCAAGACTTATCGACGGCGAGGAAATAGTGTACAGGGTACTTAACTATTCTTTCGATGTTGACGACCAGAAATACCTTCTTGCCGTTGGGAAAAGTATTCAGAGCATTGTTGACACTGGAAAGGATATCAGGAATGTTATGCTGATATTTCTTATTCTGATAATATTGATCAATTTTATCGCTGATTATCAATATACAAGGATCATTCTCGATCCCCTTGAGAAGATAAGGAACAAGCTGAAACTGGTATCGGATCCGGCTCTTTTCGATATGACTCCGGTCAGGACCAACACTTCCGACTTTGTAGCACTTGATAAAACACTCTGTGTGCTGATGGATAATATTAACCAGCTTTTCAGGAAGGAAAAGGATATAACCGTAAACATATCCCATGAGCTCCTTACACCTGTTTCGGTCCTGCGGAGCAAACTTGAGAACATTCTCCTCATTAAAGACCTCGATCATGATGTTGAGGCCAGGATTGAGGAATCTCTCAAAACCCTTCACAGGTTGCAGAGCCTTATCAATTCACTTCTCATGATAGCAAAAATTGAAAGCCATCAGT
>CAYPHL010000142.1:0-9490 GCA_964410385.1 uncultured Rikenellaceae bacterium | reverse complement strand
GCCCTCAGCACTTCTTCATCAGTAATCCCTTTCTTACGGAGTTCAGCTATAAGCTTCTTCCTTTTTCCCCTTGCTTCAAAATCATCTGTCATTTATTCTCAGGCAAAACACATGTTCAGTCGGTAAAAATAAAAAAATTTCTATCTTCGCCGGCAACATGAGGTCAGAACTCAATGATCTTTATGACCGGAACCAGACCTGACAATATAACAGACAGCACCAGCCTTAAGGTAAGAACTGAAAAACGGCCAGTCTCAGAACTGTTCCTCCAGTTTTTAAATGTCCTGTTTTCAATAGTTTCACTTATAGTTTTAAGTCCTGTTATAATTATCCTTGCGGTTCTTATCAGAATATCGGGTAAAGGTCCGGTGATTTATTCCCAGGACAGGATAGGTAAAAACGGTGAGCCGTTTGTCATCTATAAATTCAGGTCGATGGTTTATAACGCAGAACCAGGAAATCCGAAGCTGTCAGGTTTAAATGAAGAAAGAATAACAAGAATTGGCAGGTTCATAAGGAAATACAGGATAGATGAGATACCTAATTTCATCAATGTCATAAAATGCGACATGGCAATTGTGGGTCCGCGGCCAGAACGCCAGTTCTTTATTGACCAGATTGTTGAAAGAAATCCGGATTTCACAAAGCTTCTGAAAGTCAAGCCGGGGATAACGTCCTGGGGGCAGGTGAAATACGGGTATGCAACCAATGTTGATCAGATGCTGGAGAGACTTGAATATGACCTCTACTATATTGAAAACAGGTCATTGTGGTTTGATATAAAGATCCTTCTCTATACGATCGTCACTATCCTCAAAGGGAAGGGGCTCTGAAGAATGAGGGGGAGATAAGGGGAGGGGGAGATAAGGGGAGAGTCGTGAATCATGAGCTTTTTAAGTGACAGAAGTGCTTTTTCTGGGAAACTCTGTGTAACTCTGTGTGACCTCTGTGGAGCTCTGTGTAACAACTAAATCAGTTTAAAAATTCCAACCGGTTTATAGACCGGACCGGCCGGTTTAAGGATACTTTCAAACAGGATTACCTCCCTGACTGCTACTTTTTGGATTTCAGTTTCCCGGTATTTCTCAATTTCTGTTCTGGTCACAGCGGGGTTTTTCAGGAATTTGATTCTGCCGATCGTAATATGAGGCCTGAATGGCCTGTCTTCAGTCTTGAATCCTGTGTCGTCCAGACCTGTCTTAATCGCATTAAAAAGATTAACAAGCTTTTCAGAATTTTCAATTCCGATCCAGATAACTCTCGGATCCCTGAAATCTTTAAAGACACCTGCACCGGACAAATTAAATTCAAACTTCCCGAAGCCGCTGCATTTCTGTTTCAGCATGATTGCAGCCACCTTTATCCTATCCTCCTCAGTGTCGCCCAGAAAAGCAAGTGTAAGGTGTATATTTGAGGGGTCAACCCAGGTGATTTTTTCACTACCAAGTACTGATTTTAGAGAGGCATGTATCCTCAGCAGATCATTCTCAGGATCTATTTTTATAGCAATGAAGATTCTTTTCATTTAAATCAGTTAAGGATTTTTATCCGGATCACAACCACCCCATTTCTATATCTCTCACGATCAGTTCTATAAGAGCATCCTCGCCGAAAGGATCGTATTCCGCCTTGAGGTTTGAACCGAATATCCGGGCTATTCCCTGCCAGAACGCGGCTGAAAGAAATCCCCGGTATTGTTTTATCAGCTCATAGGATGTATTCTGTGTCTCCCTGTCGATCAGTTTAATAAGCAACCTCCCCTGGGTGATCGTCATATTCCTGGCATCATCTTCAAATTCCGCGAGGATATTATTTTCCTGCTGGTTCAGAAATTTTCTCCGTTCTTTTTCATCAGGAATTTCCTCAAGCAGGGCATTTATTTCTTTAAGCTTTTCCCTTGCTATCACTGCATAGGGATAAGTTTTTTTCAGGTTATAGATGAGTCTGTCATATTGTCTGAGTTGTGCTCTGGCTCTCCTGGGAGAGCTTTTCTCCTGTGGGGCGACAATGGTGACCTCTTTTATTTCAACCTCCGGCAGGGTTAATCCGTCTCTTTTTACATTCTGAAGCACATATACCCTTCCCGGTAATGTATCATTCACATTAAGTGTATCCCTGACCTGCCTTGTAGTATCAGTCTGGCCATATGTACAGGTCAGGATCAGAGCTGAGGATAATATTGCAAAAATACGTTTCACCGTATCACTATTATAATGCAAAGTTACCAAATAACAGGCCAGTTGTTGTTGCGGATACAGAATGATTAATGAGTAACGTAACCCAGGATCCCTATATTGTTAAGATAGCCAGCCGAGGAAAGGGTATGAAAGGTTTCATAACAATCCTGGAGTCTTTCTTGTATTTCAATGTGTTTTTGCCGGCAAAGGGGTGAAAATGACCCAAAAAAAGGGTAAAAAACTCAATTACGATTAAAAATTTCCTGAATTTGCAAGACGTCGTGTCCTCCTTTTGGTGTACGCTTGTGTAAGCGTTAATATACCATGTGTTTTTTGTTTACAGGGGGTCACCTGCGGTTTCTCCGAAAATCACCGGTCTGGAATACTTCATTGATAATGATCCCGGTTTTGACAAGGGAACGAAGGTTACAGTACCGGTACCGGCCGACAGGGTGGCATTGGAATTTACTGTACCTCTGACAGGCTTAAGCAGCGGAAATCATATTTTATATATACGTTCAAGGGATGAAGCGGACCGGTGAAGTAATCTCTATATGCATGTATTTACACTGACCATAACAGGAATAAATGATGAGGAGATCGAGACCTGGTTCAAAATGTACCCCAACCCTAACGATGGTAACTTCACTATTGATTTAAGCGACCTGCATTCAGGAAAGGTAAGAATAGCAATCAGTGATCTGAACGGACGGATAATTTATTCAAATGAACTCACTGGTGAAATCATGCCTTTGACGATCAATATCCCAGCCGGGATTTATAACCTGAAAATAGAATCGGGACAACATAGCTTCAATCAAAAGCTTATTATCAGATAGTTATAAAAAAAGGCGAAATATGCCTGATTAACATTTTTTTTACTGATTATTAACTTTCCGCCTCCGGCCTTGTGCACATCGATCATGGTATCGATGTTATTATTCTGTTGTTATGTCTCATCTGGCCTCATTCCTCATGCCAATTTTCCCTGGCTAAATTTTCAGAAAGCGGAATGTGAAAGGGACAGTCCGTTTTCTATAATATATGCCGGCAAAATTTTTGCAGAAATGAATTTAATCCCGGAAATTTGTATCTGGTACGTGCTTCCGGAATAGTTCCAAGTTTAACAAGAATCTCTTTAATGACTGACAATTCTGAAGTTGACCAATTATTCATCAGGAAGCTCACAGGGATAATCCTGGCCAATCTGGACAATGAGAATTTCGGAGTAAAGGAGCTTATCCATGAGTCGGGAATGAACTATTCTGGTCTAAGTCAAAGACTCAAAGCAATCAGCAATAAGACCATCAATCAGTTTATCCGTGAGGTACGATTGCAGAAGGCTTTGGAGATGCTCAGGGAAGGGAAAATTACTGCTGCTGAGATCGCTTACAAAACCGGATTCAGCAGTCCTGCATATTTCAATACATGCTTTCATGATTTTTTCGGTTTCCCTCCGGGTCATGTAAAAAAAGAAAAATCGGAGAATCCACCCGGGATCATTCCTGGTAGGATCACTCCAAAATATGAACAAAAAAGGCTCTCCCGTTTGAAAATTATCCTGACTTCAATTGTTATATTCTCTCTCATAGTTATAATTTATCTGGCTTATACTTCCTTCCTGAAAAACAATTCTGCCCGGAAATCCTATTCAGCTGATAATCAACAAAAATCTATCATAGTACTACCTTTCAGGAACCTGAGTAATGATCCCGGCAATCAATATTTTGCTGACGGTGTTATGAAAGAGATCCTCAACAATCTTTACCACATTAAAGAGTTCAGGATCATATCCGGCACAACTGCTGAACGATTCAGGGTATCTGACCTGAATTCATCCGAAATAGCCAGGAAACTCAAAGTCAATTATTCACTTGAAGGAGATGTATTCAAATCCCAGGATAAAATCCGGATTTTTGTCAGGTTGATTGATGCCGGAGATGATAATATCTTATTGTCGGAAATGTATGAGAAAGATATTAAGGACATATTTTCCGTTCAAAGTAATATTGCCCTGGAAATAGCAAATACACTGAAAACAAAACTTTCCACAGAGGAAGTTGAAGTGATAAAAAAAATCCCGACAAAAAATATTAATGCTTACAATAACTATTTATTTGGAAGATATTTCCTGAATAAAAATCCGCAGGAATCAAATCTGAATAAAAGCATTGAATACTTCGAAAAGTCAATAAAGCAGGATCCAAAATTTGCTCCGGCATATGCCGCAATGGCCAAAGCTTATATGTGGCTTGCACATTATGGATATATCCCATGGCTGGAAGGAAGAAGAAAAACCAGAGACCTTGCTGAGGAAGCCATTAAAATCGATAAAAACAATTCGGATGCTCACTTCATTCTGGGATATCTGGCAAGATATGATTTCGAATGGGAGGAATCGATGAAAGAATTTCGCCTTGCTATCGATTATGAACCTGATAATCCAAATGGTCATTTCGGATATTCTATGGTTTTGTTTGCTTTAGGTAAGCTGGATGAAGCCAGGGAACAAATCAATATTGCAAAGGAACTAGATCCCTTATCCCTTGAAATATTAGAGGAAAGTGCATTCATTTATCGTGATGAAAGCAAACCTGACGGAATGCTTAATGACCTTATCAAAATGCATGAAATTGATTCCGGTTATGCCAGCCAGTATCTGGCCTTCCACTCCTATTGTATAATTATCGGTGACACTACCGGCGCAGTAAAGAATCTTAAAAAATTCTCTGATATTGATCCTGCATATAAAAAATATGGCAGTGAATTGATGAACATTTATAAGAAATCAGGTTATTATGCAGCAATGGAATACTGGCTTAAGGCTGTAACAGTTAATAAAAACATGGTCCATATTGCTGCATGGAACGCATCCTTAAACAGGAAAGAAGAAGCACTGACATATCTTGAGAAAGCTTATGAGGAACAACATTCAATGTTATATGTTATTTACTATGCAATACCATTCTGGACATTACGCTCAGAACCCCGGTTTCAGGCTATAATAGAGAAAATGGGCCTATCATCCTATATTAAAGAATCCTCTGATATTACAGATTAGCCGGCTGTATACTCAATCACTTCTACAGCATTTTTTGTTCTCACTTCATTATAATTTAAAACCTGATTCAGATTTAATTCTATGATTCATTATTTAATAAACCTGATCATTATTTCGTAAATATGCCATCAGGGTTCTTCCTGACTTATCATTAAAAAGTCACGACAAATTTTGCTTTATCCGATAATGAAAACCATGAAAATAATAAAGCAGCAAACAGATCAGAAACATCAGCGGTAAAATTATCAGAAGTTCGTTTTATCTGTCTGGAAGGATTCTTCGCTTCACTTCGTTCCGCTACCAATAACAGGTATTTTTATAGGGACAGATTGGAGGGATCTCATCGTTATTCTGCTTTGTTATTCAGATCAGAGCCTCTTTAATACGTTTTTTAATACGTATTATAATACGGCTTTTAATACGTATTTTAATACGTAGTCTTATAGGACTAATATGCCAATAAATGAGTTTAGTTCTGCATCACATTATGATCCTTTAGATTTCAGGTTTCGTTACATATTAAAGAATTTTTTGTTAATAATTTACCTATATCGTAACTTTGAATAAACTCAGGCTCCGTAATAAAAAAGCAGAAAAATGGCAAGCATAATTCCCGGTTACGAATATGACATTTTCATCAGTTATCGTCAGAAAGACAATAAATATGATGGCTGGGTTACCGAGTTCATCGATCATCTGAAAAGAGAAATTGAAGCAACTTTCAAAGAAGATATTTCCATATACTTTGATGAAAATCCGCATGACGGACTACTGGAAATCCATAATGTGGACAAAAGCCTGGAAACTAAGCTTAAATCGGTGATATTCATGCCTGTGATATCACAAACTTACTGTGATCCAAGGAGCTTTGCATGGCAGCATGAATTCATTGCTTTTAATAAAATGACAGCCGAAGATCCTCTCGGAAGAGACATAAAACTACCTTCAGGTAACGTCTGCAGCAGGATAATCCCGATAAAGATTCATGATCTTGATGCCACTGATACACAACTGATTGAAGGTGAAATGGGTTGCAGGCTCCGGGCAATTGAATTCATTTATTCAAGTGCAGGCGTTAACAGGCCACTTAAACCAGACGATAATCCGGATAAAAACCTCAACAAAACATATTACCGTGATCAGATAAATAAAGTTGCCAATGCCATAAAGGAAATAATCTATGGTGTTCATCCTGATGAAAAAAAGAGAGCAACAAAAACTTACCAGACAAGGACACAGTCAGGTTATATCGAAGATAAAACCCGTGCGGATATCACAGAGATCAAACCTGCCAGGCAGAAGATCCGCATACGGAAAGCGCCCATGATCCTGGGAGGATTATTTGCGGTTCTCGCAATAATCTTCCTCATTCCGAAACTGATGCAAAAAAACAAAGATCAGGATTCGGCAAAAGAAGCGGTAAGAAAAGCGATTGCGGTCCTTCCGGTTTCAAACCTGACCGGAAATCCTGAACTGGAATATGTTGCCTTAGGTCTTCAGGATGATATTACAGGGAAACTGGGATCTATCAGCGGATTTAACGTCAGACCTAAAGCTTCGACATTACAATTCAAAGGTTCACAGGAACCGATACAGCAGATAGCTAAAAAACTCAGCATCAACAATTTGATTGAATCATCAATTAAAGGGACTGAAGACAAGCTACAGATTGAGATGCGTCTGATCGAAGCTTTCCCCGAAGAAAAATATGTCTGGAGTTCAACATTTATTCAAAACTGGGATAAGATTGGAGATATTTACCGGGAGATCCTTGATAAAATTATTGATGGTACAAAAATAAAACTCACTTCTGAGGAAGCTAATAACCTTTCAATTATTCAGAAACATAATCCTGATTTGTTAAAAGCTTGTACCAAAGGAAGATATTTTATGAACAGGCTCACTCAGGAAGATTTTGAGAAGGGATTAAAATCTTATAATGAGGCAATTGCTATTGACCCGGCAGATCCTTTGCCTTATATAGGATTAGCACTCGGTTACAGTACTGCGGGTCATGTTTCTAACGTTGCATCAGATGCTGCCAGCAGGGCGATAGCATATGCCCGTCAGGCACTTTCCCTGGATTCAACGATCACTGAAGCAGCTGATGCATATGTAGTTTTGGCGTCCAGGGCACTTTATACCGACTGGAATTTTGCCGCAACCCGACGATACCTGGAGCGTGCTATGAAACTGAATCCGAATATCCCTATGGCTCATTACCATTATGGATGGTATCTGATGGCTGTAAACAAGGAAGCTGAAGCAATAGCTGAATTTAAGAAATGTGTCGAAATTGATCCTCTCGACCCTACTTTCCCAAGTAATCTGGCAGGTTTTTATATATGGATCGGTCGCCATGAGGAGGCTATCCCGGAAGCGCAAAGTTCATTTGAGCTTGATCCTAATAATATAATGGGATTGTGGGCATTGGGATGCGCTTACGCTGAAATGGGGATGTATAGTGAGGCCATTGAAACTCATAAAAAGGGAATAGCCGTGAGTCCGGCTTTCGAACACGGATTGGGAGTTGCATATGCCCGTGCCGGGCAGAAAGAAAAAGCACTTGAAGTAGCTCTTAAGCTGGAAAAAACAAATAGTAAATGGTACTGTTGGGGTATTGCTGAAATTTATGCCACCCTTGGAGATAAGGATAAAGCTATCTACTGGATCGAAGAAGCCTATAATGCGAGAACTGATTTCGTTCCCTGGTTTTTTTGCGACGTTTATTATAAACCATTATTTGATGATCCCCGGTTTAAGGAAATCATTAACAGGCTGGATCTTCCTGAAGAATAAATTTCTTTCAAGACTTTTTGATATTAAGATATTTTGTGAAGCTCACCCAAAAAGCTAAATTTGGAAAAAGCTTCTTCTATGGCACTTAAGGTGGAAGATCTTGAAGATCAGTCTAAATACAGGGAACTGTTGAAGATCCCCTATGACGAACTTATCGATTTTGTTCTGGATTATATTAGAAGAAAATCGGAGGTAATGATCTTTTTCTGGTCTGTCTGTATCATTTATATTATCATAGCGATTACCGTAAGAATTAATATCGCCGGATACTTTCCGATAAAAAATATTGTACTGCATTCAATTCTTGGATTAGTTGTATTCCCTCTGATCTTAATACCGGTACACGAGCTCATACATATAATAACATATTATATTGCCGGCGCCAGAAAAATAAGAGTAGGGATGGACCTGAGACAGTACATGTTCTATGTTACGGCACACAGGTTCGTAACAGGTCATAAATCCTTTAAACTGGTGGCTCTGGCTCCTTTCATTACAATAAGCATTATATTGATCATATTGGTTCTCATGCTCCCCGGTCTTTGGAAATGGAGCATGTCATTGGTACTGTTTGTCCATGCAACCATGTGTGCAGGTGATTTCGCCATGCTGAATTTCTACTTCTTCAACCGGAAGAAAAAAATCTATACCTGGGACGATTTCGACAGGAAGATAGCTTATTTTTATGAGGAAATATGAGGAAAGATAAGGAGAGGGGGAGATGAGGAGAGGGGGAGATGAGGAGAGGGGGAGATGAGGAGAGGACGAGACAGCGATGAGAGGTGAGAGATGAGGGGTGAGGGGTGAGAGATGTTTGCAACTTGCTGGTTGATTGAAAATGAGCATTATATATATTCTGATTTTTCTAACCATATATCTGAATGATTTTATTAATACTCTGTATATAAATAATTTAACCAGCAACCAGGAACAAGCAACCAGCAACTTGAATTAATTATTGATCAAATAAATAAAAATCTATGAAAAAACTGAGTATTATAATTTTACTGATTGTCAGCGTAACCTTCACCGGATCAGGACAGAGGAAAATTGTTAACCTTCCCGATCTGCCCGGATATGTTACACTGAAATGTGATTTCCACCTGCACACAGCTTTTTCCGACGGGAATGTCTGGCCTACTGTAAGGGTTGGTGAAGCCTGGAGAGATGGTCTGGATGCAATTGCAATAACGGATCACCTTGAATATTCACCACACAAGGATTATATACCCGTCGACCATAATGCCGGATGGAAGATCTCAGAAAATACCGCAAGGGACTATAACATTTTACTTGTAAAAGGTGCAGAGATAACCCGCTCCATGCCTCCGGGACATGTAAATGCATTATTCCTGCAGGATGCATCCCTCTTAGCTGTTGATTCTGTGATGGATGCTTATGCTGCTGCAATAAAACAGGGGGCATTTCTGCACTGGAATCACCCCGGGTGGAC
>CAYPHL010000141.1:1732-9546 GCA_964410385.1 uncultured Rikenellaceae bacterium | reverse complement strand
TGCATTTCTTCGTGAAGAGGCTGTTCTGTGTGGGAACAGCCTTTTTTCTTCATCCGCCTTTTCAGAAATCAGTCAGCTCCACGTTCGTCCGGTAATCGCCAAGAAGATGCTCCGCAAAATAGTACCACATCATTCTGTCGAAATATGCTGTTGCATTGCCGAAGGCATGCCTCTGACCCGGTAGCATCATGAAATCAAACCGCTTATTTGCTTTTATGAGAGCATCAACAACTCTTAACGTATTTCCCGGATGAACATTATTGTCTATATCACCGTGAACAAGCAAAAGATGCCCCTTCAGATTCTTTGCCAGATCCTGATTTTTACCAATTTCCGCCTTAAAGACTTTCTGGACCTCCTCCTTCTTGCCGAGAGTGTCTTTTTGTGTCACTTTACCCAGGGTGTCTTTTTTCACTTCAACTTTCGCCTTGACTTTTTTCTCCACTTCCTCAACCCCGTCATGTGTCTCGCCCCACCATTGATTGTATATATTGTTGTCATGGTTACCAGCCGAAGAGACAGCAACATCATAAAAGTCGGGAAAGGACAGAATTGCTGCTGTCGACATAAAGCCTCCACCCGAATGACCATAAATGCCAACCCGGTCAATATCAATGAATTTATACTTTTCCGATAATTGTTCAATACCATATTTATCGTCAGCAAGTGCATAGTCTCTCAAATTGTCATATCCGAAAGTGTGATAGTAATTACTTCTTTGCGGACTGCCTCCTCTGTGGCCGAAGTTGACAACAATAAACCCGAGTTGTGCCAGGGCAATATTCTTGCCTCCCGTCACAGTAAATCCGTATTGCACTGATTCAGTCTGCGGGCCGGGATATACATAGGAGATAACAGGATACTTCCTAGTTGAATCAAAATTGAAAGGTTTGTACATAACTCCATACAGATCTGTCACACCATCTTTTGCTTTTACTTTAATGGTTTCAGGCATTTTCCAGCCCATCTGGTAAAGCTGGGAAAGATCAGCTTTCTCAAGCCTCAGAAGAATATTGCCGTTATTATCGCGCAGAATGGATTCAGGAACTCTGTCAACCGTGGAATAGGTATCCACAAAGAATTTACATGATTCCGACATCGACAGAGAGTGATTGGCGGGTTCTTTTGTTATCAGTGTCATTCCCGGTTTATCAAGAGAGGCCTTATATTTCATGCTATAATACGGATGAACGCCTTCTTCTCTCCCGAAAACTTCAAAATACAATACTCTGCCCAGGGTATCAATCCGGTTTATCTGTCCTGTAACTGAATATCCATCTGTTATCTGTCTTTTAAGATTACCCTTAATATCATATAGATAAAGCTGGCCCCAGCCGGTCCTTTCGGACCACCAGATGATATCATTTCCCTCATTAAGGACTGACAGTTGTGAATAATCGTTATTAAAATAAGGCCATGTTTTCTCGCTGAAAAGAACTGACACAGCGCCTGTCTCTGCATTTACCATGCAAACATCTAGATTTTTAAGGATGCGGTCCTTCCTTATTACGATCAGCCTGTTGGTCTCTTCCTGTGATGACCAGGCAACATTGATTGTCTGGTCCTTCCATTTTTTAAGATCAACATTTACACGTCCCCGTGTTGCAACATCAAAAACTATGAGTTCAGGTTGCGGTACAAATTCTTCACCGGGCATTGAATACCGGTAGGTTTCAAGGGTCGGACGAGGCTGGGAAAGAGCATTTATGACAAAAAGATCTTTAACCTTGCGAACATCCTCTCTGATGACGAATAATTTCTTTTCATTTTTAAACCACCGGACGTTTGCTCTTACCTTTTTATCCTTTACGGTATCCTGACCGCTTCTGTAACTGCCAAAGCTGTAATATCTCTCTCCATCAGTGGTCAGTTGTATTTCGACACTGTCCTTATCCTTCGCCTTCATGAGGTAAAGGTTATAGTTTTTGGCATATGCAAACCAGGTACTGTCGGGTGAATAAGAAGGCCATGTGGGTTTCTTATCCTTTCCGATAGTATCCTGAATTACAAGTTTCTGACTGGTCATATCAAAGAGGAACTTTATTGAATCAACCCTGAACGTGAATTTATCTGTACTCTTCTTTTCAAACTTAAGCTCAGTGATGGGCAGATCAAGATCATTATAAGGATGATTTGCCAGTTTCCTCAGTTCAGAGGCCATGAATCTGCTGTCAAAAAGCAGTTTCCTGGTCTTTGCGGCGGCATTAACATAATAAAAATTCTTACCTGATGAAGTTTTGAAAGAGTACCAGAAAACTTCAGAATCTTCAAGCCAGGTTGGATTGACCGAGAGGTCCCCATATCTGGATGTAATATTTTCACCTCTGAACTTTTCAGCAGCCTTAAAATCGGCTTTTTGGGAGTATGCTGACGTAACTGTCAGTGCGACAAGCATTAAAACTTTAATAAGCTTCATTATTCAGTTGTTAATTTGATTTAGCATGATTTATTCATGAATTTTCTGAAGATACTCAGGCATTCCGGCCTGCCCTGAGAGCCTTCAAATTGATCTCAATGATCTCTTCTCCTTTATTTCTGAACAGAGACCGGGCACTATTTTCAAGGCTGCTGAAATTCAGATCGATATAATGAGATGCAGCTCCCAGCATCACCATATTTACAGCTTTCAGCGACCCTGCCTCTTTTGCAATCGCCTCAGCATCAATAATCCTGTGATTCTTAATCTTTTTGATCTCGGAAATGATTTCTTCGACAGGCGGATAATCATTTATGTTATTAAAAGGATTTGAATTTGTCACCAGCCATCCGTGTTTTGAAAGCCATGGAAGGTATCTCAGAGATTCCATAGGTTCAACTGAAATGATCAGGTTTGCTCTTCCATGGGGAATAAGGTCTGAAAGCACAGGTTTATCCGAAAGTCTGAAATGAGAGTACACATCTCCTCCCCTCTGGCTCATACCATGGACTTCAGACTGCTTAAAGTACAGATCATTCTCAAGTGCAGCCAGGCCTATTGCAGCTGCTATTGAGAGGATCCCCTGTCCTCCCACTCCGGCAAGTATAATATCATTCTTCATAAAATGAGTTCATTTATTCGTTTGAAGCTCCGGCCTTTTTTCTTTTCGATGCTGTCTGGATACATTCGCGTGATGAAACGATAACCGAAACGCCTATATACTCAAGCTCTTCTTTCATGATCCTGACATTCTCCTCATGATTTTTCCTGAGTGGAGTAATAGTCCTTATATGGTTCCGTTCCACACCAAGCCCGGAACATATCTGTTCCAGCTTTCCGGTACCTTCCGATTTCTGTCCGCCTGTCATTCCCGTGGTAAGGTTATCAGATATAATTACTGTAACCGGTGAATTCTTACTTACTGCATCCAGTAAGCCCGTCATTCCCGAGTGTGTAAAAGTTGAATCACCAATTACAGCCACAGAAGGAACAAGTCCTGCATCGGCAGCTCCGATTGCCATTGTCACGGAAGCTCCCATGTCGACACAGGAATTAATTGAATTGAATGGAGGCAATGCACCGAGTGTATAACATCCGATATCGCTGAAAACCCGTCCCTGTCCCCAGGGTTTTATTGCCTCGATGAGTGCATTGAATGTATCGGAGTGTCCGCAGCCTTTGCAGAATGAAGGTGGACGCATTTTCACAACATCCGGTACACTTTTGCCATGACTGACCGGCATTCCCAGGGCTTTTGCCACGACAGACGGATTAAGTTCCCCATCCCTCGGCACTGTACCATCGAGCCGGCCAAGTATTTTAGCACCACTGTCAAGTAGACCTCTTACACCTTCCTCTATTATCGGATATCCTTCCTCCAGTATAAGTATCTCATTGCACCGGTTAACGATCTCTTTTATCAGATCTGCCGGAAAGGGATAAGCACAGATTTTAAGTACCGGAAGGTGTATTTCAGCATCTGAGAGGTTTTCCATAAGATAATTCCATGCAATCCCGCAGGTAATTACTCCCAGTTCCCTTCTTTTAGAATCTGTGAATGTATTATATTTTGATATCCTGATATCATATTTTAAAGAATCATAAGCACTGAGAAGTTTCCTGTATTTTTTCCTTGCCAGTGCAGGAAGGAGAACGAACTGGACAGGATCGTCAGGAAGCTTAAGTTCCTTTTGCGGGACGGGATACTTTACCCTTTCAACGCTTGCCCTGGAGTGTGCCAGTCTTGTTGTAATCCTTATAAGGACAGGTATCCTGTACTTTTCAGACAGTTCAAAAGCATCGAAGGTCATTGTATAGGCTTCCTGCTGACTTGATGGTTCAAAGCAGGGAATGAGTGCAAACTTTCCATAAAACCTGGAATCCTGTTCATTCTGGGAGGAGTGCATGGATGGATCATCAGCTGATACAACTATCATACCTCCATTTACTCCCGTCATTGCAGAATTAATAAAACTGTCTGATGCAACATTCAGACCGACATGCTTCATTGCGACCATTGCTCTTTTGCCAGCATAGGACATTCCCAGGGCAGCTTCCATTGCAGTCTTCTCATTTGCAGACCATTCCCTGTGAATACGGCTTTCTGCCGCAACGGCTGAAGCCTGTATATATTCCATTATTTCAGTTGAAGGTGTACCGGGATAGGCATACATCCCGCTCAATCCTGCATCAATTGCAGCTTGTGCAATTGCCTCATCTCCCAGTAAAAGAAGTCTGTTCATAATGAGAAAATTAAAGTCCTGAAATTATTAAAATTTAGTTAATTCTTTTCCGTTACACTCAATAATGTTTACTTTGCAGAGGCATATGTGCTAAGTGACTTTAATTTAGAAGCTGTACTATTGAATAAATTCTTCCATATCGCTGTTCTGCTGGTTCTGACTGCTTTTTTATCCGGAAGCCGGATAATTGCACAGGAAAGGTTCATCCAGCTTAGTGGCATTATCACTGATGAAGCCAGCAGACCGGTAGCAGGTGTTGCTATAATTTCAAAAAAGCTCCAGAGGGGAGCTGTGAGCGAGCGGTCGGGGATTTACTCGATAACCACTGCTCCGGGAGATACGGTGTTTTACAGGGCGCTGGGTTATAAAAGGTATCATACGGTCATTCCGCCGTCATATACTGACAGGCGGTGCATGGTGGATATTGTTCTTGAGCCCGATACAATATCGATTGCCGAGGTTACGATCATGCCATGGCGTAATTATGATGAATTCATCAAGGATATGACCAGGGAAAAACCTGTTGATCCGATAATTGAGAACATGAATGAGAATCTGGCATCGATCTATGTTGCAATAACAAACCAGTCGAATCTCGCCATCTCGCCTGAAGCGGGTTACAAGTATGCCATGGAACAGAATTTCACCACAATGTCCACCCGCAACCAGTTCCCCGTCAATAACCTCCTTAATCCTTTTGCCTGGTCAAGGTTCATAAGTGAGATCAGAAAAGGTCTCCTGAAGAATCAAACCTATAACAAACCTCAGCAGGCCAAAGTGATAAAGAAGAAGAAACCTAAACAGGGGAAAAATTGATGAAAGACTATCAGGGTAAGATTGTCGGGATCCTTGGAACTGTAATACTCCATCTCATTGCAGCGATAATCTTCATGTCTTTCAGGATCCATTCGCTTAACAGGAAAATGAAGGAAGAATTCACCGTTGAATTTGAAGCCTTTCAACCTTCAGATGAGGAAGCACAACTTATCGAGCTTCCAGCTTCTTCGCTTGAGAGGATACTCCAGGGTGATGAGGAATTGCTGAATATCGCAAGAAATCTTGCAAACAGGCCTGAAGAGCAGATCAATCCCGCAGATTATATTGATAAGGTGAAGGAGGAACTCATTGAGAGCGGAAAGCTCGGTCCCGATAACTATATTGATGAACAGAAGAGGATGCAGGAGATGGAAGGTGAAGAACAGCTTGCTTATGAAAACAATAATCAGGATGAAGATGCAGTAAAAGACAAGGATTCAAATGAAATGGCTGCAAACTATCAGGGGCCTACAAGAATATACTACGATCTCGCAGGGAGACATCATTTGTATCTTCCAATACCTATATACAAATGCCGTGGCTCGGGAAAGGTGGTTCTTAAGATCGAGGTCAACCAGAAAGGTATTGTTGAAGATGCCGGAATTATTGAAGCACAAAGCAGCACAAATGATCCCTGCCTGATCGAAACAGCCCTTTCAACTGCAAAGATATCCCGGTTCAATCCGGATGTTAACGCCCCAAAGAGCCAGACCGGAACACTGACATATCACTTTGTGGCACAATAACCTGTAGGTTCCAGGTACCAAATGTTTACAAGTTGTTATCATAATTCGGTAATCGGTAACCGGTATTCGGTAATCAGTAAGTCAATACTGAATACCGATTACTGAATACCGATTACTGAATACCAGATACTGAATCTTATTTCTTTCCGCTTTTATCCGGGAACGCAGGTATCGGTGGAAGTTGTCTCCCTTCTGTCTTAAGTTTTTCAAGGGCGACACTGATTGCTTTATCCAGCTGGTCATCCTGACCCAGATATTCCCTGTGAGGATCATTCTCAATAACAATATCCGGATCCACACCATAACCTTCAATAATAAAGCTGCTGCCATCAGCTGCATATGGTGCCCATGATGGCGTATTAATATTACCCCCGTCTATTGTCGGGGCCGGTCCTGAGATACCGACAACCCCGCCCCATGTACGGGTTCCGATGAGAGTACCGAGTTTATTATACTTGAAGCGGTAAGAGAAAAGATCACCGTCAGAAGCAGAATATTTGTCACAAAGGGCTATTTTCGGGCCAAGATGGGTGCCTCCCGGATTAATATCGCCAACAGTGGCCCCGGTATTCATTGTAACGTATGTAATGGTTCTCATCAGGCGCTCGATTATCATTGGCGATACGTTCCCTCCACCATTGCTGCGGTCATCAATTATAAGAGCTTCCTTATTAAGCTGCGGATAAAAATGTTCAGCGAACTGGTTCAGTCCTGCAACCTGCATATCCGGGATATGTATATAACCTACCCTTCCGTTTGTTGCTTCACTTACTTTTCGTGTATTTTCCTGCACCCAGTTATAATAATATAGATCCTTTTCCGAAGCCAGAGGCTTGACAATAACATTTCTGCTTCCGGTGAATGAAGGTTTAGAATTAATTGTCAGCTCAACGAGAGCTCCGGCTTTCCCGACAAGGAGTTCATAAATATCTTTAACCTCGTTTACCACTTCCCCGTTTACTGCAAGAATGAATTCGCCTTCCTTTACATCAACACCGTTTACAGTAAGGGGCGAAATAAGAGTCTGGCTCCAGTTTGCTCCCGAAAGTATTTTGTCAATTTTTACAAAGCCGGAAGGATCCCTGCTTAGTCCGGCTCCCAGGAGACCTGTCTCAATTCTTTCCGGCATCGGCCGTTCACCATTCATGACATAGGCATGTCCTACACTAAGCTCGGCCAACATCTCACCGATTATATATGTGAGATCCGTCCTGTGATTAACATAGGGAAGTAAAACTGAATATTTCTCACGCATTTTTTCCCAGTCAACACCATGCATACCCGGATCGTAAAAGAAATCACGCATCTGTCTCCAGGATTCGTAGAAGATGTTTTCCCATTCGGCCGATAGATCGACCATAACCTTCATATCTTCTGTGTTTATGGGATCTTTCAGCTCTGCTTTCCCGGAAGGGACCGGTATTATACCATACCTGTTTCCCTGTCTGATGAGCATTTTCTTCCCGCTGGGGACAAGGGTCAGTGATATACCCGTACCAACTTCAACTTCTTTCTTTTCCTTCAGATCGAAATATTTGGCTGCCGGCTGACCTCCCATACGGGAATTCATATTATAAAATAATTTATCACCGG
>CAYPHL010000141.1:0-1632 GCA_964410385.1 uncultured Rikenellaceae bacterium | reverse complement strand
CCTCAGCCTCAGCTTCTTTAACCTTATCATCTGAGGCAGCAAGGGGTGATGGAGTATCTTTCGCAAGAGTAACAAGATATATTCTGCTCATATCCACATAAGCATGATTCCATTCGGTCTCGCTGTAAACAGGGTTAAAGTCTCTTTCGGAGGTAAAGAAAAGATATTTTCCGTCTTCACTGAAAACAGGATCAGCCGAATAATACCAGTTATTGGTAACCGGATTCGATTTTTTTGTTTCAAGATCATAAATCCTTATTATCGGGAACCCGACCTCCTGACGTACAAATGCGATCCACCGGCTGTCGGGAGACCAGTTTGCATCATAACCAGGACTTTTAGGTGATTTATCAACAATTGTTATCTTACCTGATTCAACATCCACATACCGGAGATCATTCTTTTTGGTAGTATAAAGCAGCTTTTTACTGTCGGGTGACCAGGTTATTCCAAAAAGGTAAGTATTCTGGTCTTTTGTCAGCATAACAGCCGGCTGTGATCTGTCGGTTTTCTGCATCCATATCTCAAATTCACCTCCGGCATCCGATATCCATGCTATGGTTTTACCATCAGGCGACCACCGGGCATTTCTTTCATGTACTCCGGAAGTGGCAGTAAGATTTCTTGTGACACCTTCCTTAACCGGGACATTAAAGACGTCACCCCTTGCACTGAAAATGACCCTTTCCCCGTCAGGAGACGCGCTGACACCCGTAATCCTTTCTGAAGCGTCTTTCATTGCTTTCTTTCCTGCTTCAAAATCGTCGGCTATATAAATTGTTATTTTCTCAGGTTTGCGGGATTTAGCATCCATCTTATATATATAACCTCCGTTTTCAAATACAATCTGATCCCTGCCGGCTGACGGAAATTTTATATCGTAGGTATCGAAATTCGTCACCTTTTCAGTTTTGTGCGTAACAGTGTTATAAACAAACATATTCATGATCCTGTCCCTGTCAGAAAGGAAGAAAATATCATCCCCTATCCACATAGGGAAAATCTCCTGGGCCTTTGTGTCTGTGATTTTTTCAACCCTGCCGGATTCAAAATCAAAGATCCTTATATCATCAGCCATTCCTCCTTCATAATATTTCCAGGTTCTGAATTCGCGGAACACCCAGTTAAATGCAAGCTTCTTTCCATCGGCTGAAAATGAGCAGAATCCGCTTTTGGAAAGGGGGATCTCCTTCGACATACCTCCTTCAGGTGACACCATATAAAGCTGTCCGAGGAAATCACTTATTGAAGTTCGTCTTGATCTGTAAACTATATTCTTTCCGTCCGGGGTCCATGTCATCACTATATTGTTTGGTCCCATCCTGTCGCCGACATCATCCCGCGACAAAGTGGCGGTATGAGTAAGTCTTTCAGGAGTGCCTCCATCAGAGGGTATAACAAAAACTTCAGTGTTCCCGTTATATTGACCTGTAAAAGCAATCTTCTTCCCGTCGGGAGAGAATCTCGGAAATATCTCGTAACCCTTGTCGGTAGTAAGTTTACGCGCTGTTCCGCCTGACGCCGGAACCGAATAAAGATCACCGGCATAGCTGAATACGATCTGATCGCCGTTTATTGCCGGGAATCTCAGCAACCTTGCTTCTTCCATTGCTGATAATGAAAAACATACTG
>CAYPHL010000140.1:0-9578 GCA_964410385.1 uncultured Rikenellaceae bacterium | reverse complement strand
TCTTTTCTGGGGGCCGCTGGCGCTTACCTGGCTGATGATGGCCTTTGAACAGCCTATCCTTATTTCCTTTATTGCCAGGTTGAATGATGCAAAATACAACCTTGCCGCATTTGGTATAGCCGGTTCATTTGCCATGATAGTTGAAGCACCGATAATAATGCTGATGAGCGCTTCGACAGCCCTGGTAAGGGGGCATAATTCCTACAGGAAGCTGAAGAGATTCACAGATATCCTAAATGCAGGTATAACAGTTATCCAGCTTATCATTCTTATTCCTCCTATATTTAACTTCATTGTTACCGGCCTTATGGATGTTCCTGAAAATGTTGCCCGACTCGCCCATATTGCCCTCATTATTTTTCTTCCCTGGGCTGCATCGATTGGCTACAGGAGGTTCTACCAGGGTATACTTATCAGAAATAACCTTACAAGACTTGTCACTTATGGAACCCTGGTCAGGCTTTCAGTTATTGTGATAACAGGTTTCCTGCTCTATATTGCAGGTGTCAGAGGGGCATATGTTGGTGCGGCTGCAATGTCACTGGCTGTTCTTTGTGAAGCAATTGCTACGAGACTGATGGTTTCCCGCACCCTCAGGGATCTGCTTCAGAAGGATGATAATGACAATGGAAACCTGAGGTTAAGAAATGTTGCAAAATTCTATTTTCCTCTGGCACTTACCTCAATATTATCACTTGGTGTGCATCCATTCGTTACTTTCTTCCTCGGACGGAGCTATATGGCAGTTGAATCTCTGGCTGTTCTGCCTGTGGTTACTTCACTTGTATTCATCTTCAGGAGTATGGGTTTATCATACCAGGAAGTGAATATTGCACTGATCGGGAAAGAAAAACAGAACTTCACAGTGTTAAGGAATTTTGCCATTTACCTTGGACTGATTGTAACAGTTCTTATATCATTACTGGCCTTTACGCCGCTTGCCAGGTTATGGTTCATAAATGTCTCCGGTCTGAGTACTGAACTTGCAGACCTGTCATATCTTCCTCTTAAAATAATGATACTTCTGCCGGCACTGACGGTCCTTCTTAACTTCCAGAGATCCACCCTCATTGTAAACGGCACCACGGGTCCGATATCAATTGCTACAGCAATAGAGCTTGCAGGAATAATTATTGTTCTGCTGATCTGTACGGTTTTTCTGAACCTTATCGGGGTAGTTGCTGCTTCTCTCGCTTTTATGACCGGCAGGATAATGTCGAACCTTTACCTCGTTCCCAAACATATGAATGCCGTAAAAAACCAGACCAGGTTATGAAGATTTGTTAAAGTAATTTCTTAATCGCCAGTTTTAGCCTGCTTAATCCCGGTTATTTATAATCTTACTGTATTCCTTTGTGTCTTTAAAAAATTTAAAATATTATGCCTGTTACATCGTCTATAGAAACAGAAGATCATTATAATGAGTCCGAAAGACGCTGATATTATTTCCGGAGCCTATAAAAAAGAGAAAGGAAAGCTCCTCAGGTATATAAAGAATAAGATACCTGTCGGGGTTGAAGCTGAAGACATACTGCAGGATGTTTTTTATCAGCTTACAGTAGGTTTCAATGATATCAGGCGGATCGAGAATATAACAGCCTGGTTGTACAGAGTTGCTGAGAACAGGATCATAGATCTTTTCAGGCGAAAGAAGCACAGACAGGCCGGATTGACGGATAGTATAGCTGAGGATGAACAGGGACCACTCACACTCGGGGATATACTTCCGGCTGAAGCGCTCGATCCATGGGATGAGGAAATAAATGAAATGATCTGGAATATAATCCGGAAGACGCTTGATACATTGCCGGAGGAACAGCGAAGCATATTTATCGAAAACGAATTTGAGGAAAAAGGCTTCAGGGAGATCTCAGAAAATACGGGAATAGCCATAAACACTCTTATATCGAGAAAAAGGTATGCGGTGCTTGCACTCAGACAGAATCTGAAAGGAATTTATAAACTGTTAAAAGAATAATAAGATGAAAGCATTAAATGTTTTTAAGTACATTGGATTCGGAATCCTCGGGATAGGTTTTGTTGCAGGTGTGATCTTTGGTGTCCGGGCTCTGTGGAACTGGCTTATACCAGAACTTTTTAACGGACCGGCCCTCACATTCTGGCAAACTGCAGGTCTCTTTCTGCTCTCAAAAATACTTCTGACAGGTATTGCTCCGGGCGGACATGATAAGAGAAAGAAAGACTGGAATAAGAAATACCGTGAAAAGTATTATTGTCAGAAGAAGGAGGATATAGATAACGTTCAGGTTGAAAATGCATGACCGTCACGGTGTCAGGAAAATTGTAAAAAATTACTGAAACTATTGCAGCGTATAGAAGGTTTTAAACGTATTAATTTTATGTATTAAACCCGGGTACTAATATTATAAACAGATAATAATATGAAATACAATTTAATAATAGTTTTAACCGGAATGGCTGCTTTCGGACTTACCGGTTCATGTTCGGAAAATGACAATACTATACAGGATATGACACCAAAAACCATCAGGCTGACTGCAGCAGCTCCGCAGGCTATTACAAGCAGTAATAACTTTGGCATTGATTTATTTACAAAGGTTGCTCAGGCAGAAAACAAAAACCTTATGCTTTCCCCGCTCAGTGCAAGCACTGCACTGACAATGCTTCTTAACGGCTGTGCAGGAGATACTTATAAACAATTGAAGGGAACCCTTAACTACCCTTCCGGGATGACCATCGGTGATATCAATGAAGCATATAAAAGCCTTGTTGACCAGTTACTGAATGCTGATCCAAAAGTGAAGCTTGCACTTGCAAATGCAATCTTTTACCGTAATGGATTTACAGTCAAAGATCCTTTTATGGCTGTCATGGATGATGATTACAGCGCTGAAATAAAGGGCCTCGATTTCAGTGCACCCTCAGCTCTCACAACTATCAATAAATGGGCAAGCGACAATACAAATAAGAAAATACAAAAGGTTCTGGACAATATTGACGGTGACGCGGTTATGTTCATAATGAATGCCCTTTATTTCAACGGAGACTGGAGTCATCAGTTTGATAAATCGAAGACACTGGATCGTCCTTTTTATCCGGACGGTGGTAATACTGTAAATGTCAGTACGATGAATGGTGAGGTTGGTTCAAAGGCCGTTTACGGGAATGGATGGAAAGCCATTGAGATGCCATATGGCCGTACAAACTTCACAATGGTGGTAATAGTCCCTGGAGGAACCCTAAACACTTTTAACGTTTCTTTCACCCCGGAATCCTGGAATCAGCTTACTTCTGACCTGGATGAAATTGCTGATTTCGATAAACTGACTGTCATTATGCCAAAGTTCAAATTCGATTATGAGAAGTATCTGAACGACCAGTTACAGAGCATGGGCATGGTTGATGCATTCAATCCTTACAAGGCAAACCTTTCAGGAATTTCAGACCAGTCGATTTACGTGGACTTTGTCAAGCAGAATACTTTCGTGGAGGTTGATGAAGAAGGAACAGAGGCAGCAGCTGTTACAACAATAGGCATAAAATTAACCAGTATGCCTTCACAGCCTGATCAGTTCATTATCGATAAGTCATTCATATTTGCAATACGTGAACGGACAACCAATACGCTGCTGTTTATAGGGCAGGTGATTGATCCCCGGTAAGGATGCTCAGGGCTCAGTTTGAGGAGTGAAACGACGAACCGAGCCGAAGGCGAGCTCGGCGAAGCCAAATCCCCCACTGCGGGAGTACAGAGCAAAGGGCAAAGAGCAGTGAGAGCGGGGTGCGATGCGTAGAGAGAGATGAACGGAGTGAAAGGAGAAGGGAAGAAAGGTAGAGGGGCTCCTAAGGGATTACGTTTATTATCCGGCAGCTATAAGCGTTTCCCCGGACTGGAAAAGAGAGCCTGGTAGAATGCGGCTTTCTCCCGGTGTAATTTACAGGACCAAAAATATTAAGCATGATAATGGACTCAGTGAAAAGCTATCCTTGACAGAAATTCCTGTAAAAGTTAAATAATAGTCATTCTTTGTCCCGGTTTTTTAATACTATTAATAAAACCGACTATATCTTCAACCAGTCCGGCTTTGAGCGGTAAAGCTGGGTTTTTGTAAGTTTCCATATTCAACTGAACGTCGGAATCACATTCCTTAAGTACATGATTCATATTCTCAATGATCAGGAGTATTGCATAAGGTAATGGATCCACTATAATTCAATAAAAATATTTAAATTCAAGCTCGATGATTTACCTCCGGGCAATACCTGGTAACATGATATTTAATAATAATGAAATAAATATATTAATGGCATCAAAAACCTCAGTTCTTCTGAAGATCGTTATCCTTGGTATCTTTGCCTGCAGCTGCAGGACCCTTGCAGATAATATGACCAGGCATGTATTTGTGAATAATGGAGAATCAGTAATGCTCCAGGCCCGGGAAGGAAGCTGGAAGAAGAATGGTAAGAATCTGAAAGATTCAGGGTTAAACTACCTGTTCGAAAGCGGTACCAACGGATATAATACATTCAGGATCCCTGCATTGATCAGAACCACCAGGGGAACATTGCTGGCTTTTGCCGAAGGCAGAAAAAACAGCTCCTCCGATACAGGCGATATCGACCTGGTGGTAAAAAGATCTGAAGATAACGGTAAAACATGGAGTGAGCTGAGTATCATTTGGGATGATGGAGATAATGTCTGTGGAAATCCTGCTCCTGTGGTCGACAGACTGACCGGCAATATATATCTTTTGTCGACATGGAACCTTGGAGAAGATCATGAGCCGGAAATAATTAAGGGAACAAGCAAGGATACAAGAAGGGTTTTTGTCCTTATGTCTTCTGATGATGGTAAAACCTGGTCGGTAGCCGAAGAAATAACCGGAACTACCAAGCAAGGCAACTGGACATGGTATGCCACAGGGCCATGTCACGGTATCCAGATAATGAACGGGAAATATAAAGACCGCCTCGTTATCCCCTGTGATCATATTGAATCGGGGACAAATAAGTATTTCTCTCATATAATATACTCAGACGATCATGGAAAGACATGGAAGCTTGGGGGTACAACTCCTCAGGACCAGGTAAACGAATGTTCTGTGGCTGAGCTAAGAAATGGGAGACTGATGCTGAACATGAGGAATTACGACCGCACGCAGAAGTCAAGAAAAGTATCACTGAGCAGTGATGGCGGGATAACATGGAGCAATATATATTCCGATCCTGTCCTGATTGAACCCATTTGCCAGGGCAGTATAATCAGTATTGAGCCTGATTTTAATTTACTTTTGTTCCTCAATCCTGCAGATGAGAATTTAAGAAGGAATATGACTCTCCGATCAAGCAGGGACGAAGGCAAAACATGGAGATCAATGATTTTATTCTCCGGTCCCTCTGCTTATTCGGATATAGTACTGCTGGGAACAGGGAATATAGGCTGCCTGTATGAAGCCGGCCTGATATCTCCTTACCAGGGAATAACATACAGGGAAGTCCAATTTATAGATTTGCAGTAAAAGTCAGGTTATTGTAAGAATATTTTTCAATTCCTATAAAGCCTGGTCAACATCAGATGAAGCAAAATAGTTTTGATTCAAAAATTGCATCAGATGTAAAGTGGATCACAATATTTTAAAGATGTCTATTATAAAGAGCTCTGGAAAAAATAAATTGCCCTGATACTGACCGTCCATATTTAATAACCGGATTTTATTTCCGGATTTTATTTAATGCTATTTATTGCCGTTTCTATTTACCGGCAATCTTTCTGATCAATCCTCTGAAAACGAAAGCATGAAAAGGAAGAACGCTATACCAGTATATTCTTCCCCATAAACCCAGTGGTCTGAAAGTTGCCGTCTGATGCAATATGTTCTGCCTGTCAATCAGGAATTCCAGCCAGGCTTCACCCGGCAGTTTCATTTCAGCATACAGAAGTAACCTTTTTTCTTCTTTATTGGCTATGAGAACACGCCAGAAATCGAGGGCATCTCCGGGTGACAGGTCATTTTGATTCTTTCGGCCTCTTCTTAATCCCACACCCCCGAATAATTTATCAATGAATCCCCTCAATCCCCATAGCCAGTCACCATAATACCATCCGGTTGTTCCTCCAAGTGACCATATCTTTTCAAGTGCTTTGTCAACGTCAGCGACAGGAAGCTCCCTTCTGTCAAAATAGCATCCATGTACCGGTACTTCGGCGAATTTTGAAATATCTTCTTTTAAAATGCCGGATGCAAAAGCATCTTTCCAGCTTGATGTGACCTGGTTCATCTCGATCCTCTCGAATGCCTCACTCACAGCCTCCTCATAACTGATTGGTTCAATAGAAAGTAATTCTTTCAGGTCGTTATCTTTACAGATCACTTCAACCTTCATGCTGTCAACAAGGTTTTGTGCAAGAAAATATGAGGTTGAGGTGATAAAATAAAGCCAGTATGATGATAATTTTGGCGTCATCACGGGTACAGTCCATATCCTTCGTTTAAGCCCCCTGACTCTTGCAAAGGAAAGCAGCATTTCCTTATAGGTAAGAATATCCGGACCACCAATATCATAAGCCGAATTAAAGGTTTTCTCATTAAGCAGTACTCCTGAAAGGAATTCTATCACATTTTTTATTGCGATTGGCTGGGACCTTGTATTGAGCCATTTTGGAGCGATCATCACCGGTAGTTTTTCCACGAGGTCGCGCATTATTTCAAAGGAAGCGCTGCCCGAACCTATAATTATTCCTGCTCTGAGAGTTGTTAATGAATATGTACCGGCGCCAAGTATTCTTTCCACATTCTTCCGGCTGGAAAGATGTTTCGACAGCTTCTCTTCATTGACTATCCCGCTGAGATAAATGACCTGCCGCACTTTTGTCTGCTGAATTCTGTCCCTGAAGCCGGAGGCAGATAATTCCTCCATTTTTTCAAAGTCACCTTTTAAGGTCGACATTGAGTGAATAAGATAATAAGCGGCATCAATGTCATCCGGTATATTCTGTAAGGTAACGGATTTAAGGAAATCAGCTTCAATAACAGATAATAACGGAGAATTGTACTTTGAAAAATTAAACCTTGCGATGTCCCGGACGCAACAGATAACTTCATGCCCGTTACCAAGCAGTACCGGCAGTAGTCTTTGTGCAATATAACCGGTCGCTCCGGTGAGAAGGATTCTCATAAATTCATTTTTTTTGTGAATTTCTGAAAAATATTTTGTTTATTTTCAGGGCATTATAATTATCATTTTTATGCGATTGTATAAACCTGAAGTCTTTCAGGGCAATTTAAGAAGAAAAAACTATTTTGAGGGATGGTATTTCAAACAGGTAACTGCAGATCTGTCAAACACCGTTGCGATTATCCCCGGAATTTCAATTGTGAAAAATGATCCGCATTCATTCATTCAGGTTATGAATGGATCTGCAGGTTTTACAGACTATGTCCGATATCCTACTGATGAATTCCGGTGGGAAACAAAAGAATTTGATATTACGGTTGGGTCATCAGTATTCAGCCGCAGCGGAATTAAACTTGACATTCAGTCAGAAAAAACTAATCTTAAGGGGAAGATTGACTTCAGGAATATTGTTCCTTATCCCCGTAGCATATTTTCACCCGGAATAATGGGATGGTATTCCTTTGTTCCCTTCATGGAGTGTAATCATGGAATAGTATCGGTTAATCATGATCTTTCAGGAAGGATAACGCTTAATAATGATGTCATAAGCTTCGACGGAGGGAAAGGATATACTGAAAAGGACTGGGGTGTATCATTTCCTGAAGCATGGATCTGGGTGCAAAGTAATAATTTCAGCATACATGATACATCATTCATGCTTTCACTTGCAAAGATCCCATGGATGGGAAGGTTCTTTATCGGATTGATCTCGTTCCTGTATTTTAATAAACAATTCTACCTGTTCACTACTTACAATAAATCAACCTTTTCAGAAATTCAGAATAATAAAGATATTCTTCAGATAACTCTTACCAATAAAACTCATAAGCTTAAGATAAGGGTGGTCAAAAACTCATTTTACGACCTCAAGGCACCTGTTTCAGGAGAAATGTCGAGAAGAATTAAGGAAAGCATAAATTCAGAGCTTCATCTGCAGTTGCTTGACCGGCATAATAATCTGAAATATGAAGATAAAGGAAAGAATGTAGGTCTTGAGATCATTCAGGAGTTATTCGACTATATTTAACTTTTTCCCGACTGGCTGATTCCTGCCAGGATCCTTCACTATCAATTAATTCCTTCATTTTTTCTGAAAAACAGAAAAATTTTGCAGCGTTTCAGATAATCTCTGCGTATCAGTTCTGTGTAATAACCCAATATTAAAATCTTTAAAAGATAATCTCATGAAAAACAATGCAATATTATTCTTAGCAGGTCTGGCTGCTGTTATTTTTACCGGTTCATGTTCAAAGAATGACAATCCTGAACAGGATCTGACACCAAAAAGCATCACGTTGACTGCAAACTCGCCACAGGCTATCGAGAGCAGTAATGAATTCGGCATAGAACTTTTCACGAAAGTTGCTGAGAAGGAAAACAAGAACCTGATGCTTTCTCCCCTCAGTGCAAGCACTGCCCTCACTATGCTGCTTAATGGTTGTGGTGGAGATACCTATTCCCAGTTGCAGGGAGCACTTAAATATCCCTCCGGATTGACAATCAATGATATCAATGAAGCCTATAAAAGTCTTGTCGCCCAGTTGCTGACTGTTGATCCTAAAGTTAAGCTGGCTCTTGCAAATGCAATCTTCTATCGAAACGGATTCAGTATCAAAGCGCCATTTCTTTCCACGATGAAAAATGATTACAAGGCCACGGTTGACGATCTCGACTTTAATGCCCCGTCAGCTCTTACAACAATTAATAAGTGGGCTAACGACAATACCAATAGTAAAATACCAAAAGTGTTGGATGAGATCGATCCCGATGCAGTCATGTTCATAATGAATGCACTGTATTTCAATGGCGACTGGAGCTATCAGTTTGATAAATCAAAGACGGAGGAACGTACTTTTAATCCCGACGGCGGAAATGCAGTGGATGTTCCTACAATGAACGGCGAGGTGGGTTCAAAGGTTGTTTCCGGTAATGGTTTCAAAGCTATTGAAATGCCCTATGGCCGTACAAATTTTACAATGATTGTGATAGTCCCGGATGGAACCCTCAGCTCGTTTTATCCTTCTTTCACCCTTCAGTCCTGGAGCCAGATTACTACAGAATTTGACGGAAAACCTGAATTCGGTAAAATGATAGTTTTTATGCCGAAATTCAAATTCGAGTACGAGAAGTATCTCAATGACCAGTTGCGGAGCATGGGAATGGTTAATGCATTCATTCCGTACCAGGCCGATCTTTCAGGAATATCCAATAATTCGATTTATGTCAGCTTTGTGAAACAGAACACATTTGTTGAGGTTGATGAGGAGGGAACAGAAGCTGCTGCTGTTACAACAATAGGTATTTACAACACGAGTCTTCCACCACAACCACAGCAATTCATTATCGACAAGTCATTCATCTTCGCGATAAGGGAACGTACAACAAATACGCTTCTGTTTATCGGGCAGGTGGTGAATCCG
>CAYPHL010000139.1:0-9698 GCA_964410385.1 uncultured Rikenellaceae bacterium | reverse complement strand
GGTGTAAAATCATCAAAGTTCTTCCGTTATTGTTTTAAATATACTTGGCCACCAATCAATTTCCCCCCACTTTTTGCCATTTCTAACTATTATTATTTGTTTTTGTGGACATGTATAAATGAATTGTCCGAAGATTCCCAATGCCATATAATCATAGTAATTTTTATCTCTCCTGAATCCCCACCAGCCATATTTATAGAATAATTGTTTGTCTCTGAAGAATATTGAATACGGGTAATAGTTTTTGGTAATAAAATATGACTCATTGTCAATATTGGGTGGACACGTTGATTCAAAAATCCAGGAATCAGATAATATCTGTCTGCCATCCCACTTTCCATTTTGTAAAAATAGTCGCCCAAATCTTGCATAGTCAATACTCCTTGCATTAATTCCGCTTTCCATTTTCGGGAAGCCGGTTTTTAAACTATCTGTACTCCACGATGCCGGATATTGCATCCCTATGGCTTTCCATATCTTGTCCTGAAGATAGCTGGCCGGATTAAAACCTGTGGCTCTCTCAAGGATCATCCCCAGTAAAATAGTATTGTAGTTCACATATTTAAAGTATTGTCCGGGTTCATACTCTTGTTTTACTGATTTAAGGATTAAATTCTTTATATCAGGGTAATAGTATGATTTAGGCTCATCAGACCATGGATAATAGTGAGCATCGTATCTTATTCCTGAAGACATGCTCAGAAGATGTCTGATTGCCAGTTTGTCTGATACTTTGCTATTAAGTTCAGGTATATAGTCAGTGACCGGATCTGAAACGCTATTGATATATCTTTCGTCTATTGCACAACCAATCAAGGCAGATGTGAATGATTTTGATATGGAAAATGAAGTATTAATTGAATCACGGTTGCAGTTGTTGTAGTATTTTTCAAAAAGAATTGAATCGTTTTTAATGATTATAAAAGCCGTGGTACCGGTAGTTATCAGGAACTCATTTAATGTTTTTACTATTTTCTTGCGTTTATAGGTATATTCAATCCTGTTTATCAAATCTGATACTGAGTTTTCCTCTTCATGATCTTCTTTAAATGAGAAAAAGGATGAACTATTTAATACTTCCTGGGAAGGAAATTTTTTGTAATCATTGACAGTGGAATAATTCCATAAAATATATCGCAAAAGGTAATTCATTGACTGAAGCTTTTTGATGTAAAGATAGCAGAATATTATCAAACCCTTCTGCATAATGTTATTGGATTCTCAGATGGATATTAGTCAGTAGCAATAAATTAATAATCTTGTAAATCCAAAATATATATAACTTTATAAATTATAAGTACTGACAATTTTGATATGCTTCGACCGTTCAATATTTTTTATTTTGTCAAACTATGAAAACTAATATAAGTCTGAGAATACATATATTTTTATTGGGTTTCCTAGCTATTGGCGCTATCTTCGGAGGTGCTGCATTAATCCTCTCACCAAATGGCGAATTGTTGAGAATGCCGATATCTAATCTGGGGACCTCCCCATTTAAGGATTTCTTAATACCTGGTATTGTTTTGTTTTCTACCCTCGGGATTATTCCAGGTGTTTTAATTTTTGCTTTACTAAAAAAGCCTGAATGCAAGTTATGTGAGAAAGTAAACTTCTTTAAAGACATGCACTGGTCATGGACATTCTGCATCTATGTCGCATTTGCCCTTATTATCTGGATTCAGGTGGAAATGATTTTCCTTCAGACTGTATACTGGGTCCATACTTTTTATATGGGTTATGCGATTGTAATGATTTTAGTGACGTTGCTCCCACAGGTCAGAAACTTGTACAAGAAGGAAGATATAGTATAAATCAGAATTTATTTTATTGCTGACATGGTGAATGTGGAAAACATCAATAATTCTCATATAGAGACAAAAGGAGGATTCAGAAGGAGATCCAGAATAGTTTATTTAGCAATACTGATAACAATTTTAATTCTTATAGCCTTGTTAATTTTTTCGCGAATAACGAGGCCTAAATTCACAAATGCCAGTCAGCATCTAGAACATATTGTAACAGACATAGTCAACAGCAATAAACTAATCAAAAACTGTGTTTTGTACGTATATAAAGGAGATGGTTCATTCACATGGTCAGGAGCGTCAGGCATAGCAAATGAAGCTGGTCACATACCTATGACGAAAGATACACCTATTTATCTGGCCAGTATAACAAAACTATATGTCGCAGCAGCAGTAATGAAATTGTTTGAACAAGGTTCACTTAACCTGGATGACCCTGTTTCAAAATATCTTCCTAAGGAATTGATTCACGGCCTGAATGTTTATAAAGGACATGATTACTCCAATGAAATCACAATAGAACAATTATTATCACATAAATCCGGCATTCCGGACTATTATGATGAAAAAGGTAAAGATGGAAAGACTCTCTTCGAAATTTTCAAATCTGACCAGAAGAAGCAATGGAGCGTGGAAGATCAGATCGCCCGGGTGAGGAATGATTTGATATCAAGATCAAAACCAGGTGAAAAAGCTTTTTATAGCGACACAAATTATCAGTTATTGGGGAAGATAATCGAGGCTGTGACCGGCAAACCACTTCCAACTGTTTTAAATGAATCACTGTTTATACCACTGAATCTCAGGCATACATGGCTGGTCGGCGACCCGCCTCGCCAGGTTAAATCTTCTGATATTACAGCCGATGTATTTTCAAAAAATGATAATATTACTAAAATGAGATCGAGTCCGTTCTACTGGGCAGATGGTGGTATTATCTCAACGGTTGAAGAGGAAGTAATGTTTTTGAAATCACTGAGTACAGGGCATATTATCAGGCCATCAACCTTGGAGCTGATGCATCACTGGAACTCAATAAAGAACACTGGGCCATTTAAGTACGGATTTGGTACAATGGAGTTTGCAGCTCCTTCGATAATCTGTAAGGCACTTCCCGTCTGGGGTCATTCAGGTTCGACAGGTTCATTTCTATACTACTCCCCTGGTAAGGATCTGTATGTTGCTGGAACCATTAATATCACAGATGAAAATAAAACTGCCCTTCTGATGATGATCAGGGCATTGCAGGCAGTTGCCAATGAGAAAAAGCAATGAATAGGGATTAGCTGGATAAGGGATTGAGTTTACCGAGACTATATCCTGTGCCCAGGTTTAAAACCTGCAAAACAATTGTCCGGTTAAGAAAATGAACATAGTAAATGCATCGACTGTGAAAATTCTCATAATATTTCTTTATATCATTCTAACAATGACTATTCCATATAGGGGGAGGATCAGTGATTTAAATTTAACTCTTTTTGAAAAGTATTCTTCTGAGTTTTGTCTGGAATCTTTATTTTTTCATACTGTCTAATGGTTAGCTGCAACTTGGCATTCAGCCTTTCAAAAACATCTGATGTAGAATTTTTATAAAAAAATCAGTTAGGTAGGCCTGACGCAATAAGCCAACGCAGTCAAAGAGTGATCAGGAGTATCAATTTACTTAGTCTATCAAACTCTTAATCTGGAATAAATTATAATTTTTTATAAAAAATTTTCAAAAGTCAATTTTGGCCAGATTATTTTATTTTCTGGTTTTTTTTTACATTTGATTCTATGGTCGGATCTTAAATATCCAGGTATTTATATTAAAAGAAAAATAATAAATACATGATATAACTTCTCTATGCAGCACCCCAGTGATATATTAGGGGTGCCCAGGGGGGGAGGGATACCGGGGGATACACAAAAGTTAATAATTGTGAGGACATTAAACTACAAAGTACAATTCTTCATCCTTCGTTTATTGATACAGTTAAAAGGTTTGATTCTTAGGCTTGGTTGTCATTTCATTTCTTCATGGTACTTTATCAAAAGTGACTGCATATGCACTACAGGTCAGGTTGTAAAACTGAATCACATTTATACTTATGAGGATAATGAACAGGTTGATATTGTACGTCTCACAGATATCCATTTTGAACGTGGATATTTATTCTGCAGCTTATTTTTCTTTTCGAGTAACCAGATAATTACAGTTCGACATACCCTGATGAAAGGAACGAAAGTCATCTGGAGGCTTTTTGACAACCAGGAGTTTGATGAGAAAATGTCCATCAGGTTATGGAATGAAGTTAATGAGGATGTAGAACTAATGGAGTTTGATTTCTGATTTATTAATTGACACAGACCATGAGTCATTAAATATTTTACAATATTGGTAGTAATACTACCTTTTTTATAACATTTTTAATGAAACAGACTTCGCAGTTTCTGACTTTCATCAAACATGATCTATCGTTTGCTTTTCTATCATTCTCTGGAAAATATTATCCATTTATTGCTTCTTGCTGGAAAATATTTGTTAATCCGGACCAGATTATCGTTTTTATTGGAAAAAATTTGAATCCTGGATGAAAGGCCATATGGGTACTACTTATTACGCATGTTTATTTTATATACCCGAACGAGTATAATTTATTGAAATTATGCTATTTATATACCTTATCGGGTATATTTTAATAATATAAATATACTTTTATGTCGAAATGGTATACTAATGAGTCCAGGAGCAAATTCAATAGTAGTTTACCTTAAAAAAAGAAGGAAATTATTGAAACTAACACAGTATCAATTAGCCATTAAAGCTGGTGTCGGGTTGAGATTTATCCGTGATCTGGAACAGGGGAAGACTACTATGAGAATAGATGAAGTAAATCAGGTACTGAAATTGTTTGGCCAGGAGCTTGGACCGGTTCCAATAGACAGGAACAAACTTATCCGAGATTGATTGCAATCAACTATTTAAGCTTCAATGGTTATTTTTTGTCCGGAAAATAAAGCTGAAGTGTTTTGTGCCAATAGTATAAAGCTTCTCCTCCAGCTACAAACTTTAGACGTTTATTCAGGAAATTATAATCAGGATTGGCTATCAGGTAATCAGTTAGCGGAATTCCCTGATTGTACTTTTGTATTTCTCCTTTATAATCAGAAAATATTATTGCAGCAAGATAAGCAGCTTTCGAAGAAGCAAGCTTTGCATCCATTAAATTAAAGGTACCTTCAAAAACATAATGTCTGAATTGGTTAATCCCTGTGTATATTTCCTTTAAATCCCGAATTGTTTCATTGGATGATATGCTTTCTATTCGTGAGATCAATAAAGATGTTTCAATAACATCCCTCAATACCTGGTCAGGCGATTCAATCTTTCGGTCCGGCCTATACTCAATTTCTGACCTTGCACAATTATAAAATGCTCTTTTTACGACATCAATATCAACAATATGATCAAATAAACACCCAATATCAAATAATTGCTTCATGATTTCTTTTTCTTTCTCCATACCATAAGGAACGCCAGTGGTATTTGGAGCATAGGCAGTCATCTTATCTCCTATAATTGAATCCACATCAGGCAAGTTTATTATTGAGATCTCTCCATCAGTATCTAGCCATTCAGTCTGTAAAGATCTTTCAACAAGCAAAGGATATGGGTTCTCCGCAAAAACAATATCAAGCAATGTTTCACGTTCAGGATTTGAAACAGGGTGCCCATCTCTATCTCTGGATGAAAAATTTGATAAGTAAAAGAATTTATAATGTGCTTTTGGGATACCTGGCTGGTAACTTCTGCGTACATCCAGTTCCATCCGGATAAAGCTGCTGGAATTGACTATCTGCCTAAGATATGATTCCAGATCAGCTTTTTTTATTGAAGGATCCAGGATAATATCTATATCGACTGAAAACCGTTTTGGCTGATCTAATAATAGTACCAAACTGGTTCCGCCTTTAAAAATGAAATCAAGACCAGAAAGTTTGAGGTGCTGCAGGAGATACAAAGCATATATCATACCCTCAATAATGGTTGGGTCTTTCCCGAATTTCTTTCTTCTTCCGGCTATCCAGTCTGATGAAAGTGATTCAGGCTTTATCATTGATAATATTTTTTTGGATATCTGTTTTTGTTTTCAGGAAGTTCTTAAGATCTGCCTCTTTTCCCCGCCTTCTGGCATAATGAAATAATGTCGTGAAATTTATGGAGTAACGGTGATATGTGTTATTGATAATATGAACTAATTCGTCTCCCTGGAAAGCGACAAACAAGTTTTTGTCACAAAACAGGTCTACTATTAGCTTTTCAAGAGTAACTGTATAAATCCTCCCAACTTTCTGGATTGGTGTTTTTGAGATTAAAGACTGTAAAATTATAGGTTGTTCCGACTCGATAATATAGCGTTCAATTTCTTTTACTTCCGGTTCGATAAAAACATTATTATAATTTTGGGTCTTCAGATATTCATATGTTGGCTCTAATGCGTCTTGCTCAACCCCCAGAATGGTCATAAACTTACCTGGAATATGCAGCATGAATTCACTGATTATTTTCGTTGACCAGATGCAATATTTCATAGTGGCAAATTGCTTCTCAACCTTGCCTGCAATTTTTTCTACGTCAGAGACATCAGGTTTAAAATCCGGCTTAAAATTAAGCGTAAAGAGGCCTTGGAAAATGGGAGTGATAATTCGTTTTTCTTTTAGGGAATATAACCTCCAACGGAATGTTGATTCATTTAAGTCTGGATCAAATTGCCTGTAGAAAGCCAACAATGATTCCCTGGTAAAGAACGGCTTCCCTTTGAATTCTTTAATAAGTTGCTCTAATATGAAATTTTTAGCCAAAGCGTTTAATTATTATAAGTTACAAAGATAATAAAAAATCAAACAAAAGACAGTAAATGTGTTTTATTGTCCTTTGTTTGATTTCAAATATAAGACAATGGATGATGTTTATTGTCCATCGTTTGAATAAGAATATCATATATGAGTTTTTTGACCGTTTTGTGTGGTCAGATTGTCCGGCTTTTGTACTTTTATTTCAAGAGTAATCTTATTGCGAAACCTACCCTGATCATTGGAGCCGATGAAGGTCCTTATTTTCAGTTGGTGTAAACCATCTTTCTTTCGTGGAGGTGATTTTTTGAATGGATTTGTGCGGATTTCCAGGTTTTCAAATTTCATTGATGGCGGATTTTATACAAAGATATAAAAATCCGCCACAAAATCTGCCACAAAATCCGCCACAAGAAAATGCTAAGATGCTCATTAAATGGCAATTAAAAATTCTGCTCGAGCCCCGTCCGCACCGCCAACTTCAGGGAAGATCTGCTTCCCTTTTTTTATGAAATATACTGTCTGTCTTATCATCTCCTATAGCTGTTGCCTGAGCATTTGGGTTTCCTTATGATCCAGCCAGAAATGAAGATAGCCACGATTTATTAGGTTATGGCAGGATAGTTTCGAATAAAAAAGAGATATCAGTAACATCGGTTAAATCTGAGGATCTGTTACAAAGTATCATTTACCGGCATAGAATTTTACTGGAAACCAGGCCTGAGAGGAATTTTGGTTTATTCAAGGATATTAACAATTTTGAAGGCTCGGGCTCGTATGTGGATTTTAAACTGGTAAAGGGCACATTATTTCAGTCATTTGACTTATTAAAAGCACCTGATCACCCTGCGAAAGATTATCAAAAGATAATTGCTTTGTATTATAAACTGATGTCAGGTCTGCAGATGAATAAATATTTCAGCAAACCTGCTCCGGAACCAAAGTCAGATCCTGGTGTGCTGATGCAATGAGTGCCCTGATCGAAACCCCATAAGGGCATGCTGATTCGCATATGCCACTGCAGTCTGCACATTTCTCAAGCTTCGGACCGTGGAGCTCGTTGTATTTCTGCATCGCGTATTTTTCGCGCCTCTGACCCAGAAAATAATGATGGTAGCGCATGATTGTATTGACCGGGATTCCATGCGGACAAATACTCTCACAGATACCGCACGCATGCCGGCAATAGAGATGACCGTAATTGTTTTTAAGCATTTCAATGTTTTCGCTTGTTCCGGCATTGAGTTTAATGCCTGATAATGAAATATAAGGCTCTATCTGGTCAAACGACATAAACGTGACGAATGCAGTACTTACTGCAGGGTTATCGAGTACAAAAGCCATAGCTGCCTTCCTTCTGAATGACGGATCGGAAAATCCCATCCTGGCCAGGTATTCCTCGCCCTTTTTCTGCCTCTCGGTTATCAATTCATATGGCCTCTTCAAATTTTCAGGAATAGGTGTATTGGTTTCCTTCATAGCCTTGATTCTCTGCTCACTCATGGTTATGAGGGCCCCGCCGAACGGATCGGTTTTCATCAGGGTTGCGCCAATATTCCTTTCAGCGCAAGCTTTTAAAATATTCCTGCCCATGTCCTGCTGAACATAGTTGTAAATGAAGAGCACGTGATCAAACCTGCCGTCTTCAATGGCGCCCCCGACGACCTGTTCCATGTTCTCGCGGCTTCCGTCGGGATTCGGAAACTCTGTTCCGTGACATGAGATGCCGCAGTACCTTACCCTTCCCTCGCCCTTCAACTGCACGAATGCCTTGTGGAATTCCTTGTTCTTCAGCTGCTCCCGTGTCGCTGGATTCCAGAGCATCATCCCGTCGAGATAGCCGGTGTTCATTCTTTCCAGACACTTCCGGACCCTTGCAACAATGTCTTCGCTTTTATTGCTCTCCGCGATCTGAAGCTTTGTATTGATGAAGAGCGATTCCCTTTTTATCCCTTTGATTCCTTTGCCTACAAGGATCTCGTTGTTGCCATTGCCATAGAACTCCGCTGTATCAATTATATTCACACCTGTGTCAAGAACAGCTCTGAGGAGATTTTCGTCTGTCATTGCTGCCGGTCCGCAACCTATGTCAGACACTCTGAAGCCTGTCCTGCCCAGCATTCTGAAACCTTTGACTTTTGGAACGTTGTTCTCCTGATAAATCAAATTTCCGGGTAATGAAGAAACACCGACCCCTGCAATTACAGCAGTTGATTTGCTCAGAAAATTTCTGCGGTTGACTTTGCCTGATTTCATGGCTTTGTATTGTTGATTAATTATTAAACAATTTAAACCAAATTCACTGTAAAAAAACTATTGTTGCACACATATATAGATATTCAGATTCAGTCCTGTCAACACTCAGTCTGCACCCACCGGGGCCGTGGTAAAACAGGTTGATTTTTCGATTTCTTCAGAAGACGTTTTTCAAGGTATTTTAAGAACATCTCATTAGCCTGAATCAAATAACCTGGTTAATTATACTCTAAAACTTCTTTCCGATATAAAATACATAACCGTAATAAGATTTGTATTTGTAATATAACTCGGCTTCGTACTTCTGGTATCCAATAAATTCTTCAGCGGTTCTGTTGCCGGTATATTTTTTCAGAAAAGATGCATGAGTCTTCTGCATTATGGAATAGTACTTTGTCCAACAACTTTGCGGTACTACAAAAGTGGCAATCGGAAGATAACCGGCTTTTTGCATTTGAGCAACCTTGTTCGGTATTGTATCTATTTCGGAATAGGCCTTTTGCCAGAATTCCTGAATTTCGGCAGGTCGAACTTCAGTAAACCAGGTGTTTTCTGTAACTGCGATATATCCGCCCTGTTTCAAGAATTTTCGCCACTCGTTTAGTCCACGATTGAATCCAATGTTATAAATCGCACCTTCCGACCAGATCAGGTCCAGATATTCCTCCTGAAACGGGAGATTCTCCATATTGCCGACAATGCCTTTCATTCTGTCGTGGAGATTTTTATTTTGGGAGTTTTGATTGAATTGATTAATAAAACCTGACCACGAATCAATACCTGTGATTTCGCAAGGAA
>CAYPHL010000138.1:0-9737 GCA_964410385.1 uncultured Rikenellaceae bacterium | reverse complement strand
TAATTCCAAATAAAGGAACCGGCGTCAGTATTGTTTCTTCCACAGGCTGGCTCGATAAAGCTGAGCTGAATATCGCTGATAGTAAACTGTATATGAAAACAGGAACCGGAACAGAAATGATAATCAGGTTTCATGATAATTATAAAGATCTAACCTCAGAAGGAATTAAGCTTAAGGAGGTTTCGCTTCCTTCACCACCGGGATATAAATGTTATACACTGAAGACGGAAAGAGCGGAAGTGATAGTTATAAGCTGGAATAATAAGCAATAAGTCTATCCCATCTTTTTACGGATTTAATCCGGTTATTTTCCGGTGGAAGTCTTGTGATAAATATCATCTGTAAGACCAGACAGGTTTTATTTAAATATTTTTAACAATAGTATCTCATAAAATTGAATTTTATTTGAATTTCAAGCTTGCATAGGCAAAAAGTAGAAATCTTTTAAATTTTGTCGGGGAAATCAAACAATCGTTTACAATTAAATCTCACATTGAAAGCACAAACCTAAAGAAATGGAATTGACTTAATTTCTATAATCCTTAAACAAGAAACTTATGAAGAAAATCAAAACTTTCAGAGAATTGGTTTCCAGTTCTTTGAAAAAAAGCTTAGTAAAATTGCTGTTTGTCGTGATCTTGCTCATTCCCGCGATCATGTATGCCGGTACTGTCGGCTCTGAGGACCTGCAGCAGTCTTCGCTAAAAGGAACTGTTACAGATGCAACGGGTGTTCCATTACCAGGTGTAACAGTCCTTGTGAAAGGTACTACACTCGGTACTCTTACTAATGAGTCAGGTGAATACACTCTTACCAATGCACCACAGAACGGAACTCTCGTCCTTTCATTTATTGGAATGTCTACACAGGAAATTCCCATTAGTGGACGATCATTGATTGACGTCGTATTGTCAGAAGAAGCAATAGGACTGGAAGAAGTGGTGGTGGTTGGATACGGTACTCAGAAGAAGGTAAATTTAACCGGATCGGTGACCGGGGTAAATTCAGATTTTATTGCAAGCAGGCCACTGACAAATTCAACACAGGCATTGCAGGGGCTTAGCGGACTTTACATAAACCAGGCGGGTGGTCAGCCGGGAGCAGACGATGCAGTAATACGTATCAGAGGTATCGGTACATTAAATAGTAATAATCCCCTGGTACTTGTTGACGGGGTTGAATATAATCTCAAGGATGTAAATCCTAATGATGTAGAAAGCATTTCAGTATTAAAGGATGCTGCATCTGCTTCTATATATGGTAACAGGGCGGCCAACGGAGTTATACTCGTAACAACAAAGACTGGTAAAAGAGAAAAACTTAAAGTAGAATTGAACAGTTATTATGGCTGGCAGGAAGCAACTTACCTGCCTGATATGGTAACCAGTTCTGTTGATTATATGACTGCCAGGAATACTGCTGCAGTCAATGAAGGTCAGCCAAAACCGTATACTGATGCTCAAATTGATGAATACAGAAGTGGCACAGATCCTGCAACCTATTCAAATACTGACTGGTATGGAGCGATGTTTTCAATTGCCCCTATTCAGGATCATAATCTTCGCTTATCTGGGGGTACAGAGAATGTTATCTATTCAATGTCAGTTGGCTATTTGAATCAGCAGGGTGTTTTGCTGGCAACAGATGCTAAAAAGTATTCAATAAATTCAAATGTGATCTATAAAAAATCAGACAGGCTGGAATTTGGAGCTATTATAAACGGTTCATTCTGGGACCGTCATGAGGGCTGGTCAGGAGCAGGAGATGTAATAGAAAGAATATCACGAAGCCTTCCAATTCAGCCGAATGTTCGATATGATGACGGAACTTATGCTGACAGTTGGTTGGTTACTCCGGGACATAATGCGTTTTATCATCCGGTAGCATTTGCAACAGAGGGATTTCAGAAAAACACAACTCAACGGGCCATGATCAATCTTTATGGACAGTATGTTTTACCCCTGGATATTAAATATAAGATAAATTATGCTGTTACAAAATATGATGCAAACACTCATATTTTTGTACCGCTGATCATGCTTATTAATCCTAAAACAGATGTTGCCAGAGCATTTGGCAAACAGGAAAGAAGCGTATCCCGGGCTAATAACAATAATTTGAATACCAGCTTTTTCCAGACCCTGAACTGGACTAAAAGGATTGCGGAACATCACGATGTAAACTTATTATTGGGATTTAGTATGGAGTCATTCAACAGCTCCAATTTTGATGCCTATGTAGAGGGATTTTTAGGAAATGAACTTACGGAATTGGATGCCGGTACTATTAATAAAGACCTGGGTGGCTCATCTTCTGAATCGAAACTCATGTCTTATTTTGGTAGGGCAAATTACAGCTTTTTAGACAGATATCTCTTTGAGTTCAACTTTCGTTATGATGGATCCTCCCGGTTTGCAAAAGGCAACCGCTGGGGATTTTTCCCGTCCTTTTCTGCAGGATGGCGGATAAATGAAGAGCCTTTCATGCAAAACATAAAGGTTGTAAATAATCTGAAGTTACGTGCCTCCTGGGGTCAGCTGGGAAATCAGAGCATATCACTCTATAGTTTTTTGAATAATATCAATATAGATCAAGGTACTACTTTTAATAATACAATAGTTCCAGGAAGTGCTGTAACTACTTTATCGGATCCTGAAATTTCATGGGAGACAACCACCATAACTAATTTTGGTCTGGATTTGGGTTTATGGGAAAATAAACTGGAGCTTAACATTGATGTTTTTGATAAGATTACCAGGGATATTCTTGCCCGTATCAATGTTCCCGGGCAGGTCGGGAACCTTACAGGACCAATTACCAACCTTTATGGTATGTCAAATAAAGGAATTGAAATAAGCACTGCCCATCGCAATTCCATCGGGGATCTGACATATAGAATTGGTGCCAATATTGCTTTCGTGAATAATAATGTTGATTTTCTTGCCGGAGATATTCAGTATACGACAAATGATTATGGTAATATTTCGGTTATAAGAGAGGGTTACCCCGTTAACTCCTGGTATTTATATGAAGCCGTTGGGATCTTTAAATCTGTTGAAGAAATTCAGAATTCACCATTCCAACATGCCAAAACAGCTCCCGGAGATATTAAATTTCGTGATTTGAATGATGATAAAGTAATTGATATAAAAGATATGCGGGTTTTGGGACGATCAGTGCCTAAATTTACTTATAGCTTTAATCTGGATCTCGAATATAAAGGATTTGATGTGAATGCATTCTTCCAGGGAGTTCAGGGCATAGATATCTATCCATGGCACAATGTTTCCTGGCCTCTTTTCAACGGAGCCGGAATAACTAAGGACTTTTTCTACAACAGCTGGACTCCTGAGACTCCGGATGCAAAATACCCAAGGCTCTCGTTATACAAAAGAGGATCCCAGATAAACTCAAAAAATTCGACTTTTTGGCTAAAAGATGCCTCTTATTTACGACTGAAGAATCTGCAATTAGGATATACTTTTCCGTCTGAACTATCAAACAAAATTAATGTCAGCAAGATCAGGATCTATGTCAATGCTCAAAACTATTTAACCTTTTCCAAATACAAGGTTACAGATCCCGAAAAGAATATTCAAAGGCAGAATATTTTTGAATATCCCACAACAAAAATATTATCTACCGGAATTAATCTGATATTTTAAAAATTTAAATTCAACAAATATGAAAAAAGTCTTATATACAGGAGTTGCATTACTGCTTACCTGCCTTTTCAATTCATGCAGTGAGAGCTTTTTAGATACAATTTCCAGCGATACTTACAATGAAGCAAACTGGTGGAAGACAGAAACCCAGGCTATATCTTCATTAAATGGATGTTATGCAGTTCTCAGGAACGGTCAGATTGGTGGTACTTCAAATTTAAGTACAGAAAATGTATCACCGAATTCTTATAATATGAGCGGAGAAATTGCACTGGCTACCGGTAACCATACGCCTGGCAATGTATCTGATTTTATGAATAAATGGGATGCAAACTACCAGGGAATTGGCAGAGTAAATACGTTACTCGATAATGTCGATAAGATCCTGATGGATCCGGCGCTGAATAAGAGAATAAAAGCAGAAGCTTATTTCTTACGTGCTTTATTCTATTATAACCTTGTTAACTATTTTGGCGGAGTACCTCTGATCCTTGAGTCGCCCAATTTTGAAAATCATGGTAAATTGCCCCGAAACACCCGACAGGAAGTTCTGAGCCAGGTAATAACTGACCTTGATAATGCTATATCCGAACTTCCGGTTTCTTACACCGGTTCTGATATTGGACGGGCAACCAAAGGTGCTGCTATGGCATTTAAAACGAGAGTTCTTTTGTATGAGAGCAGATGGCAGGAGGCTGCACAAAGTGCCAAAGCGGTTATGGATCTGAAAAAGTATGAATTATTTCCTGATTACAGAGGTTTGTTTATGCTCGAAAGCGAAGGTAATAAGGAAGTGATTTTTGATATTCAATTTAAAGTTCCTGAATATTCCAATAGCTTTGATAATCTGCTTGAAGTCCAGATGAACGTAGCACCCACATTTGATTTGGTAAATAGCTATTTAATGTCGGATGGAAAATCTATTGGAGAATCACCATTATATGATCCTGCAAATCCTTATGAAAACAGGGATCCCCGGTTGCAAAAAACAATTGTAATCCCCGGGTATATGTTCAGAGGGGCAATTGTTAAAGCCAGTAAATATTTTAGTACCGGATTTGGTTTTAAGAAATACACCACTTATAAAGATGATGTGGCCCAGTCAACCATTATTAATTCGGAGATTAATTTTATATTGTTGCGATATGCAGATATATTACTTATGTACGCGGAGGCGCAAAATGAAGCTGCAGGAAGTGACGCTTCAGTATATGAAGCTTTACATCAAATCCGTCTTCGGGCCGGTATGCCGGATGTCCCTGAAGGTTTATCCAAAGAACAGATGAGAGAAGTAATACGACATGAGCGGAGAATTGAATTAGCTGCAGAGGGGCTCTACTATAATGATATTCGCAGGTGGCGTACAGCAGAAACGGTAATGAATGCAGACGTCAGAAACAGTAAGGGAGAAGTGGTTCAGATCCGCACATTCAATGCACAGAGGGATTACTTATGGCCTATTCATGAGATAACCAGACAGGAAAATCCTAATCTGGAACAGAATCCGAATTATTAACTACTATCAAAAACTAAAGCTTCAGGAGTATTCTAATAAACAGAAGAATTATCGGAATGCTCCTTGAAGTTTTGATTATAAATATTATAATTAAGTAAAAAGCCATGCAAATAATCAATGCAGGTTTCTTAACAACAGCTTGCTTGTTGTCCGCGGGTTGTACGAATGCACCAAAAGTAACAGAAAGGGATCCAAACATAATATTCATTCTGAGTGATGATCTTTGCTGGGGAGACCTTGGGTGTTTCGGTCAGCAAAAAATCAAAACTCCGAATATTGACAGGATTGCCAATGAAGGTATAAGGTTTACCCAGGCATATTGTGGTAATGCAGTAAGTGCACCCTCACGTTCCTGTCTTATGACAGGTTTACATCCCGGTCATGCCAGGGTCCGGGATAATTCATATAAATCTTACCGCGAGTCGTTGCAGGATGGTGATTTTACTGTTGCCATGCTTCTTAAACAGGCAGGATACAAAACCGGGCTGTTCGGCAAGTGGGGCCTGGCCAACCACGACCAGCCGGGAATCCCGAATAAAATGGGGTTTGATGAATTTTTTGGCTACCTTAACCAGCAGCATGCACACACTTATTATCCTGAATTTCTTTACCATAATCAGGAGAGGGTATATTTCCCTGAAAATACTGATCATTTTAAACTTGAAAATTACTCAAAGCCAAGTCCATATGACAAAGACGGGAAATGCATGCCTGTTGGGATTAAAGATCCTTCCAGAGCAAGATACTCATTCGATGTATATTGCGAGAAATCGCTGGATTTTGTCAAAGCAAATAAAGATAATCCGTTCTTCCTGTATCTTGCTTATACCATACCCCATGGTCCGTTAATCGTTCCTGATCTGGGCATTTATAAAGATGAAGACTGGGATATTCAGCATAAAGAACTGGCTGCAATGATTTCCCGGATGGATACGGAAGTGGGAAAATTACTGGCACTGCTTAAAGAATTGAAGATAGATAAAAACACAATTATCTTTTTTGCTTCTGACAACGGGAACCAGAGCGGATATGAGGATCGTTACCTCAAACTTAAGAATGGTCCAACAATGCGGGAGTTCTTCAATCAGGATTCTCCGACCAGAGGCGGGAAAGGCGATTCATATGATGGAGCGTTCCATGTCCCTGCGATGGTTCGCTGGCCAGGACAAATAAAACCTGGTCAGGTAAGTGATCATGTGTGGGCATTCTGGGATTTTTTACCAACCGCCGCTGAAATCGCTGGAGTTGCAGTTCCTCAAAAGACGGATGGGATTTCTATCTTACCTGTACTTTTAGGAAAGGAGGGACATAAACAGCATGACTACCTGTATTGGGAATATAAACAAGATCAGGCTGTCAGGTACGGAAAATGGTTCGCTCATAAAAATAATGGAAAGCAGATAGAATTATATGACCTGATTGCAGATCCACAACAATCAAAAGATCAAAGCATTTTATACCCAGAAATTGTGAAAAAAATAGAAAAGATAATGTCTGAATCACATACCCCAAGTGACGTATGGCCCAGTCCTGGGGAGAAACAGGATGACTTTGCTAAACGGTTGAAAGATAACAAAATCCCGGAGCGCCCAAATAATATATCAAACTATTAAAAATATTTCAATGAGAACCTTATCGACCTTAGCAATCTGTTCACTGGGTGGAGGAGTTTTCCTCAGTTCCTGTCAGCCGAAAGAAAAGGGAAACACACAGCATCCCAATATCCTGATTGCAATTAGTGACGATCAGTCATTTGCACATACGAGTTTTGCCGGATGTAAATTTGTAAATACCCCCGGATTTGACCGGGTCGCTAGAAGTGGAGTCTTTTTTACAAATTGTTTTGCAGGTTCTCCGGGATCAGCACCCTCGCGAAGTTCTCTGGTCACTGGTCGTTATCACTGGCAGAATGAGTCGAGCGGGCAACACGCATCCAGCTGGCTGAAGAAATATGTACCGTTTGCCGATCCTCTTAAGGCAAACGGCTATCATACAGGATTTACAGGAAAAGGAGTCGGCCCTTTTCAGTATGCACGAAATGAGCTGGATTCATTATGGAGGGAGGAAGATGCAGCAGGAATGGCTTATAATTCCATTAAATATAAAAAAGGTGATCCTTCTGATGAAAGACCTGCAGGAGGAATCGGGGCGACTAATTATTATGCCAATTTCCTCGATTTTATGAAGAAACGACAGGAAGGGCAGCCTTTTTATTTCTGGTATGGCGCAACTGAGCCTCACAGAGCATATGAGCAAGACTCCTGGAGGCGTAACGGGAAAGATCCGGCACTGGTCGGGGTTCCGGAATTTCTTCCTGATAATGACATTATAATAGGAGATCTGCTTGATTATGCAGTGGAAATTGAGTGGTTCGATCTTCATCTTACAAGAATTTTGAATTATCTCGATTCAGTCGGAGAGCTGGATAATACTATAGTTATTGTAACGGGAGATAACGGGATGCCCTTCCCGAGGGGGAAAGCTCTCAGCTATGAGTACGGTGTACATGTACCACTGGCGATTAGCTATCCTGAAGGATTTCCCGGGAACAGGTTAGTGAATGATCCTGTAAGCTTTACTGATATAGCTCCGACAATACTGGAGATGACAAATACGAAACCGGAAGGAATGATGCCGATCTTCGGCAAAAGCATTGTTAACATTCTGAAATCGGATAAATCCGGTATCGTTGATGAGACAAAGAAATACATATTCGCAGGCAGGGAGCGTCATTCATCTTCCAGATGGAACAATCTGGGATATCCTCTGCGTTCAATACGAAGTGAGCAATATCTTCTTATCTGGAATATGAAACCTGAACTCTGGCCGGCAGGCGATCCGCAGGCAATAGACACAGAAACAGGGAAATTACGTCCTATGTACGGTATAGATGAAAAAGGGATCCACCACTCTGACTGGGCTTTCACAGATGTAGATGCAAGTCCCTCAAAATCCTTCCTGATTGAAAACCACAATGATCCCAATCTTAAAAGGTATTTTGACCGGGCTTATGCAAAACGGCCGGAATTTGAATTATATGATGTTAAGAAAGATCCATATTGTCTTACCAATCTTTATGGAAATCCCAGGTTTAACACTATTGAGCAGGAGATGAAAACTGAATTGCTCAGAGAGCTTGAAAGATCAGGAGATCCCCGCGTGGTCGGTCCGGATAAGGAAATATTCGAATCTTATGCGAGGTACAGTCCCATAAGGGAATTCCCCAAACCGGAGTAAGGTTGTCACTACTGGTTGCAGAGTCTGTCCGGATACATCAGCATCTATTTATGGTCAGGAAAAGATTTGCTAGTATTTTAATAAATCATTCAGGGTTTTGATTGCAAGTTCGAGTTCCTCAGGATCGATATTTCCTAATTTTTCTACGAGCCTGTCTTTTGAAACTGACCTGATTTGAAACACCAGCAGCTCAGATTCCTTGCTTAAGCAATTGGTCCCGGATGGTTTTAAAACCGGATTTCCTTTGTAATTTTTTATTTGGGTTGTTAAGGGAGCAGTAATAACTACAGGTAAATGCCGGTTTAAAAGGTTTCCACTCAGGATAACGACCGGACGGAATCCCCCCTGTTCACTACCCTTGTAAGGATTCAGATTAGCCTGCCAGATTTCACCCTGATTCATTGTTCAAGTTGCCTTAAATAATCATTCATCCCTTCTTCTGCCATTTGCAGGATATCCGCATCCTCTTCCGCCTGCTTATAAGACTTTATATATTCTGACCTGTCAAGATATTCGAGATAAAGACGTAAAGCATTCTCGATCAGCTTGTTTTTGTGCATTGATAATGACCTTGCCTTTTCATTTAACTGCCTCGACAGGTCTTCAGGAATGCTGCTTGTGAATGTGACCATAATTCTTCAGTAAAAATTTTATGTAAATATAAAAAATATGTTTAATATATAAATATAAATCATGAATAATAAATATATCTTTTTGTATTGCAGATAATCAGCTCATTTACCTTGAACTAATTGTGCCGTGTGAACACTTATCCTTTAGAATTACAAGGCAATAATGAAGGGGTAATTTAGAAATACAAGGCATTTGATTTGAAAATCAGAAAATCAGATACTACATTTATCGCTATTATGCTTTATGCCGGGATTAACCTGCATTTTTCAAGCAAAAGAAAAAGATAAATCACATTTTATTAATGTTAATCTCATAACATGTTATATTATTGAAAATTTAGATATTTTAGTCCATATTCTGATAGTAAAAAGGGGGAATAAAATATTAATAAAAACTATTGGTTGTGAAAAAATCAATTTCAAAAAAAACACAGTATAAGTTCACGACCCGCCGTGAATTTGTTAAGACAACCGGGACGATAGCAGCCTTTTCGACTCTTGCCGGAGGTGCGGTCCCTTATCTGAACGAAACAGGAAATAAGGAACCAGATGAAAGATTAACCGGAAAATCAGAAAAATCCGTTGCCCCGATCCTCCCTGGTGAGGACATCAAAGTTACCAGGATCGAGACATTTGTGCTTAAGAATTCCTGGGTATTTGTTAAAATATCAACTGATGCCGGCATTG
>CAYPHL010000137.1:0-9838 GCA_964410385.1 uncultured Rikenellaceae bacterium | reverse complement strand
TCATTTCTGCATTAATTCCGTAACGCTCAAGGTATACCTGATAATATCCTGGCTTAGCAGATTCGTTTTTATGGCTGTAGCCCGACTGGTAATTATCAGCTGATATTTCCCCCGTAAAAGGCAATATGGGTACGTGACCCAGATTCCAGTGCCCCATGCTCGTATGAAAGAAGGCAAAGATTGTCGTGTCTTCGTACTGATAGCCTGATCCGCTGCCAAACAGGGTCACGGGAGTTACCTGAACCATGGCGTTAGGCAGTGATGCGCCGGGGAATACTTCCGCTCCCCATGCACGATGTGTGGGCTTGTAGCCGAGATCGGTACTGTCCCACAGTGTGGCGGTTCCGAGAAACGGATTAACATATTCTGTAAGCCTCGGAGTTTGTGAACAGCCGATGAGTAATGCCAGAAATATGGCCGGAAAGAAGGATTTATTAAAACCTTTTATATCAACATTACAATTCATGGAAAGACCTGTTAGTTCTTTAAATGACTAAGATACAATTTTCAATTATTTTAATACGCTAAAAGTCTTTCAGCAAACACATGCTTAGTTTACCACTTTCAGGTGGTCCTATGTTAAAAAATATAAGCTTCATGATAACAGATATTTATACCGTAGAGAAATGATCAGCCTACCCCACCCGGTTTACATCTCCGGTGCTTGTTCCTTTTGAAATTACATTTACCTTTACTCAAAAAAAAATACGATGAAAAAATCATATCCCCTTCTTACGGCAATTTTCTCGATTGCATTCTTTTCCGGCATATATGCCCAGGACTGGCCACAATTCCTTGGACCAAACAGGAACAGTACATCTACCCAAAAGGGTATCCTGCGTACCTGGCCTGCCGAAGGACCCGAAGTTCTGTGGACAACAGATATCGGTCCCGGATACGGTGGCCCGGTCATAAAAGCAGGCAAAGTTTATTTGCTTGACAGGGATGATAAGACAGGTGATATTATGAGGTGTTTTGATTTTAATACCGGAAAAGAATTATGGAGTTATAAATATGATGCACCTGGAACATTTTCATATCCGGGTTCAAGAAGCGTTCCCACTATCGATGGCAACAGGGTCTATTCCTGCGGTCCTTACGGAGACCTGTACTGCATTGACATCAATACACATAAACCGATATGGAACAAGAACATTATGAAAGATTTCGGTGGTACTAAAATACCCGTGTGGGCAATAACCCAATGTCCGCTTATATACGGGGACCTGCTTATCGTGTCATATTCAAAGGACCCATATGCCGGCCTGGTTGCATTTAACAAGCTGACAGGCAACATTGTATGGAAGACAGACGCATTCGCAAATGAAACTTATGCCAGCCCCATTGTTGCAAAAATAGCAGGAGAGGATCATATAGTAATGGCATTTTCATCAACGAATAATTATATGCATAAAGACGTTGAGAAGACCATGGGTAAGATAATCGGGTTCAAGCCACAAAGCGGTGAAATTCTCTGGGAATATAATAACTGGGAAAATGCAATCCAGGTTGCTCCGGCTTTTGATGCCGGGGAAGGCAGAATTATGGTTGTTGGAGGATATGAGCTGGGAACAGTCATGATAAAAGTGGAAAAAACCGCTGATGCGAGATTCAGCGTCAAAGAGATTTTCAGACATAATGACTTCGGTGATCACACCAAACCACCAATAATGTACAATGGTTATTTCTATGCTCAATTCTCGACAAACAACAAACGCGAAGGTCTGTGCTGTATGAGTATGGATGGGAAAGTCATTTGGAAAACGATGCGCAATCCGCTTTTCGATAAAGGCAGCATGATCCTTGCCGACGGACTGCTCATGGCTACCGATGGCAGACAGACATTATTTCTTATTCAGCCGGATCCTGCAGGATTCAAGCCTCTGGCTTCTGTAAAGATCCTTGACATGGGTCAAAACTGGGGTCCGATAGCTCTTGTCGATGGAAAATTACTTATCCGGGATCAGGGTAAGCTGAAATGTGTAAAAGTTACCAAATAAAAGATTGGCGTTACATGGATTCATCCGGCATTTGCAAACCATCATGTTTTTGCCAGAAATGACAAACAACTGGTCTGTGCTTATATTGGAAAATGACTATTATTTTTTGTTATAAAGCACTGCATTTAATGTATTTAAGACAATTCTCCTGAAAAGATTTCATTCAGTTCTCCTTTTTTATAGTAGCAACGCGCTAATGAATAATTATTTTTACAAGAAATATTATAAAAGTGAACTATAAAATCCTGAAAAAGCAACACGTCTCAACAATGTGTTTTGTATGCGGTGAAAAGAATGATTCCGGACTCCATGCCAGATTCTATGAAACTGATAATAATGAACTGGTAGCTGTTATAAATCCATCGGAGCAGCACCAGGGTTATCCCGGAAGAATGCATGGCGGCATAGCAACAACCATTCTTGATGAAACAATTGCGAGATCAATATGCAACGGTAAAGATGAACAGCTGTGGGGTGTTACAATGGAACTGAAAACCAGGTTCAGGAAACCTGTACCTCTGGGTCAGGAGTTGAAAGTTGTCGGACGGGTGACCATGGAAGGAACAAGGACTTTTGAAGGTACCGGGGAAATTATTCTGCCGAACGGAGAGATTGCCGTTTCTGCAGAAGGGAAATACATTAAGCTGACTATTGACAAAATAGCCAGTGATGAATCTATTGATGAGCAATGGTTCTATCCCGGGAATACTGATGATCCATCGGAAATTGTAATCCCCTGAGGCTATAATTTTGCAAGCCCGGCAGCCAAAGACAGTATTCACTTATAGGTTACTTCAATAATTTGGAAACAAATACACAACTTACTGTAAAAACCCAGTTTAATTAGTCCCTCCTGATTGAGATTTCGTAACAGATAATCCGCTCCCGCCACTGATACTTATTCGCAGGTCCGGATTGAAAACTTTGTATCCCTGACAATTGATAAGATAAATTATTTTAATTTTGGATTAACTTCATCAGAAATTAAAACAGACCTGATCATAAAGACCTCTTCGGGCAGATATGGCACATAATTTAACTATTAAGCAGAACAGCTATTATAAACTGGCAGAACGGATCAACCGGTTTCCTCAGGGTGCCCCTGCTTCTGATCTGCTTTTTGAGATATTGAAAATATTATTCTCCGAGAGAGAAGCCGGACTTGTTTCTTTATTGCCGATAAAGCCCTTCAATGCCAAAAAAGCAGCCAGGATCTGGAAAATAAAAGAGCCGGAGGCGCAGAAAGTCCTGAATGATCTGGCTGACCGTGGGATCCTGCTCGATCTCGAGGACAAGAATGATGTAATTTATTCTCTGCCTCCACCAATGGCCGGATTCTTTGAGTTCTCGCTGATGAGGTACAGTAATAAAATTGACCAGAAGAAGCTTTCAGAGCTCTTTTATCAGTACATGAATGTCGAAGAAGATTTTATCAAGGGACTCTTTACTAAGGGAGAAACCCAGCTCGGAAGAGTATTCGTCAATGAATCAGCCTTAAATGAAGAAAACTCCCTGCATGTTCTTGATTACGAAAGAGCCTCTGAAGTAATTAAAACAGCCTCTCACATAGGGATAGGGATATGTTACTGCAGGCATAAAATGCAGCATATAGGTAAGAATTGCGATGCTGAAATAGACATCTGTATGACATTTAACGGAACAGCAGATTCTCTTACCCGTCATGGAATTGCCAGGAAGGTAGATATATCCGAAGGGTTGGATCTTTTACAGAAAGCAAGAAGTACCAATCTGGTCCAGTTTGGAGAAAATGTAAGAGATCGGGTAAACTTCATTTGTAACTGCTGCGGCTGTTGCTGTGAAGCATTAGTTGCGGCAAGAAGATTCGGATTTCTGCATCCTGTTCATACTACTAACTTCATCCCGTCAATCAACACTGAACTCTGCAATGGCTGCGGCAAATGCGTATCGCTTTGTCCGGTTGAGGCAATGACACTGGTTTCTTCAAATGATCCATCGAATCCTCTCAGGAAAAAAGCAAAACTGGAACAGGAAATTTGTCTGGGTTGCGGTGTTTGTCTTTCAGGCTGCAATAAAAATGCAATTGTGCTTCAATCTAGAAAGGAGCGGGTTATCACACCTGTTGATTCTGTCCACAGGGTTGTGGTAATGGCAATAGAAAGAGGGAAACTTCATAACCTGATCTTTGACAATCATGTACTGGCAAGCCATAGAGCTCTTGCTGCAGTTCTGGGTGTTATTTTAAAGCTTCCACCTGTTAAACAGGCTCTTGCATCAAGACAATTCAAATCAAGGTACCTTGAAGGTCTTATAAGAAGAAATTAAGCAAGCATTAGTTTTGCTCAGGCGGTGTTCCAATAATTGGCGGGACATCATACTTTGCCGTCCGGCTGTCTATGATAACACCCGACCAGTTCAGTCCGAATGCAAAATCATAAGTGTTGCCATCGCTGTCAACATGACATTCCATATCACGCGGCACATCCTCAAATTGGGCTTCAACAGTCTCCATATTCGCAGGCATTTGAAGCGGAAGCAGACCAGATGGTTCTGCCTTGCCCGCAATAATTTCAAGGAAAGCTTTGTCGGGCAGCCAGGATGACCTGTCACCACCGAATCCCACAAGGATCGCATCGACCTTGCTCTCGAATTCCCTGAACACCATTGGATTTGATACATTTAAAGCAACAATGACTTTTTTAGCTGCTGATGCAGTTGTCAGTACGAGATCCAGATCACTTTCATTCCTGATGATTGCGGTCTTGCCGAGATATGAGCGATTCTCTTTAACTATTGTCTTTAAATCGCCATAACCTTCAGGCGATTTCTCTGTCACCTCGATCATATCTCCGCCGATGGACTCCAATCGTACAAATTTTGAATTTGCAGTATAGGGACGATATTGCAGTGAAATTGGAAGATATGTGTATTTCCCGCCTTCGGTTGTAATGCCTCCGAATCCCATATATGTGGGATTCCCGTTTTGCGGGCTTGTAATCCTGACAAGAGCGAAGTCACACCGGGCTATTGCATCTGCAGATGCTCGTATTATGTCCTTTGGCGATACCGTTGGGCTGCCATTATCATCCGCCGGACCTGTAAGTTTTTTTGCAAGAGCGTCAGTAACAATATTGAAATACTCTCCGGCTGCTTCAGGATTAAAAGCAGGCTTCGCTGATGCGGGGCCCCCTCCCCGCCCGCTAGTCGCCGCTGAATAAACCATAGGGATATAAACTGTCGGTTTTCCTGCTCCCTGCAATGCACTGTGAATGATATTATCGCTGTTCTTAAGCATCACGACAGATTTGAGCATTGCCTTGTATCCTTCGGCATTATTCTCCGCATTGTTGGGAACTGTCTCGGCTATTTCGGAGCTGAGGTAAGGATTGTCTACAATACCTGTATTGAAGTGGGTTCTCAGTATCCTTTCAGTCGACTTTTTCATTATCTCATTCATTCGTTCTTCACCGAGTTTCGAAACTCCCAGCATATAGGCCTCCATAGCCAGATCCACGCTCTTTTTACCGTCCCGTCCCTCTCCTCCGAAGGCATCACATCCGGCCTCCAGTATCCTAAGCATACATTCTGCAGGAGTAAGGTTTTCCACACCGTAATTCTTTCCTGTTATGATGCTGAAGTCCGTCAGGATATAGCCATCCCAGGCATACATTCCTCTTAATATTGAATCAATTTTGTAGGAGCTGTAACTTGTTGCCACCCGTTCACCGCCAACCGGCGAACCATCAGCTTCAATACCTATTGAAAAGTTCGTCATGGCAGCAGTTACTTTCTTAGTCTTACCAGGTAAGTCCATACATGCAGCAAACGGCAGGATATGTGTCCAGAACTGCCCTCCGGGGAATACGTTGTATGCACCGTCACGGGTATGCGATTCGCGTCCGCCTTCAGCAGCGCCGTCTCCGGGGAAATGTTTCATCTGGTTGTTTACGCTATGCATACCCCAGCCCAGATCATTCCCGTTATCGTCGTAGGTAGATTGCCAGGCATTGATTACGGCTCTTGCCATATCCATTGACAGCGCAGGGTCCTCTCCGAAGGTACCTGAAATACGTTTCCATCGTGGTTCTGTTGCCAGATCCATTTGTGTGGCAACTTGCATAGATATTCCCATTGCCCGCCACTCTTCTGACATCAGTCTTCCGTATTCAGCTCCTATCTCAGGATCAAACGTTGCTGCAATTGCCAGGTTACATGGCCATTCGGATACGTCTCCTGATCTTGGATCAGCAATCCAGACCGCTGGAATACATACAATACTATCTAGCTTCTCTATATATTCCTGTACCATGTTATTCCAGGAAGCTTTCACTCTTCCCGACGCATTCGAACCAGGAGCTCTTAACTGCCTGTGACCCAAATTCAGTGCCTCCTTAATTGCATCATCAAGTGCATCCGGATTGACGCGACCCAGGCCGAAAGGATTCATCTTCATTCCCATCATCTGCTCAACTGGAATCTCGCTGACCATGGCTGCTGCTCTTTTGTCGGAGTCAACGCGCCAGTCTTCAAACTGATCCAGCATATTGTTCCTGTTGAGATCCTTGAAAGCATATCCGTCAGACTGGATAAGCTGAAGCCCCGAACTCTTTGAATATCCCAGAGTAATCCCGTTTTCGTTAGTTACCATAGTCCAACCGTCCGGAGTCAATGTTTCAACCCACCTGACTTTGCCAGAGCCAAGTCGGTCGGTTTTTCTGGGATAATCTTCGGTTTTACAGGTAGTAAAAAGTAAAGCTGAAAACACTGCCTGTAATACAAGGATAAATAAGATTCTTTTTGATGAAATTACATCTTTACAAAAGCTCATTGATTTACCTCCCTATTTTTAAAAGTTAATGGATAATAATTCAGATAACCGGTTTAAGAAGCAGTAGATTTTTGTATCAGAGTTAATCTGCCGGGTTATATGAAGGCCATTCTTACCTAAAGATAATTGAAAATAGTAGTTCGCCAATAAAATCAATTAATTAATTTAAAAGCCGAATGCTGTTTTAAATGTACATAATTGAAATATTCATTTATATTTTAAAACAATGCTTATTCATTGTAAGGGATTTCTTAAAAACATAATAAATTTCAATTAACTTTGGATAAAAACCCGGAAATTATGAAAATCTCATTAACAGTTGTAATTGCCCTGATAACAGGCTTTTTTCTAATTCAGAGTTCGCATATCGAAAAGAACTATCAGGAAACCGGATCATTCTACCCGGCCGAAGTAAAGAAAGTGATAGATAATAAATGTTTCGGATGCCATAGCCCCAATGGGAAATCACAGAATGCAAAAAATGCCCTGATGTGGGATAACCTCCCCAGTCTGCAAAAAAGCGAACAAATTGCTAAACTAAATGCTGTAATCAAGGTCCTTACCAAAAATAGTATGCCACCTTTAAATGCTGTAAAACAGTATCCGGAAATGAAATTGTTGCCCGGGGAAAGCAAGACCCTGCAATCATGGGCAGAATCCAAAGCTGACAACCTGCTGAAATAAGCTTCTTTAACATCCTTCAAATATCCTGATGAAAACAGTTAAAATGATTTTGTTGGTATTGATAGTGTTGCTCATTGTCATACAATTTATCCCATCCGGAATTCCTGTAAATAAACCTGAAGATGAAAAAAGCATCGCACAAAGCAGCCTTATTACAGGACCTGTATTGGATCTGCTTAGAAAATCCTGTTTTGACTGTCATTCAAATCAGGTTCAGTTTCCATGGTACGCAAAGCTTGCTCCGTCATCATGGTTGCTATCGGCTCATATCAATGAAGGAAAAGCAAATCTGAACTTTTCTGAATGGGAGGATTACAGCAAACGCGAAAAAATAGGATTGCTGGAAGATATTAAGGAAGAAGTGGAGTCAGGTAAGATGCCATTGAAATCCTACCTGGTGATCCACAGGAACGCAAAGCTGAATTCTGAAGAAATCTCATCCCTGTCGAAATGGACTGTGGAAGCCACAACCAGGATCCTTCAGTAATTATCCCGGGATTACCCTGATGGTTTGAGAATTTATAATTGTGTAAATTTAAGATCTGCCGCCATTCCGGTATTTTTAAAAGATTAAATCAAAAACCAACCTTATGAAAAGCATAATATTGTTTTTCTTCCTGTCTTTCATTTTTATAAATCCGTCAGTGGAACAGACTAAAAATCTCACTGAAAAAGTGGTGATAACATCAGGAAAGAATAAAACAAGGTTACGGACAAAAGAAAATGGTAAGCTGCTGATAAATGTATCTCATAAGGATCTGAATAGATTTAAAACGAATGGATATGTCAGCTATGGTGACTTCGGAGCCAGAGGTGATGGGAAAACCGATGATATAGATGCCATCGCTGCGACACATGCATTCGCCAATCAGCACGATTATCCTGTAAAAGCCGACGATGAGGCAACATATTATATCAGCGGAAAGGACCGTACGGCAGTTATCCGGACTAACACCGATTTCGGAAATGCTGCTTTTATTATTGATGATTCAAACGTAAAGAACCGTAATTCACATATTTTCCTCGTCAGTTCCGGCCATATTCCTTTCAAACCTCAGGGGATATTATCACTTAAGAAAAATCAGGAGAAACTTGATATATCCCTGCCTGGCACCTGCCTGATAAGTGTAACCAATTCCAATGTAAAACGATATATCAGGTTCGGTCCGAACCAGAATAACGGATCCTCTCAGACGGATATATTTATTGTCGACAGGGACGGCAGAGTGGATATGAAGGCTCCGATAATATGGGATTTCGATCAGATAACTGAAATCACTGCACTTCCTATTGATGAGACAACCCTTTCAATTACCGGGGGACGCTTTACAACAGTAGCCAACAGTGCCGAATCAAAATACACATACTACAGCCGGGGTATCGCAATAAGGCGGTCAAATGTTATGGTGGATGGATTGGAACACCGTATTACCGGTGAAGGAGACCACGGAGCCCCATATGGCGGCTTTATTTATGTCAGTGAATGCTCCTATGTAACAGTCCGTAATACCCTGCTTACCGGACATAAAACCTACCAGACCATAGGCTCGGCTGGAGTTACCGTATCAATGGGAAGCTACGACATCTCTGTCAATAGGGCTCTCAATGTATCATTCGTGAACTGCAGCCAGACTAATGACATCAAAGACAGCAGATACTGGGGAATACTTGGATCCAACTACTGTAAGAACCTCCTTTATGACAGTTGCACCTTTTCCCGCTTCGATGCCCACATGGGAGTCGCCAATGTCACGATACGTAATTCCACTCTGGGGCATCAGGGAATAAATGCTATCGGCAGCGGGATATTTACTGTGGAAAATTCAACAATCTATGGAAGAAATCTTATCAATCTGCGTTCAGACTATGGCAGTACGTGGCAGGGTGAATTCCTCATCCGGAACTGTGTTTTCATACCCGGAGCCGGAAAAGCAGGCAGTGCAAGCCTTATCGGAGGATCTTATTCCGGTGATCATGATTTCGGTTACACATGTTATATGCCTGAACGGATAACGATAGAAAACCTTCAGATCGACGACTCCGGACTTCCGGCAGACTACAGGGGACCCGCCATATTTGCTGATTTCAATCCAAAAATGACTCATGATTCCTACGTGGAGAAATTTCCTTATATCAGAACCCGGGAAGTCATTCTCAGGAACGTGACTATAGCCAGCGGTAAGACTTTGAGACTCAGTGATAATCCGTTTATGTTCAGGGATGTGAAGGTAACCCCCTATTAACGCATAGCCGTTAACGTAAGGAGTATATTAGCAGCGAAAACTACTGTATTTAACAGGTTTATACGAACATACATTTCCCCTCCTTTTTTCAAGGAGGGGAAATT
>CAYPHL010000136.1:0-10101 GCA_964410385.1 uncultured Rikenellaceae bacterium | reverse complement strand
GACTTCCGACTACTTTCATCGATGCCATAAATAAACTAAAGTAGTAAATGATACCCTTCGAAAAGGCATATGAAATAGTAATGGGATCGGTTGTCAGGACAGGGACGGAAAAGATCCCTTTTACTGATTCTGCCGGCAGGATCCTGGCAGAGGATGTAACAAGTGATATAGATATGCCTCCCTTCGACAAGGCAACCATGGATGGATTTGCCTGCCGCAGACTTGAAATTCATAATGAGCTTGAAGTAATAGAGACTATAGCGGCGGGGAAAAAGCCGGAAAAGAGACCTGGCAGGAACCAGTGCTCCAGGATAATGACAGGAGCACCCATCCCTGAAGGTGCGGATTGTGTTATAATTAAAGAGGAGACAGAGGAGCTGTCTTCAGGCAGGATAAGGTTTACAGGGACCTATAACAAGGATAATATTTCCTGTAAGGGAGAAGATGTCAGAACCGGCGATCTGTTGCTTGGAGCCTGGAGAAAGATAAAACCTCAGGATATTGCTATAATGGCATCAGCAGGAAAAATGACGGTTTCAGTCAGCAGAATGCCGGCTGTTGCAGTTATAAGCTCCGGAGATGAAATAGTGGAACCTCAGTATATTCCGGGTGAATCCCAGATACGGAATTCAAACAGCTGGCAGCTGATAGCCCAGATCGAAAGAGCCGGAGCCAGGGGAAGATATTACGGAATAGCAAGGGATGATGAAGATGAAACTCTCCGGCTTGTCAACACTGCAATTGAGGAAAATGACCTGGTTATAATAACAGGAGGTGTGTCAATGGGAGAATTTGATTTTGTTCCCGGGGTTCTGGAAGCAGCCGGGATAAGGCTTCTGTTTACCAGGGTAGCTGTTCAGCCGGGGAAACCTACAACTTTCGGGATCCATGAGAACGCAGCTGTTTTCGGCCTGCCAGGAAACCCGGTATCTTCCTTCATGATGTTCGAAATGCTTGTACAGCCTTTTATCTCGGCAATGATGAATTTTAACTGGCAGCCTGAAGTACAAATCTTCCCCCTGAAAGAAGATTTCTCCCGCAAATCTGCCGAAAGAATGGCTCTGATCCCTGTGACAATTACAGCAGACGGGTGTGTCCGACCTGTTAATTATCATGGCTCCGCTCACATAACTGCTCTTGCAGAGGCGGATGGTATAATAACCATTCCTGTCGGTGCTCTTGAGCTAAAAGAAGGTACGTTGCTGACATTCAGGAAAATATAATAGCAATTGTGTGAATTTCCCGGGAAAATTTGATGTACTGATAATTACACTCAGCGACAGGGCAAGCAGGGGTGAATATGAAGATCTCAGCGGCCCTGAAGTTGAGAAAAGGATTTCGGATTTTTTCGAAATCCGTAAATTGAAATTCTCTGTAAAAAGGATCCTGATACCGGATGATCCTTCCGTGCTTGGAAAAATTATGGAAGAAACAAAGGATTCCTGTAACATAATTTTTACAACAGGAGGTACGGGAATCGGCCCCAGAGATATCACAGTTGATACTGTGAGAAAATATCTGGAAAAGGAGATCCCCGGCATAATGGAGTTCATCAGGGTAAAGTATGGAGCAACTTATCCTGCGGCTCTTCTGAGCAGGGGAGTGGCAGGTATCGCCGGCAAAGCGCTTGTCTATACCTTACCCGGTTCGGTAAAAGCAGTCACAGAATATCTTGATGAGATATTCATGACACTTGAACATACTGTATTGATGCAATATGGCATTGATACGCACAGGAGTATCAGTAAATAAGCCGGTTAAGTGTATTGGCACTTCCGGTGGCAATCAGTCTGTCATACCGTTCACGCGGATTCCTGTAATAAACAAGTACATGGTAATCATTTTCCGTCTCATAATGGCTGCCTTCAAATACTGATGCTTCGCCATTACTGTCTTTCCCGGTGATACTTACAAATTCATAATTATACCAGCCCTGCTTCAAAAGCATCGTACATTCATACCAATTCTGTGACGGATTGAATACCATCAGGTTATCATCCGTGAAGGACCAGTCGGCCAGAGCCCCCGAAACATACAGCCTGCCCCCCTGTAAATTACTCTGAGCCGGAAGTGTGAAATATACATAAACATAATCAGCATCTACATCAGGATCCCGCCCTTCCTGAACAGCTATATAATATTTCCCGTTGAAATCCTGCCAGTAAAAATATGGTTTGAACTCCCTGTCGGCCGAAGGTGTAAGTAATACGTGATAATTCGGTGCACGGTAATCGATCCTCTGTACGTATTCCCGTGAATTTTTTATGCTTTTAATATCGAAATACCTGTATTCATTACCTCCCCTGAAAATGTTCTTATCCGACAGTGCATTTATTTTTAATTCGTTACTGCCATAGGTATCCGCCCTGAGGTTCTTTTTTGCATTATTCCACCGGCCGTTCTGCAGGATAAAAGCGTAAATATTCCTGACCGGATCGGTTATATCGGGCCCCGACAGGTTAACAGTAAAATCAACCTGCTGCTTCTCATTTCCCCCCGTTCCCGTTTGCGGCCTGTGTATCGATATATCGACCTTTGCAGACTCTTCGGAAATTATAAAACGCCGTGTCAGGACAGGTTTGTCCTGATCATCATAGGGGTAAACATAAAGAATATAATTACCCGACAGGACCGGTTTTATCCTGTCGTTTGGAAAGATCAGGCTGTAATGAAAATAGCTGACCGTAGTGTTGAAGGATGCTTTGTAATCGGTAATTTCATCCCAGGTAAATCCCTCAAGATAGTCTCCGGTAAAGATGTCAGATTTTTCCCAGTCCTTGGTGCAATGAATTAATGTATAGCTGTAGCTTCCGGGATTATCATCGATGAGATCAAAGTGTAACACCAGCTTATCTGTGCTGTTCAGCTTTATGATCGGATATGAAAGGTTCCATTCCTGCCTGTAAAGCTGAACGGTTTTTATCCTATTATCAAAGATATGATCGGTGAACTGAAGGGCATCATCACCTGACAGGGCCGGAAAAATTGTACCGGCAATAAGAATTGTGATAATTATCAGTTTTTTGTTCATCTGTATGGCTTGCAGGAAAGCACCAGCAAAAATAGTGCAAAAAAAACAATATCATCTTTATCATTTTTGAAGAATTGTTGAGAGCTATTTATACATTTGCAGACTATGTTATCAAATTAACAGAACCCGGTTTCTGTGAAATTCTTTAATGGTTACTTAACAAAATGTCCAAGACAATAAAGTTGAAGAAGGGATTTGATATCCCACTGGCAGGAAAAGCTGAAAAGAAGATATCCGGATTGGCAGAATCCGGGTTTTACGGTGTAAAGCCTGTTGATTTTCCGGGGCTCATTCCAAAGCTGGATGTAAAACCCGGCGATGTTGTAAAAGCAGGTTCCCCGCTGTTTCATGATAAGCTGAAACCTGAAATCATGTTCACTTCTCCTGTCAGCGGATCAGTAATTTCGGTTGAAAGGGGAGACCGGCGTAAGATCATTGAAATTGTAGTTGAAAAGAAAGGGAATGAATTCATCGGTTTCGGTAAATCTGATCCTGTTTCGCTTCCGGCTGAAAAAGTAAAGGAACAATTACTAAAATCCGGATTATGGCCGGCAATACGTCAGAGGCCGTATAATATCATTGCCAGACCAGCGGATAAACCGAAGTCGGTTTTTATATCAGGATTTGATACTGCCCCTCTGGCTCCTGATTATAATTTCATTATCGATAATACCCCTCCGGAATATTTCAGAGCCGGTATTACGGCTGTTTTAAAGCTTACTGACGGAAAGGTAAACCTGGTACTGAACGGGAAAGAAAAGCCTTCACCCATACTTACAGGATGCCCGGGAGTTGAAATATCATATTTTTCAGGACCACATCCTGCAGGTAATCCCGGAGTACATATACACCATCTCGATCCGGTCAATAAGGGAGAGACCGTATGGGTAATTAATCTTCAGGATCTTGTAGCTATCGGAAGGCTCTTTATTGACGGCAGATATAATCCTGAAAGGATAGTGGCACTGACAGGACCGGAAGTTAACAATCCCCAGTATTACAAGATGCTCTCGGGAAGTGCGGTAACAGGTATTGTCAGGGATAATGTAAAACCCGGTCATCTGAGATATATCAGCGGAAATGTTCTGACCGGGAAAGCAATACCTGCCGATGGTTTCCTTGGGTATTATGATTCGCAGGTCACTGTCATCCCCGAGGGAGATTATTACGAATTCTTCGGCTGGGCAGCTCCCGGGGCAAAGAAGTTCAGCTTCCACCGGACCTTCCTGTCAAGTATTCTTCCGGCAAAATCATACAATTTTGACACTAACCTTCACGGCGGAGAAAGAGCTTTTGTTATGACAGGTCAGTATGAGAAGGTGGTTCCTATGGATATCTATCCGATGCAGCTGTTTAAAGCCATAATGTCGGGAGATATAGACCTGATGGAAAATCTCGGGATCTATGAAATAGCAGAGGAAGATGTTGCCCTGTGTGAGTTTATCTGTCCCTCAAAGATTGAGATACAGTCTGTTGTAAGAAAAGGACTGGATCTGATGAATAAAGAAATGAGTTAATATTTTGAGAATTATATAAATGAATTCCCTGAGAAAGAAAATTGACAAGCTTAAGCCACACTTCTCTGAAGGTGGTAAATTTCAAAAGCTTCGCTCGGTATTTGAAGGATTTGAGTCCTTCCTGTTTGTGCCGGACAAGGTTACCTTCGCCGGGTCTCATGTACGTGACAACATGGACCTTAAACGGACAATGACAGTGGTTATAGTTGCTCTCATCCCTGCAATGCTGTTCGGTTGTTACAATACCGGACTTCAGCATTTCAGATCAACAGGAGAGGAAGCTTCTCTGTTGTATATGTTCTGGTATGGTTTCCTGAGATTACTCCCGCTTATAATTGTAAGCTATGTTGTGGGGCTCGGGATCGAGTTTACGGCTGCCCAGATCAGAGGTCATGAGATCAATGAAGGCTTCCTTGTTTCAGGTCTGCTCATTCCCCTTATAATGCCGATAGATGTTCCTCTGTGGATGCTGGCTCTTGCAACAGCTTTTGCGGTCATCCTGGGTAAAGAAGTATTCGGTGGGACAGGGATGAATGTATTTAATCCGGCCCTTCTTGCCAGGGCTTTCATCTTTTTCAGCTATCCGGGATGGATGACCGGTGATAAGGTCTGGACAGACGGACTGACTGCAGGGACAGGGGTGATAGACGGCTATTCAGGCGCCACACCACTTGCAATGTGTGCCCAGGGAAACGCAGATTCCCTGCCGTCATTCATGAATATGTTCATCGGAACTGTACCCGGTTCGGTCGGTGAGACCTCAACGATTGCCATACTTATCGGGGCGCTGATACTTATCTCCACAGGTATAGGAAGCTGGAAGATAATTGTCAGTGTATTTGCCGGAGGACTGTTCATGGGATTGCTCCTGAATGCATTCTCTGCAAACGAATACATGGCGCTCCCGTTTTATTATCATTTTGTGATGGGAGGATTTGCCTTTGGCGCTGTTTTTATGGCAACCGATCCTGTTACGGGTTCCCAGACAGAAAAGGGTAAATGGATCTATGGCTTCCTGATCGGAGTCCTGTCAATTCTGTTCAGGGTTCTTAATCCGGCTTACCCCGAGGGAGTGATGCTTGCAATTCTTCTTATGAACCTCTTCGCACCTCTTATAGATTATTATGTCGTCCAGGCTAATATTAAAAGAAGGATCAGACGGGCACAAATTGCAACAAACAGCTTAGTAAAATGAAACACTTCAGTAACAGATATATATTTATTTTCTCGGCAATAATGGTTGTGATAGTGGCAGCACTTCTTTCGCTTGCGGCTACACTTCTCCAGCCTGCCCAGGAAAGGAACCTGGAGATCGAGAAAAAGAAAAGTATGCTTGAATCGATCCGGATTCCGGCAACACGCGAAAATACTGTCGAATTATATTCAAAGTATATTAAGGAGAGCTTTGTCCTGAATTCAAAGGGTGAAGTTGCAGAGGGAACAGATCCGTTCACGGTTGTTCTCAGGGGCGAACAGAAAAAGCCTCTCGAACAACAGGCATTACCAGTTTTCAGGGCTGTTAATGATGAAGGAGAACCTCTTATAATACTGCCTGTCGAAGGCAAAGGGTTATGGGGGCCTATTAACGGATATGTGTCGCTTCGGAAGGATATGAATACAATTTATGGTGTGACCTTCGATCACAAGGGAGAAACACCCGGACTTGGTGCAGAGATCAATACGACATCCTTTGAGAGCATGTTTCGTGATAAACAACTCTATGATGATCAGGAATTTGTATCCATCAAGGTTTTGAAAGGCGGAGCAGATCCTAATGATATTCACGGTGTTGATGCAATCTCGGGCGGTACAATTACAAGTAAAGGACTCGAAAAAATGCTTTTCGACTGTATAGTCAAATATGATGATTACCTATTAAAAAACAGGAACTGAGATATGAGTGACCAGGAAAAAGAACCGTTATTCTCGGCAAAGAATATAAAACTGCTTACCGCACCGCTGGATAAAAACAATCCGATTACAATTCAGGTACTCGGAATTTGTTCAGCCCTGGCGGTGACCGTGAAGCTCAAACCGGCGCTTGTAATGGCATTGTCGGTAACTATAGTTGTTGCGGTCTCGAATGTTGTAATAGCGGCACTCCGGAGCTATATCCCGGACAGGATAAGGATCATTGTTCAGCTGGTTGTTATTGCAACCCTTGTGATCCTCGTTGACCAGATCCTGAAGGCATATGCCTTTGATGTAAGCAAACAGCTGTCTGTCTTTGTCGGCCTTATTATTACAAACTGTATTCTGATGGGCCGCCTTGAGGCATTCGCTATGGCTAATAAACCGTGGCCTTCATTTCTCGACGGGCTTGGTAACGGAGCCGGCTATGGAATCATTCTGGTGATAGTGGCTTTTTTCAGGGAACTGCTGGGATCCGGGACAATCCTTGGATACCCGGTAATGGAAAAGATCGGCATTTATTCGATAGGCTATGAAAATAACGGGATGATGATCCTTCCTCCAATGGCCCTTATCGTTGTGGGACTGATTATATGGGTACAGAGAAGCAGGGATAAGAGCCTGATTGAAAAATAATTAAAAGAGAACTTTATGGAACACTATCTGAATATATTCATAAAATCGATCTTTATCGATAATATGATTTTTGCCTTTTTCCTGGGCATGTGTTCATATCTTGCTGTCTCGAAAACAGTCAAGACCTCTCTCGGACTGGGCATTGCTGTCATTTTTGTGTTACTGATTACGGTCCCGGTAAATTTCCTTATCGAGAAATACGTTCTGAAGAAAGGAGCTCTTGTCTGGCTGGGAGAGGGATTTGCCGGTGTAGACCTGAGCTTCCTGACTTTCATGGTATTTATTGCAATTATAGCTGCAATAGTACAGCTTGTAGAGATGGTCGTGGAAAAATTCAGCCCTTCACTGTATAATTCACTCGGGATCTTTCTTCCCCTTATAGCTGTAAACTGTGCAATACTTGGAGCATCGCTCTTTATGCAGGAGAGGGAATATGAGAACATTCTTGAAGCGACGGTATTCGGAGCCGGTTCAGGTGTGGGTTGGCTTCTGGCTATCGTCGGGATTGCCGCAATCAGGGAAAAACTCCGGTACAGTAATGTCCCTGACCCGCTTAAAGGTCTGGGTATAACGTTTATCCTTACCGGACTGATGGCAATAGCATTTATGGGATTTATGGGAATCACATTATAATAGAAATTAACATATTATGGTTTTAGCTGTTTCAACTGCGCTTACACTCCTTTATAGCATAATTGTTTTCCTTATAATTATTCTGCTCCTTGTGGTAATGCTTCTTATTGCAAGGGACAAGCTCACTCCGAAAGGTGATGTGAAGGTTTTGATCAACGACAGGGAACTGACTGTTTCACCCGGATCCACCCTGCTTTCAACATTATCGTCGAGCGGAGTATTTCTGCCTTCTGCATGCGGAGGCGGAGGTACCTGCGGCATGTGTAAATGCCAGGTGATAGAGGGAGGCGGATCGATCCTTCCTACCGAAACAGGGTTCTTTACAAGGAAAGAACAGCAGAACAACTGGAGACTCGGATGCCAGGTTAAAGTCAGGGAACCACTGAAGGTTAAAGTCCCGGATGCGGTCCTGGGAATTAAGAAATGGCAATGTGAGGTCGTATCAAACAGAAACGTCGCAACATTTATTAAAGAGTTTGTAGTCAGACTACCTGATGGTGAAGAAATGAATTTCGAACCGGGAGGTTATATCCAGATAGACGTCCCGAAATATTCAGCATCATTCAGGGATTTTGCTATCGAGGAACAGTTCAGGTGCGACTGGGATAAATTTAAGGTGTGGGACTTCAGCATAAAGAACACCGAAGAAACTTTCAGGGCATATTCAATGGCCAACTATCCTGCCGAGAAGAATCTTATCAAACTGAATATCAGGATAGCAACCCCGCCATGGGACAATGTAAAAAAACAATACCTCAATGTACCGCCGGGGATATGCTCTTCATATATCTTTTCACGGAAACCCGGAGACAAGGTCATTGTGTCAGGCCCCTATGGTGAATTCCATATAAAGAACACTGATACTGAAATGGTTTATATCGGTGGCGGTGCCGGAATGGCGCCTCTCAGATCGCATATCTTCCATTTGTTCCACACGCTGAAGACCAAAAGGAAAGTCTCTTACTGGTATGGTGCAAGATCCCTCAGGGAGGTCTTCTATGAGGATGAATTCCGTGCAATCGAGAAGGATTTCCCTAATTTCACTTTTCATCTGGCATTATCAGCACCTTTGCCTGAAGATAAATGGACAGGACTGACAGGCAATATTCACCAGGTGTTGTATGATAACTATCTTAGCAGGCATGACGAGCCTGAAGATATAGAATATTATTTCTGCGGACCTCCGGTGATGAATGACGCAGTGGTGAAAATGCTCGATGACCTCGGAGTGCCTGCTGAAAATATTTCATTTGACGACTTCGGTATCTGAAACCTTCTCCTCTGTGTCTCTCTGTGTATCCTCTGTGTCCATCTGTGTAAGTTCTTTAAAAAAAGAAAATTACACAGAGTTCCACGGAGATTTCACAGAGTTCCACAGAGGTTTTAATTGAAAATTATGTATTTGAAGTTTTTAAGTTTAGGTCTTTCTGTGCTTGTTGCTGCGACATCGTGTAAAGACCAGCCGGTTTATTCGAATTTTAACGGATTTGCGCAGGGTACTACCTACAGCATGATCTTCGAAAATCCCGGGAAATTAAACGTTTCCGATATTCAGAATGAAGTTGAGAAGATACTTCAGGATTTCAATATGTCGCTTTCGCTTTACGAGGATTCCTCGGTGCTATGCAGGATAAACCGCAATGAGACTGATGTCCCGGATAAGCTTTTTACTGAAGTATTTAACAGATCGAGGGAAATTAACAAACTTTCAGGAGGAGCTTTTGATATTACGGTAGGGCCTCTTGTAAAAGCCTGGGGTTTCGGACCTGATGCCCACAGGAACTTTTCAGAGGAAAGCCGCGACAGCCTGATGAAGCTTGTGGGTATGAATAAAGTGGAGATCAGAAATAGCCGGGTGGTTAAAGCCGATCCCAGGATTAGCCTCGATTTCAATGCCATCGCCCAGGGATTTTCCGTTGATGTTATATGCCGCTATTTTGATGAAAAAGGTTTTAAGAGCTACCTTGTCGAGATCGGAGGTGAAGTAAGGGTCAAAGGCGATAAAGGTGGCGCAATGTGGAAAATCGGTATCGACAGACCATCCGACAATAATGTAATTCCCGGCAGCGAGCTCCAGGCAATAATAAAGCTGAAAGACCGGTCGCTTGCCACTTCAGGAAATTACAGGAAATTCTTTGTTGAAAACGGGATCAAGTATTCCCATACGATCGATCCCCTAACAGGTTATCCTGTGAAAAATCAACTGTTAAGTGCAACTATCCTTGCCTCTGACTGCGCAACTGCCGACGGCATAGCCACAGCCTGCATGGTAATGGGAAAAGATAAAGCAATAGAATTTCTTGGCCTTTATCCGGAATTTGAAGGATTCCTTGTCTTTTCCGACGATACGGGAGAATTTCAGACCTGGACATC
>CAYPHL010000135.1:0-10522 GCA_964410385.1 uncultured Rikenellaceae bacterium | reverse complement strand
ATTCAAATTTTAATCAACTATAAATCAGGCTTTTCACCAAAGTTAAGAAAGTAAACAATACAAGCCAAAAAAATCTGTCATGCAACCTTCAGGAACGTGTATAGCTCTAACGTTCAATGAATTTTAAAGGGATTCTAATGTCCCACTTATTTCACCAATGGTATTTACTTTATTTGCTTTTCAGCATCATCTCACCGAACCTGTTCATTCCTGAACCGCCATCGGAGCCTGCATCATAAATATATCCATACACTCTCTTACCATCCTTACGGGTGTAAATGGTTCCGCGGACCCACGATCCGGTTATATTACCGATCAGGAGCTTAGCAGGCTTCCAGCCGCCTTTATCATCTGTGCTGAAGATGCTACGCGACGATTCATCGATAAATAGCACATGTACAGTCTCCCCATCGATAAAGGCATCAGCTCCGGCCTGTTGTGAGTCAACAGCATCAGAGACAATCTTTGAAGCGGTTACCAGGACAGGCTCTGAAGGGGGTGCATTGTTCACTATCCTTCGTTCCCAAAGGGTTCCCGATGAAAGCCTGTATATAATGACAACCTCATTCTTAGAGGGAATATAGAGAAGTGGAAGGACTGCCCCATATTCAGCCCGTGATGTCCCCGCACCTGTTGCCAGCAGTTGTCTTGAAGTAAGAGACCCGTCAGGAAGAAGCTGCCGGTACCAGATTGTTCCATCCGTTCCGAAATAAGCCAGGTGGACAATGTTGTTTGCACCGAGTACAGCCTGTGGCCCGGCCTGATTGGGTTGAAGACCGGGATCAAGTGTCCTCACCTGACTCCAGGTTCCTTCAGTTGAGCGTATACTGTAATGTATTTTTTCCGTGCCAAGATAAAACGCGACTATACTGCCGTCTGACCGGACTACCATCGATGCAGTCTGGGCAACTGCATTTACCGCTCCGGCTGGTTCATCACGTATAGCCCAGGTATCGGGATGAGTTGGGTGATCAGATGTACGGAAAGCATGGTAAAGGGTTGACCGGGTTACCTGGTGAATGATATGAATAGTATTACCGATGAGCCGGGAGTCTACCGATTCAAGATCATTTGTCTCGGGGCGGTTTTCTGCATCCACCTCGTTCCAGGTGCGTCCGTTGTCAGTCGATTTCATCATCATGAACACATTATCTGTTTCAGCCGGTTCCATCATGAAGTACAGATCTCCGCTGGAGGCCTGCCATGGTCCGATACGTCCCGGGTTTTCTATGAACGTCCCGCCAACATGACCTTGTGGAACAGACAGCCGTAGAGCCGGAATGTTTTCGTTTACCTGTGGGTTCCCTTTACTGTCTGTCATCCTGAACTCGAATATGTCACCTTCATTGTTTGTAACAGCACCATCGGCAAATCTTCGGATAACAACCGGCCATTCAAACTCGCCATGAGCTTTCAACCCACTCCATACGGGTGTAGATTCGGCGAAATTTATACCTATACCTGGTTGAAAAGGTCTGGCTGAACCTTTCAACAGGTCAGTGGCCGGCATACCGTCAGTATAAGCCTTGCAGCTGACTATGCTGGCCCGCGGAGTTTTAGCTTCGCCCTGAAATGAGAATTCCCGGAAATCGACTATACTGTTCGACGGAACCTGAAATCCTGGTCTTGTGAGGGGGATATCATTTTCAAGCTCTGCCTCCATTTCCAGCATATCATTCTGGAAATTAATTTCAATAGTGCGGCCTTCCGTCTGAATTTCAATTTCGAGCCATTGACCAGAAGGGATTACGGTGTTTCTCCCGGAAATGACTTTTTCTTTCCCATCAATTATATGGATCACACGTATTATTCCGGGAGCGGGATCGAGTTGCACCAGATAATAATTACTGATGTCGGTATAGCCAACAAGAAAAGAAATCCCGCTATTATTGTCAGGAGCCAGCCGGAACTGAGATGCAATTTGTGTAGTTTCCCAGGGTGGTGTGAAGAGCCCGGTAAGTGTTACCTGATCCGATCTGGCCTGCAATACATTCTCGTTGCCCTTGGTCGCTATGACCAGGCCGGAGGGATTACCCTTCACAATACTCCAGCCCTCAGGCCGCCCTCCTGCTTCGTATTTTGCATAATCTATGCTGATATCGCGTTCCGGATGAGGAAAATCATGCGTTTCGGCATAGGTCCAATCACCTTTATTTCGACGGTACTGAAGCCGGTATTGCGACCCGGCAGGCTTATCGGAACTTTGCTCCAGTTCAAATCTTATCCGGAAAGGCCGGTCAGTAAAAACTGTAACATTCTCATTCAATGCACCAGCCCATCCTTCATCACTGTTCAATGGTGCTTCAAAGCCGGAACGGACACGAAATCCGGGCTTACCGCCCCCGTCCACTTGTGCTGTCAGTTCTGTATTAATTAATAATAAAAGGCCTGTCAGAGATAATATGAGAATCCTTTTGCATTTAATAACCGGAGTTTCCATGGAAAATATAAATAATGAGTTTGATTGACTGTAAATATAATTAAGCAGCTTCAATTTAATACTTAATAACATTCACATAATTGAAAATTACCGGCAAATTAAATTGACTGGTCATTTACAGGGAGAGTGACCCGGGCAAGCTCATGTTAATTCTTACGGTATTTTAACCGGGAAGTGATGGTCCTGTTAATAAAACATAAAACCGGCCTGATTTTTGTCACCATCCGACTGTTATAATGTCAAAATGAATAATATTGCAACCGCTTTGACATATTACAATTTGTGTTCATAACTTAATTAATAACAGAAACTTCAGATGATGACAATACGAACCACCACACTTGCGATATGCATTGTTTCCATTCTTTCGGGAATTGTATCAGCCCAGGATATAAGCGAATGGCGTGAAGAGAACCGTACGGGTTATTCAGCCGAGACAGGTCTTCTGAAATCATGGCCGGCCAGCGGGCCTGAACTTATCTGGTCAAACACCGACCTGGCCAAAGGACACTCATCTGTTACTTTCGGGAATAATAAGATCTATACAACAGGCAACAGCGGTAATGACGATGTTCTCTATGCTCTTGACATGAACGGTAAGATACTATGGCAGACCGTTTACGGCAGGGCATGGACAGCATCCAACCCGGAAAGCAGGGCTACACCGACTGTCGAAGGAAACAGGGTCTACTGTACCAGCGGATCCGGTGATCTGGCATGTATCGACGGAAACACCGGAAAAATTATCTGGACGTATAAAGCCAGCGAGATCCACAAAGGGACATACGGCAGCTGGGGTATAGCTGAATCGATGCTAATCGACGGGAATAAAGTTTACTTCTCTCCCGGAGGACCCGAGACAATGACAATTGCTCTCGATAAAACAAAAGGTACTCTCATCTGGAAATCGGCAAGCCTTAATGATAAACCCGGTTACGTCTCTCCCATCCTTGTAAATTACGGAGGGAAGAAAATGATAATTAATGTTTCTCTTGGTCATGCCTTCGCGGTAGACGCTTCAAACGGCGACATTCTCTGGAAAGTAGCTCACGAAGCAAGAGCAGGTGGAAGGGATCTGATCAAATGTGTAACCCCATTATTCAGTAACGGCAGGGTTTACGTGACAGGCGGCTATGATACCGGTGGAATGATGATAGAAATAGCTAAAGACGGGAAGAGTGCAAAGGCAGTCTGGACAGACAAGGTCCTCGATGTTCACCACGGAGGAGTTGTGCTTGTTAACGGATATATATATGGCGCCAATTGGCTTAATAACGGTATGGGCAACTGGTGCTGTATTGAATGGAACACAGGTAAAAAGATGTGGGAAGAACTCTGGCACAATAAAGGCTCAATTATTTATGCCGACGGGATGCTTTACATTTATGAAGAAAAGACAGGCAACGTTGGTTTATTGAAGCCTGACAGTCAGAAATTCGATCTTGTCAGTACTTTTAAGGTCACACAGGGATTACCAGGCCCCTATTGGGCTCATCCTGTTATAAAGAACGGGATCCTTTACCTCCGGCACTCAAATGCCCTGATGGCTTACAATATCAAGGCAAAATAACTACAGTTCTTCCTTGACTAATATAGCTTTAAACCTAATTTAAATACTTACACTGAGAACCACAGAGGACCACAGAGATCCACAGAGAATCAATCTAATAACTCTGTGTAACTCTGTGATTTCTCTGTGTAACTCTGTGTAAATGAAAGTTATTTTGAAACTTTCGGAATTATCTGAATTGAGAACCGCTTGTTGTTCTCTTCGACAGGATCGCGGCAAAGCCCGTTAAGACCGCTTCCACAGATCATCACCTCGACATCATATTTCCTGAAATTAATGCCCTCGCTTCGCCAGAGATTATATACGGCAAGAGCCCGTGAATAGCTTCTGATATAAAAATCCGGCCTGTCGGGCGGTTTTGAATGACGGTAATCGTTGGCCATATTACCCTCAATGACAAGAAGATAGGAAAATCCCTTATTTGTACGACTTAAATCACCAAGAAAACGGTCAATTTTTTTCCCAACAGCTATCGTACGCTGAATATACTCCCTCCTGATCTTTACCTGGTTAGGATCAAATATCTCTATACCCATTAGATCTTTTACAATGAATTTCTTACAGTCAGGCAGGTAATAGAAACTGCTGTCACTTATCAAAGGTTTAAATTGTTCTTCAAGGTTCAGGAGCTTCTGAAGCCTTTCGGTCTCCTGAATAAGACCCTGTTCCCTTACAGTAAGCTCACCTATTAGCTCACTGTTCTCTTTATTCTTAACAAGCAGGTAACCGATAGCCACCACAAAAAGTACAAGCATTATGAAGAACATGCTTGTCATCAGATCAGAATAACCTATCCAGAAAATATTATTCTTCTTCATTATTTCTTCCGGATTCTTTTCCTCAGGAAAGATCTTGCCTGTTCCTGAAATCTGTACCATATCAAGCCTGCCCTTGTCCTTGCCACCTTTGGTGAAGAATGAGCCGGGCGGGATCTTCTTTTACTCAGATGATCTTCAATTGCATCGAGTTTGAGTTGAATGCTGTTGTTGTCAAGTGACAGACTCAGATTTCTTACCTCCGCAATCAGTGTGTTTATACCTTCAGTTCCGGCAGAAATGGTTTCCTGTATACCCTTAAGTCTTTCAAGCTGATCCAGATGACTAAAACGCGGGAAGGCATCATCAACTGTTTTATTCAATAACGCTATGCGCTCCTGTAAGGATTCATTTAAGCTATCAACTGACTCCCTGGCATTCTTGTCAGCATCCGAAGCAGCTTTGCTAAGAATAGTCAGTCTGCCCTGAATCTCCTGTTCAAGCTTTTCTGCAGCATCCTTAAAGCTCAGGTCAGCCAGATCGACAGCTTTAAGGGCATTATTTCCTGCTTCTTCAATCTTTTCAAAATGTGATGAGAGGAATTGAGATAAACGTTTATTATCACTCAGAGACTGACCTATCTGGGCTATGATCGTATCAATATCTCTGGTCCGGCCTGCAAATTCCTTCAGGTTTTCGGATATCTGGCCCATCAGGGTAATATATTCAGAGAATTTCCCGAATGAAGCCATATTTTCCTCAAGCTTTCTGAAAAGCTCAAGGTTTGTCTCAGATATTTTCAGGATATCGAGATTTCCAATCTCCCTTATCACATCCTGCTGCAACAGTATATTATTACCTGTCTGGTCAACAGCTTTCAGTATGTTCTCAGATATACCTGTTGCGACCCTGGCGAATCTGTCAAGGCTGGCTTTTAATCCAGACACCCCTGTATCTTCGGCTTTTATCAGTTCCGGAAGAAGTCTGGCCTGAAGGTATGATATCTGTTTATTCTTATCCTCAAGGAGTGATTTTCTTGCCTTCTTGTACAGGAATGAAGTCAGTACAGTGGTGCAGATCAGACCTGTAAAGCTTCCGAGCATTGCCAGCTTGACGCCGTTGATAAGGGCCCCGATACCTTCTGAGAATCTGCCGCCATCCAGGGCCGGCATTGCAAATAGTCCGCAGATGATACCTATCATTGTAGAAGCAAGACCCAGATATAAAGGAGTGGGAAGGGAATTTGATATCTCTTCATCCTTTAGGTCTGCTTCACGGTCGATGAAATCCCTGATAATGCTGAAATTGACAGCTGCCCCGTAATTATTCAGCAGATATTTATTTATGTAATCTCTTATCCTCAGTATTGTTTCCGAACCAAATGCTTCAGTTATTGAAATGGATACTGAGTCGTCATCATTCTGACCTCCCTGGCCCATCCTGATCTTGTGATCACTGACAAATACTATATCATCGACAGATGTATCTTCCCTGTTAAGGTCTTTCCTGCTGATAAGTCCGCTCCTGACCTTTAAAGGGTTCCTGAAAATACTTTTTAACTCCCTTATCTTAAAAAAGATTCTGCCTGAAAGGTATAGCTGCCAGATAATAACACAGGTAATAAGGATTATTTCGGCAACAAACCATGGGTTGAGAGTATGGCTTACTGATAGGGATGTGTTAGCTGAATCAGCACTGACCTGAAGGAAGATCATATTCAAACGAGTTTAACTTTAATTTTACCGTTCTCCTCGATCTGCCAGGATTCATTTCTCTTTATCACCCGTCCGGGTTCTGTCATAACAATCCTTTTTGCATATCTCCTGCCTGAGAGATTCTCGATCTCGCAAACCGGATTCAGATAATAATCAATATTCTCAAGTGCCCTCAGATCATAGTCACCGGATAAATACTGAAGAACTCCTGTCTGGTTGCTCTTATCGGGGATGATCCTGTAGAAAGAATCTATTCCTTTTGCAAGTTTTGCATTAATTATCCTGAAACTTCCGTCACTTTCAGGAATCGTAAAAAAGAGTTCTGATGTGTTGTCAGCCTTCCTTTCCGGTTCGCGGGGCACATGCTGAAATGTATCTCCGGACAAAGTCTGGGGCTCTTTATTTCCCTTCAGGTTCATAAATCTTTTCCTCAGCTGTTCAATATCTTCAAATAATTCATCGTTCTGGACCGATAACTCTGCTATAGTATTATTCTTGACAATGAGCATATCCTGTTTTTCATTTTTCCGTTTCTTTAAGATCCCAACTATACCTATATATTTAAATACTTCCCTGTGCAGGGGATTTCTCTTTGTATCTTTCTCCAGATCATTAAGGTATTTTCTCTTTTCAGTTTCAAGAATTGAATAAATACTGTTGCGGGAATACAGGAAAACTGCAACTGCTCCTGCAGTAAGCCCCACCAGGAATCCTGCCAGGCCCCAGACCCAGGAGATAGTGATCAGGGCCTGAAAACATAAGATAAAATGTATAATCATTTATTTGCAGTATTTGCCAGTTCCAAAGCCAGCTTGTTCAGGATCCCTATCAGAGGATAAAAGAACAGGGTTTCCTCGATATGCTTTGAAGGGGATTTATAAAATGCCTGCAGCCCCTGTTCAAGAAAATCCGTTATGTTTAAAGATCTGATCTCCTGAAATTTCATCCAGGCTGAATTGTCGACCCCGAAATTTGCTTCAAGATTTACTGAAGTGAAATATTCATCCATCAGAGTGAAGAAATGATTCACCGAAGATTCAATGAGTGATTTATTTCCAATCTGTTCCAGATCCCTGTAATAAGGTGTTATGGCTATATCGGAATTCTTATCCAGTGCCCTTCCCCATACTGAATCATCATTTCCTCCAATCCAGAAAACAATCGGACAAGTGATAAGACTATTATCAAGATCGGCTTTTAACGCCCCCCTGCAGGTGATCTCTTTTGGATTTTCCGCAAGAGCGATCCTTATCTGTGTTTTATCAATGCCGTTTACCCGTTTGAAGAAATATCTGAACAGATCAGCAATATTCGGATTCCCTGGTCTCGTATCAATTATCCTTATTGTTTTTGAAGCAGTTCCGCTGAAAAGTATATTCTGCGGGGCTTCCTTCATTCCCTGTTTTAATAACAGATTTGCGGAATAATAAAACAATGCGCCATAAAACAGGAGTATCGGAAGTTTCAGCTTCCTGTCCTGTTTCAGATAATCGGTATAATTGTAAATCAGGTCTTTTTCATTTTCGAGAGAGAACAGGAAACTGCTGAAGTCGGCTGAATCCTTTCTTTTATTCAGAATATCAGTAAGTATTTCCCACCTCTGTGTACTCTGATTTACCGCATTTTCTATACTGTGCCTGTAAACTTTTACAAAACCGTTATTATCAGAAGAGTTGGCGAATGCCCCATATGGGAATCCGTCGCCAAAGATCGCATTGCCGGCAAATTTCACCGAGGAAATGAATTCGGGTGAATTGGTGGCATTTCTAAATACTGCTATATCCGATGAACCGCCCCCGATATCGATAGAAAGGCTCAACCCCGGATATTCAGTCCGGTAATAAAGATAGGGAGCCGTACTTTCAGGCACTGCCCGGATATTATTTGTACCGTCTGCCCGGAATATCTTCTCATAAGCTTTCTGCCATACCTCAAAGAATATTCCCTGCTCGAATGCATCCATGCTTACCGGGTAGAACCATGTGATCTTTGTTTTCTGAGGATCGCCGTTAAGGAGGAGGGTTTTATATAATACTATATACATTAAACCCTCTATATAACTCTCGACCAGCATCTTGTCTTCCGGCTTCGAATAATTGCTCCATTTAAGCTTCGTCTGAAGCTGCAGATATATCGGATTAAGGATCTTTTCAAACAGGAAGAAGTTGTTTGTATGTGAGAAGACATCGACAGCTTCGATGAAGCTTATGTCCTGATTATATGTAAGGGCTGTCCTGAACGGAAACCTGTACTTTGACAAAGGGCTGAACTCGAAGGGGAACATCTCCCGTTCATAATTATTATCATCGGCAATATCTTTTGTCTCGCCCTTTTCCCTGTCAATAAGTGATTGCCACATTGGCTGATCTGACGTGACATCGAGAGCTTTTTCGGTATTTACGCCGTATTTATATTCAATATGGGTATTAGTTGTTCCGAAATCAATTGCAAATGAGACCTGCTGGTTTGGCTGGCTGTTGTGCATCAGGGGTACAATGAATCCGCTTACCCGGCCGCTGCTTATCCTTATCGCGTCGAAAGATCCTGTCTTATAGCAGGTGCTTTTTATTGTTTTGCCGTCTCCCTGCTTCCTGACCACCGCATTTCCGATGCTCATATTCATTCCCGATTGATAACATCCGACAGATATCTCATTGTCTCTGTCAAACCTCTTATCCTGTATACCTATAGTATAATCCAGACCGGCGGACGGAGCATGAACAAAGGGCAATATTGCAAGATGCATTTCAAGAGGCAGGATATCTTCCCTGTGATATGATTTTTTAAGGATCACTTCCCCTCCTTTCACCGGAATGGCAAGCTTCGCTTCAATACCTCCTCCCGCAAGAACTGAAAGCTTGAGGTATTTCGATACATCCCCGGCCCTGAAGTATTCAAAGAATCGCGGTGTTAATGGCAGAAAATGCTTTACAGATCCGCAGGTGGCAAATTTCTTGCTGTTGATAGTATAGGGTAATTCGATTATTTTGTCTTCAAAGAAATTACCGGCAGTAAGCCATGGATAATTATCTCCCTGGACCGGAAGTTTCGATACTCCGGAGATCTTCTCATTCCGGTAAGGAATCTTATTATTCGGATCCCATACAACATTTCCGGAAGTATATGCCCAGTTATATGTAAATCTGTCATTTGGCAGGATCAGGGGCAGGTAGCCCTTAACAGGCAGGCCGGGCTTTATAACAAAGTCGCTTTCATTCTGAATTTCAGCAGGATTACCAATCCTGACGCCAAGTTTTATACCCAGCACCTCACATATATCCATTTCATTATCAAGAACCGGACATGGAGAGTAGTTGTTCAGTTCGGAGGGGGCAAGAGCTGCAATCTTTGACTGCAGTTCTGCGGGCAGGTGATGAAATACTTCCGAAAGGTATGCATAGACTTCCGGGAAAAGATCCGGAAATTCCGGCTGTCTGGATAACAGATATATATACTCGATAAAGGACTTGTCATCCCGGTCTGACAGATCAGTGTAATTATTATCGAAAAGAACATCGTGTCCGCAAGTTATTTTAAGTTCCGCAGCTGCCTTATTTGCATCTGGTGCCGAAAAGAACATTGTGGCCGGAGAAGTCCCTCCTATTATCTGGTTGGAATTGTTAAGAATAAAATAAAGCCTTCTGACCTTATCAAAATTATAAACTGCAGCATCCTGGTTCCAGTAAACCTGAAGTGTTTCGGAAAGCTTTACATGCTTTGAATTGATGTCACCGGCCAGGGATAAGAACCGGGCAGAAGGGTTCCACGACACAATCCTGTACTTGTCCTTATACTTAGGATAAAGGAAAAAAAGCTGGGCCACATCGAGTGCATCCGAGACGAGTTTATGCTGTGCGGTCTTTCCCTTTATTTCGTTATCAGCCACCCACCGGAATGCTGATTTAACAAGATCCATCCTGGCAAACGGACTGGGAATTGAGGTTGCAACATCCTTCCCTTCGGTTTTAATCGTCCGAAGCTGATTTCTTGAAATGGGATTGCTGATGAACCATCCGGTACCATCCTGTCCCTCATGTATTCT
>CAYPHL010000134.1:0-10526 GCA_964410385.1 uncultured Rikenellaceae bacterium | reverse complement strand
TTTTCGATCCTTCCGATGGATTCTTGTATCATATCCTTTGCCCTGGAAAGTGGCCGGTGTTTTTCGATCTTGATAAGGATTGTCTTTATATAATATAGCTGTACCTGTGAAATGACTGGGAATTCCGGTCCAAGGACACGGTTGCCGAAGAGCTTTTTTAAATCATCGCCCAGGTTACCTGCAAAGCTGTTCAGCATTGCCCGGTCTTTATGTTTCAGGTTAATTCTTATCATCCTGCAGAAGGGAGGGTAATTGAAAGCTTCACGTTCTTCAGCCTGGATTTTATACATTCCATAATAGTCATGCCTGAGAACCAGTCTGATAGTTTTATTTTGCGGATCGGATGTCTGGATGACCACCTTCCCCTGTTTCTGCCTTCGTCCTGCCCTTCCGCTTACCTGTTCCATAAGCTGGAAGCTCCTTTCATGAGCCCTGAAATCGGGAAAATTGAGAAGATTATCGGCATTAAGTATCCCCACGACGGTAAGGTTTTCAAAGTCGAGCCCTTTTGATATCATCTGGGTTCCGATAAGGATATCGGTCCTTCTCTCTTCAAAAGCCCTGATAATACTTTTAAATGAATTTTTACCTTTTGTAGTATCCTGATCCATTCTGGCCACACGGGCTGAGGGGAAAATTATTTTAATCTCATCCTCAACCTTTTCCGTACCGAATCCCCGGGTAGCCAGTCCCGGCGAACCACAGTTACCGCATTTAGATGGAACTGCCGTATTGTTACCGCAATAATGGCAAACCATACTCCGGGCAGATTTATGATAAGTCATATTCACTGCACACTGATGGCAGACGAGTATCCAGCCGCATTCCGGACACTCTATATATGGTGAAAAGCCTCTCCTGTTCCTGAAGAGGATCACCTGTTCCTCTTTTCCCAGAGCTTCATCTATTGCATTAAGCAATTCAGGAGTAAAATGTGAGACCATCAGTTTTTTCCTGTATGCCTCCCGGGTATTGGCCAGAACTATGGAAGGCAGCTTTACCGCACCGTATCTTTCTTTTAATTCTGCAAGTCCGTATTTACCGCTGAGTGCATTATAATAACTTTCAACTGAAGGGGAGGCCGATCCCATAATTGTTTTTGCCCCATGGTACCCGGCAAGCATAATGGCGGTATCTCTTGCATGATACCGCGGCGCCGGATCGTGCTGTTTATATGAACCGTCATGTTCTTCATCAATAATTACAAGCCCTAGTTCGCTGAAAGGAAGAAAAACAGATGACCTGACACCCAGGATAAGCCGGTATCCTCCGGAAGGATTATTATCAGCCACTCTTTTCCATATCTCAACCTTTTCCTGGTCAGAAAATCTGGAGTGGTATACCCCTGTAAGAGGACCGAAATGTTTCTGCAGCCTGAGAATTATCTGGGTTGTAAGTGCAATTTCCGGAAGCAGATAGAGAACCTGCTTTCCAGCTTTCAGCTGCTCTTCTATTAAATGAATATAAATTTCAGTCTTTCCACTGGAAGTAATTCCATGCAATAAAACAATTTCCTTTTCAGTGAAACTCCGATGAACAGAATCCAGTACCGCCGACTGGCTGTCACTTAGTCTGTTAAGAGGTACCGTCACATTCCTGCTGTCTGTCAGCCTTCCAACCTCGAGAGAGATACATTCCAGGATCCCCTTTTTGATAAGTCCTGCCAGGTTTGCAGGTGAGGATCCGGCATCTTTGAGCAATACTGCTTTCCTTACCGGACCGGCATCAGGTGTAGTTCCAAATGCCGAAAGGTGAAGAAATGATGTCAGCAGAGCCGATTGCCCGGGAGCTTTTTTAAGCTTATCAAGAATAATGTTTAGTTCATCATCAGTGAACTTTTTAGCCAGGTGTACAAATGATTCCTCCCTGGGCTTATACTTTTCTATAACCGGAGCAGATGTATTTCCTTCGGGGAAGAGTATCCCCGGGACTGCAGCCTTCATCACCTCTCCTTCGGAACACATATAATATTCTGACATCCATCTCCATAGCTTAAGCTGCCTTTCATTTACAACGGGAACCGGATCAGTTATATCAACAACCGGACGAATTTTACTAAGTCCGGGAGGATCGTTATATGTCCTGGCAATGATGCCTGAATACAGCTTTCTGTTCCCGAGCTGAACAAGCGTTCTGACACCCGGCCGTGCCAGTGAAAGCAAATTACCGGGGATGCTATATGTAAGCCGTCCTTTAACTGCCAGCGGAAGTATAATATCAGCGTAGCTTTGTTCCATCAGGAAAAGTTGCTTACAAAGTAATAAGAAAAACGGAGAGATTGCCCTTTTGATCAGACAGACTTTATGAATGAAGACATAACCGTTATCAGGTTGTCTTTAAGGATGGGTTTGATCAGACAGGCATCACATCCTGCCTGAAGGATCCCTGCTTTATCATCTTCGAATATATAGGCAGTCTGGGCAATTATCGGGATTTTACTATTGATCTTCCTGATCTCCCTGGTGACATCAAGTCCGTTTATTTCAGGCATCTGAAGGTCGAGGAGGACAAGGTCAAGATCGGGTGTATTTGTTATTATACTTATGGCTTCAGCACCCGAACTTGCAGAAATAACATTTATCCCGGTATCGAGAAGAATGCGTTTAAGATATGTAAGAACATCGACATTATCGTCAACAAGAAGACATTTATATGCGCTCCAGTCTATATTCTTCCCTGCCTGATCTTTCTGATCATCTTCAGTAATTGATCTGGCAATTTCGGTCTGATGGTAAGGGATTGAAAATGTGAAAACTGATCCGATACCTTTCTCAGACTGAACAATGATCCTGCCGCCCATCCTCCCTATAACCTCTTTTACAAGCGTCAGTCCTATTCCCAGACCTTCAAAAGGGCGATGGTGGCCATCAATCTCCTGCTGGAATTCTTCAAATATCCGCCCGAGGTTTTCCTTGTTAATCCCTATTCCCGTATCCCTGATCTTAAATACAATATCTCCGTTCTGAAGATAATATGATAACTCCACCGAACCATCGAGCGTGAATTTTATAGCATTGTCCATCAGGTGGTTCAGTACCCTTTTAAGCCATACCCTGTCCGAAAGTATCCGGTCACTGCTATTATCGAGCTGTGTGATAACACTTACCGTGATAGTTTTTTCATTTCTTCTTATAACCTGCCGGGCTTCATCGATAACCTCATTGACGACCTTGTTGAGTGATACTTCTTCATTATTCAGCACAATCTGGGAACTTTCAAGCCTGGAAAGGTCGATAATATCGCCGATAATCTGCAGAAGCTTTTCGCTGTTATAAGTAATATGTTCGAAGTACTGTTCCCTGACCTCTCTTGTAATATCTTCTGCCAGAAGCAGATTAGAAAATCCCACAACACTGTTCAGAGGTGTTCTCACTTCGTGTGAGATGTTTGCCAGGAAGGTTGATTTGAGCTTATTGCTTGCTTCAGCCACCATGTTTGCTTTGATGAGCTCTTCGTGTTCCTTTTTCAGCTTTGTAATATCTCTTGAAATTATGAGGGATCCTGTTACCTCGCCGGATTCATCCCTGACACTGACCGACCTGGTTGAAAGAAAAACATAGTGCCCATCCTTGTGCAATAATCTCAGTTCACTCTCAAATGATCCTTTTTCCTTCAATTCTGCTTCCCGTCTTACATGAAAATCGCGGTCGTCAGGATGTATCAGCTCAACAGCCGTTTCGATATTGTAAGAATCCTTTGTAAGCCCAAGCAGGGAATAGAATGCCGGATTTGAAAACCTGAGCTTCCCTTCATTATCATAGAAAGAAATACCATCATCGGCCGACTCAATGAGCATCCTGAAATAGTTTGCAGTCTTTATCTGCTCTTTTTTAAATTGTTCCGACTGTTTTTCAATATCTGAGAGCTTTTTAAGAAGTGTATCGTTTTCAGTTTTGAGCTGTCTGCATTGGCTCTCAAGACCGGTTTTTGTCCTCCTTAGTCTGAGTAGCAGGTAAACTGCTATAAAACAAACAAATACAATCAATCCGGCCAGAGCGGAAAGTGGATTACTCAGGCTGCCAATGCCAATAATTATTTCTGAAAAACAGACCATTAAGAAAAAACTTTCACCTATCAGACTGATAGGCAAATATAAGCAATCATAAGATTGATTATCCAAATATTTATTACAAAAAAATATTAAATTGCAAACATTTAATGAGTTAACTTATTAACAATATAAATGGAAAAAAGCCAGTCATTTTCAGGGGGAAGGAAATACACAAATGGTGAAATCACGGTTTACTGGAAGCCGGATGCATGTATTCATGCTACATACTGTTACCGGGAGCTGATCGAAGTATTTGATCCGGGGCGAAGGCCATGGGTTGATATGCATGGAGCCAAAACTGACAGGATAATTCAAACTGTTAATATGTGTCCGACCGAAGCCCTTACATGGAAGTGGAATGATGAAGAGAAGAATAAAGATATAGGTCCCGGACAAACAAATCATATAAAATTCCGCAGGCCCGAGCTGATGGGATCCGGGGCAGAAAAGATACCTGAACAGCCTGTCACGGTTAAAATTATGAGAGACGGGCCGATAGTTGTCAAAGGCAGTTTTGAGTTAATAAATTCGGGGAACAAGAAAGTCATTTCCGACAGTATAATTTCGATCTGCAGATGCGGTAAAAGTGATCAGATGCCATTTTGTGACGGGCATCACAGGAAGACAGGATTTCAGGGTTAATACACAGAAAATGGAAAAGACAACAGACAATAAAGAACCAAAGGTTACCGTAGAGGTAACTGAAAACGGGCCACTCAGAGTTGCCGGGAATTTTATTCTCAAGGACCTGCAGAGAAATAATGAATCAGTGCCCGAAGAGGTCTGGCTGTGCCGATGCGGGAAATCATCCGATAAACCATTTTGTGACGGAACGCACAGGAAATAAAATTAAACTCCCTTCAGTACCGAGCTTACAAGTGCGGCTGCTTCGTTGAAAGTCAGAGCCGACCTGACTGACAGTCCCGATCCGTCGATTATTTTCCTGCCTTCTTCGGCATTTGTTCCCTGAAGCCGGACTATCACAGGAACCTTTATCTCCCCCACTGATCTGTAAGCTTCGACGACACCGTTTGCAACCCTGTCGCAACGTACTATTCCCCCGAAAATATTTATAAGCACTGCTTTTACAGCCGGATCCTTAAGGATGATCCTGAATCCTGCTTCAACGGTTTCAGCACTTGCGCCACCCCCTACATCGAGAAAATTTGCGGGTGACCCTCCTGATAATTTTATTATATCCATAGTGGCCATTGCGAGGCCTGCACCATTCACCATACAGCCGACATTGCCGTCAAGCTTAATGAAGTTGAGATTGTGCTTTGCAGCCTCGGTCTCTACCGGATCCTCCTCGTTCAGGTCGCGCATCTCAGCAAGATCCGGATGCCTGAACAATGCATTATCGTCGAGTGTGACCTTACAGTCTACCGCAAGGATCCTGTCATCACTCGTTTTCAGAACGGGATTTATTTCAAGAAGCTGAGCATCGCATCCTGTAAAGGTCTCATAAACACCTGCCAGGAATCTGAGCATATTTTTATATGAAGTACCTGTCAATCCGAGTTTAAAGGCAATATTACGGCACTGAAATGATAGCAGGCCTGCTCCCGGATGGATCTCCTCGGTAAAAATCCTGTCAGGATTCTTTTCTGCCACCTCTTCGATTGACATGCCCCCGTCAGGGGAGTACATAAGGATATAGCAACTCTTATTCCTGTCGAGAAGAAGGCTTATATAAAACTCCCGGATATCTGATTCTCCTTTATAATAAACATCCTGTGCAACGAGAACTTTCCTTACAATTTTCCCGGCAGGGCCTGTTTGTGGAGTAATCAGGGTTTTACCAAGCATATCCGAAGCGATCTTCCCGGCTTCCTCAACTGACCGGGCAAGCTTAACACCCCCGCCTTTTCCCCTGCCGCCTGCATGGATCTGAGCTTTTATCACAAAATATTCCGATCCGAATTTATCGTGAAGCTGGTTTGCCACCATGACTGCCTGGTCAGGAGTTTCTGCAACAAAGCCTTCCTGAATATCTACATTATATGCACGAAGCAGTGATTTTCCCTGATACTCATGAATATTCATAATAATTAACCTGGTTTATAGTAATAAGCTTCCTGTCACGGAATTACTCTTACACAAAATACAATAATAGCATAATTTATCTATTTTCGTGTAAAAAAATAATGCGCAAGCTGCTCAACAGGGAACTGGGGAGGAAGAGTGTGGAACAATTCAGGAATCTGGCAAAATCACCATTTGTGATTGTTCTTGATAATGTAAGGAGCATGAGCAATACCGGTTCAGTGTTCAGAAGTGCTGATGCATTTCTTGCAGAAAGTATTTATCTGTGCGGTATAACAGGCGTTCCCCCTCATCCTGAGATCAGGAAAACTGCTCTGGGGGCTACCGAATCGGTATCCTGGAAATATTTCAAAAAGACAGCAGAAGCAATAATTGGGCTAAAATCGGAAGGCTACAGGATCATCGGTATCGAACAGGCAGAAGGTGCAATAAGTCTCAAAGATTTTATTCCCGAAAAAAATATAAAATATGCTCTTGTCTTCGGTCATGAAGTAAATGGAGTTGACCAGGAAATAATCGATATGTGCGACCAGGTGATTGAGATACCACAGTCAGGTACAAAGCATTCGCTTAATATTGCGGTCAGCGCCGGGATTGTAATGTGGGAGATGTATAACTTCTACTTAAATCCCTCACCTGCTGTCTGACCTCGCTCTAAATCCCTCGTCATACTGACGGCCTCACCCAAAATCCCTCACATGCTATCTTACCTCTCCCTAAATCCCTCTCCCGGGGGGAGAGGGACTTGCTGAAGAAGAAAAAATTATAAAAAAAGGGGCATTGCGTTCAATGCCCCTGTAAAAATGGTGTTATTAAAATTTATTGAACGATAGATTTGAATGCATCGTCAGCAAAGAATTTTGCAAATTCCATATCAGTTTTTGCAGCAGCTTTCCATGCAGGATCAATAGCGGCGGCTTCCTTCAATCCGTTGATCACGGCATTCTTGTCATCAGTACGGGCACCAACAACAGCTTTAAGATAAGGAGCTCTTCCTTTGCATGTTTCTTTCATGCTGTCGAGAGTTGCTTTTGCCCTGTTGACATCGCCTTTAAGAAGCTGTGCCAGAGCCAGGTTGAAGCAAGGTTCGGTTCCGAAAAGGTTAACTGCCTTATCATATTCTCCCTTTGTAATTGCAATAACTCCCAGTCCCCATTTTGATTCGGGTGTCTGAGCTGTCATCGAATTGAAAAGTTCTTCAGCTTTAACGAGTTCACCTTTAACAAGAGCAGCAAAACCAAGGTTGTTCTTTACCATATCGTTATTGTTGATTGCTTTTGCAGCTTCGAAAGCTTTGACAGCATCATCTGTTCTTCCGAGAGCCATGAGTGTGTAACCAACATTATTATGAGCCCTGATACATTTCGGATAAGCTTCTGCAGCTGCCTGGTAGAATTTGAGCTGTTCGTTGGCATCCTTGGTAAGAGTGGATGCATAAAGCATTTCCTCCAGACTGAGTACTTTGGGATCAGATTTGGCCTGAGCAAGTATCTGTTCGTCACTACGGCCGATCTTATCAACATTTATGATCATTTTTGACCTTCTCAGCTTTGGAAGAATATCATCTTTAAGTGCTTCATAAGCCGAAGACATGTTTTTGATCTCCTTTTCACGTACAGCAGGATCGGCATACATAGAAAGAACCCTGAGTATCAGATCTTTGTCCTGGATTGATGATTTTTCTACTTCTTCCTTAAAGCCTTCCCAGTCTTCCGGAGTGGTTAAATTATCGAAAAAGTCGCCAGTTTTTGCAGCTTCAATTTTTGAGAATTCTTTCTTGATGAATTTATCGGCTGCAGTACCTCTGTTTCCTGAAAGTTTCTCATTCAGCGTAAGAGGACCGTCGGGTGATGCATAAGAGCTTACAACTGCGGTTTTGAACTGGCGTGAAGGATCGGTATTAACAGCCTGGATATAATCTCTCATTTCTTTGATGTCAGCAGCTTTCAGTTCCGAACTGCGGATATCGGCCCTGTTAATTATATAATTAATATCAGCTATCTGGCTTTCAGGAATGATCCTCTGGAAATTATCCTTCATCATTACAGCTCTTCCATGTTTCTGGACCAGAGTAGAAGTAGCAATAACACCATCGGCCAGCTTTACCGGTTCAAAGTCAAGACTTTTTGCACCTCTTACTGCATTTACTCTCAGCATCAGCTCTGAAACTTTCATTGCGTCTTTATAAGGAATGACGGCATTATAGGTGAAATTACCACCTGTATAAGTAATAACCTGGTTATTGGCCATAACTTTTTCACCCTGTAATACCTGAACTTTATCAAAAGCTGTTTCACCGCCTGCATAAGTCAGAACAGGAGTAGCTGTAACTGTAGTCTTCTTGTCGAAATACTTTTCGGGGAATTCACCTTTGATTGTAACATTAACCAGGCCTCCGTGTGCTTCAAGAATCTTGGGAGTAACTTCATACTTGATTGTGTCCTGGTTTTTCTTCATCTTATTCAGACCACTACAGCCTGTCATTAAGGCTGCGGCCACGATGAGAATAAAATAGCTGCTGATTTTTTTCATGATAAAACTAGTTATTTGATTATTAATAGTCGTGTGTAAATAATTCAACAAGATACAAATTAAACTGCAAATTTAAAAAAAAGTTCAGGGAACGGACAAAAAATTAAGAAAATTACAAAATTAGTTTATTCATTCCTGTCTGGTAATCACTCTCAAAGATCGCATTGATGATCTTCCTGTAATCATCTTCATCAGAAACAAAATCTATATTGCTTATATCGATAACAAGATATTTATTCTCCGGATTCTGTCTGAAAAATGAGAAATAGCTTTCCTGGATGGTACGAAGATATTCTGCTGTAATTGATTTTTCATACTGTCTTCCCCGTTTTTCAATATTTTTAAGTAAGCGGTCAGGATTAAGATGAAGGTAAACATATATATCGGGCCGGGGCAGGGAGCTGTAAATGATATAAAAGATCTGTCTGTAGAGATTATATTCATCACCTTTGAGAGTTGAAGCGGCAAAGATCAGTGATTTGGCAAAATAATAATCTGCAACCGTAAATGAACTGAAGAGATCCAGTGGTTCGAGTTCCTCCCTCAGTTGTTTATACCGGCTTGCCAGGAAAGAAAGCTCCAGCGGGAAAGAGTATTTTTCAGGATCCTCATAGAACCTTGGAAGGAAGGGATTATCGGCAAAGCTTTCAAGGATGAGCCGGGCATTGAACTGGCCCGCTATCTTTGAGGCAAGTGTGGTCTTGCCCGCACCGATATTACCTTCAACCACCACATAGTTATATTTATTATTCATGCCGGTTTCCCTGTCAATGACAACAGGTCAAATATATTAACTGCCGTGTAAATTAGCAAAAACAATAAGGGCGTTGCACGCAACGCCCCTGTTATTTATAATTATGTTCCGTACAGTTTATTTCTGTCCGCCTTCATGTTTCCTGTGTTCATCATGCTCCTGTTTCGGTGGCCGGGGAAGGAGAACTTTGCGTGAGAGTTTCAGTTTACCGTTTTTCTGGTCAATCTCTATAAGCTTTACTTCCACCTCGTCGCCTTCCTTAAGCACATCCTCAACTTTCTGAACCTTCTTCCAGTCGATCTCTGAAATATGAAGCAATCCGTCTTTATTTGGGAGTATTTCGACAAAAGCGCCAAACTGGACAATGGTTTTTACTTTGCCTTTGTATATCTGTCCGATCTCGGGTACTGCAACGATTTTCTTTATCCAGTCGACGGCAGCTGAAATAACTTCTTTATTTTCCCCGAATACATTTACATCTCCTCTTCCATCTATTTCTTCAACAACGATGGTAGCACCTGTAACCCTCTGTATCTCCTGGATCACTTTTCCTCCGGGACCGATAAGTGCACCGATCATTTCTTTCGGGATTGATAACATTTCAATTCTCGGGGCATGAGGTTTAAGTTCCGGACGGGGTTCTGAGATTGTTTCGTTCATGATGCCAAGTATATGCATCCTTCCGGCTTTGGCCTGATCAAGAGCTTTTGCCATGATCTCGAATGAAAGTCCTTCGACCTTAATATCCATTTGTGTTGCCGTTATACCGTCTTTTGTACCGGCAACTTTGAAATCCATATCACCCAGGTGGTCTTCATCACCCAGAATATCCGAAAGTATTGCGTATTTATTTGTTTGTTTATCGGTTATGAGTCCCATTGCAATTCCGGAAACAGGTTTCATGAGTTTTATCCCGGCATCCATCAGAGCCAGCGATCCGGCACAGACAGTAGCCATTGATGAGGATCCGTTTGATTCAAGGATATCAGAAACAACTCTTATGGCATATGGGTTTTCTGTATCAGATGGCATCATGTTTTTAAGGGCTCTGTGGGCAAGGTTTCCGTGACCGATTTCCCTGCGGCTTACACCACGTGCAGGCTTTGCCTCTCCGGTTGAGAATGGCGGGAAATTATAATGAAG
>CAYPHL010000133.1:5275-10575 GCA_964410385.1 uncultured Rikenellaceae bacterium | reverse complement strand
CGCTCTCTCATCTTTTCGATGTTCTTTAATATTGTTAATAACTCCGTCCGGAATACACCTTCAGGCGGCCGGATAATAATGGAATCCAGGATACTTAATAAGGATTTTTCAGTAGTGATCTCCGATACAGGTAAAGGACTTACCGGAGAGCAGAAAGAATCGCTTTTCTCACGCTTCAGGATGAGGAATAAAGAAAGTGGTGAAGGCACCGGTATAGGACTTGCAATCGCAAAAACTATTGCGGATTTCCACCAGATAGATGTACATGTTGATTCCGATCAGGGAAAAGGAACGAAGTTTACTTTTCTCTTTTCCGATAAATCATCATTCTGACATCATTTAGCGATCTCGATCTCCTTCTTCTCCCTGAAGAAAAATATAAAGCAGATAAGAACCGCCACTGCTATATATGCAGGTACATACCATATTTTCTGCCACTGATAAACCTGGTCAACTGTATAGTAACTGGTTACGAATCCCGAGAACCATGTCCCTATGAACATCCCAAGCCCGTAAGTGACAAATGTAAAAAGTCCCTGTGATGCACTCTTGATCCTGTCATTTGATTTCTTCTCGGTATACATATAGCCTGTAACGAAGAAGAAATCATAGCAAACCCCATGAAGAATGATCCCTGTATATAACATCCATGCATTTGGGCCCATATTCCCGAAGGCAAAGCAAAGATACCTGACTATCCATGCAGTCATCCCGATGAGAAGCATCTTCTTCACACCGATCCTGTTGAAAAGGAAGGGAATGGCAAGGATGAAAAGGGCTTCGGAGATCTGACCCATGACCATTTTGCCGGCGGCATTCTGCATTCCTGACTGATTAAGGAACAGATTTGCAAATCCGAAATAAAATGAAAGGGGAATACATACGAATATTGCTGCAATGAAGAATATGAGGTAAGGCTTATCACGGAAAAGAATAAAAGCATCTATTCCCATTACCGATCTGGCTGTAGCAGGGGTTTTTGCCAGAGGAGGAGTATCGGGCAGTAAAAAACAGTACAGACCAAGGGCTAATGATACAATAGCTGCCATGTTAAATGTACCCGGGGTTTGCTCTATCCCAAGTATTGCTATCATAAACCCCGAGATAACCCAGCCGACAGTCCCGAAAACCCTTACAAGAGGGAATTGCTTGCCCGGATCGCTCATCTGGCGGAAAGCGACACTGTTCGAAAGGCCAATAGTAGGCATATATGCCAGTGAATAGAGCAGTATCACCCAATAAAATGTAGTGTTAGAAGTAACCCTGGCAGCAAGGAACAGTAAAATACCACCGAAAATATGAAGGATCCCCATTACCTTCTGGGCTGCAAAAAAACGGTCGGCAACCATACCGATAAAGAACGGCGAGATCATCGTTGCTATGGCAAGAGCTGAATATACCGCTCCGATCTGGATGCCTGTGGAATTCAGGAATTTTGTCATGAATGTTCCCATAGTTACATACCACGATCCCCAGATATAATACTGAAGGAACATCATAAGACCGAGGGAGATGCCTGTTTTTGGTTTCATTGTCAGAGATTTTCAGGGTTTATTAATAAGCTGAACTGCTCCGGAGAACCTGTTTTATAAACAGATATCCGGTGCTCTAAAATTAAAAAAAGCAACGGAATAAAAAATCAATTCAGGGAATATTGCTTAAACTCCTGTGTCCGGACATACTACAGATTCTTCAATTCAAGCGCCGGTATCAAATGACAGGAGTATCAGGTTGTTTTACACGAATTCCAGGCAGCCTGACCAGTACATCATTATCGCTCATAAAAAAACCGTGGTCATACTGGTGTCCGTTCATACGCAGCCACCATCTCAGTGCTTTAGCTACCTTTCTGCACCTGAGTATTACTTTTCCTGTTTCTGCGGATGTTATGTGATAAAATGTTCTCATACAAGAGTCTCCGATGATCGTAAAAATAATAATCATCATCCATAAAGCAAGCCGATAATGCCCAATGTATGGGGAAATGAGACAATTCCGAGAACATTTTGTCACAAAAATCTATCGTTATACCCCCAATTTCCGGCAGGCTACATCACCAACCGGCATTTTCGTCAAAAAAAAGATATAATTGACAGGCAAAAAATTAAATCAATGAAACAAAAATCAAATCTCACTATATCTTATTATTATTCAGTTAGATAATAACGAATCCCCGGACGAACTGTCATATCCCGTCTTTGACGGACATCCCGTAAAAAAGGGTAAAACAGGCAACCGTAAAAGGCTTTATCCGTATAAATGGGGAGACTATCATTAAATATCCGGGTGCTAAGTCCCCATGTATATGAAAAAGTGTTTCTTAAGCACACTGTTTATCGTATTATCCGTGATCATGCACGGACAGAATTGTACGATTATTTCCAAAGCCAATAATATAACCCCCGACAGATTATGTTCTCCTGTAACTGCCAGATGGAGTGTTAGCTATACCGGAGTAAATGATGCCGGCACAAATGTAAGTATCCGCTTTGACTGGGATAACGGCAGGGTTGAAACAGTTCCGGCAAAAAGGGTAGCTGCCGGAATTTTCGAAGCCACAGCAACCAATACTTATACCTCGGCAGGAAATAAATGTAATTATCACCCGCAGGCAACACTGATGGTCAACGGCGTACTTTGTACTTCTTCAGCTCAGGAGCAGATAGTTACAGTCTGGGATAACGATGATCATAATGGAGGTGAGATGCATATCAATCCCGAAATTTACCCGATCTGCTTTGGTAACAGCGCAAATGTCCGTTTTCAGGACCTTACCAGGTTCAATTGTGTTCCTCCCCAGGAAAAAGATAATCCAAATGTAAATACAAGGTGGATACAGTGGATATATGGAACTAAAAATACGATGAGCGGTACCCGGATAAGGATTGACGGAAGGAACAGAACTTTCCCCTATACCGATGATGTCATTACACTGAGAGGTCCGGTAACAGGTTCCGGTGTATATTCTGACGTGATAAATGTTGATAATGATAAAAAAGTAGGTGAACTATTCGAAGTGACATTAAGGAACTGGAACTATTGTAATCCATATGATGATCCCAACATCCCGGGACGTCCCTCCGATCCTGTTAACGGTGATCATCCGCCGGTTGTCACCACAGCCATAATACTTATCGTCCCCTATCCCGATGCTACTATAACACCTGTGGATACTCTCTGCTCCAATGCAGATCCTGTTACTCTTACCGCAAAAAACGGGGGAGGCACCTGGTCCGGTGCAGGAGTTTCAGGTAACAAATTCGATCCTGAAGTCGCAGGTCCGGGTGATCATTCAATCAGGTATACAATTACAAGTGCAGCCGGATGTACCGATACGGACGTAACAACTATAACCGTTGTTCCTGTCCCGGATGCGACGATCCTTACTGAAGGAATTGTTTGTTCCTCCGATCCTGTAATTACACTGGAATCAAGAGAACCAGGCGGTATCTGGTCCGGTCCCGGAGTAGCAGGAAATACTTTCAGTCCGTCCCTGACCGGTTCCGGAAATCATATAATTACCTACAGGATCACAGACAAAAACGGCTGTACCGACCAGGATGAATCAGTTATTACGGTTGCAACACCTGATGCAACAATAACACCGGTAGATACATTATGTGCCGACAGCCCTGCAATAACCTTAACAGCACATGATATGGGAGGGATCTGGTCGGGGCCGGGGGTAAGAGGTAATACGTTCAACCCTGTACTGGCCGGGATTGGAAATCATAAAATAAAGTATAATATCGTTAACACCGATTGCAGCGATTCCGACAGTACGTTAATAACTGTGATGCCTGTTCCGGTTATAACCATCCAATCTCCCGGAACATTGTTCATAAACGGCCCTGCAGTAACCCTCTCCGCAATACCTTCAGGGGGAACATGGTCGGGAACCGGAGTTTCAGGGAATTCATTCAACCCTAACTCCGCAGGAGTAGGAACGCATATAATTGAATATGAGACTATACATGACAGATGGGGATGCTGGTCAAAGGATACAATACATATTCATGTCCTGATGCCTTCGCTCCCACTTGCTGATTTTGAACCTGACAGTACAGGATGTGCTCCACTGACTGTACACTTCAGAAATTCAAGCCTTCGCGGAGAAAGATATATATGGGATTTTGGCGATGGCATTTATTCAAATGAGGAAAATCCTGTACACACTTATTTCGTCCCGGGTAATTATATCGTAAAGCTGATTGTCAATAATATTAGCGGCGAATCCATCCATAACGGTACCATTTCTGTAAAGAGGAATCCTTCAGCTATTTTCGATGCATATCCGACCAATGTAGTTAATAACGAACAGATTGTGGTCTTTTACAACTACAGCCACTATGATTTCTCATATCTCTGGAAGTTCGGAGATGGTAAAACATCCACCGAAGAAAATCCCTGGCATAAATATGAAGAACCCGGCAGCTATACCGTCAGTCTTACGGTAACTTCAGAGGATGGTTGCATCGACTCAACCTTACTGACAACACCGGTCATAGTTGACTGGAAACCGGGAAATATAAAGTTCCCGACTGTATTTAAATGGAACCAGACAGGGCCGACGGGAGGCCAATGGAAAGACGGAGTATATGCCGAGATGGATTTTGTATTCAGACCATTTTTCGAAAATGTAATTGAATATAATTTACAGATATTCAACAGGTGGGGTGTCCTGATCTTTGAAAGCAAAGATATAAACACCGGCTGGGACGGGTATTTCGGTAACGGAAATCTTGCCGTTCAGGGTGTTTATGTATGGAAGGTTCAAGGCCGGTACGCCGATGGTAAATACTTCGACAAGATCGGTGATGTTACATTCCTGCATTAGCCATTATCCCGGGGGGTCAGACCTGTGGCGCTCTTATTATTCCCGATCCCACATCTGAAGGGTCAAATCCTGCCTTTAATCCGGTAGTTGTTGCAGAGCTTATCAGGCTGTTCATGAATTGTGTATATGTAAAAGCCGGAGAATTTTTCAATTTCTGAGCCCATAAAGCTGCAACGCCTGCCACATGTGGAGTTGCCATACTTGTTCCGCTCATTGTCGCCAGACCTCCGCCATTTTTTGCTGACAGAATCATTACTCCGGGTGCAGAGACAATGGCTCCCGTGTTTGAAAAAGGAGCAACTGAAAAGCCTCCCTGGTCATTCTTCAATGCAGCGACGGAGACTATTCCTTCTGCCACAGCCGGGGGACTTACTGCTATTTCGTAGTCGGCGTTCACATCACGTTTACTCTCGTTGCCGGCAGCGGCGATAAGAAGGCAGGGTTGACGAAATGATCCGAATGC
>CAYPHL010000133.1:3270-5175 GCA_964410385.1 uncultured Rikenellaceae bacterium | reverse complement strand
TGAGTTCCATGACCGTTAATATCATCATCGGATTCTGTGGTAAAATTCCTGCGGATCAGATTAATACCACTAAATGCAGGATGATCCGGATCAATGCCCGTATCCAGCACTGCAACAATAATACCATCGCCATTAAATGGTGATGAATCTGCTCCTACTGCCTTAACTCCCCAGGCAGTCTCTGAAGCCGGAGGAGTTTTATCTGTTGTAACAGGAGCAATAAGCTTCATTGGTAAAACAGGAGCAACAGCAGCAATTTCACTGTTCCTGGCAATAACTGCTGCTCTGGGAGCTGTAATTTCCTCATATTCGATTTTTACAGTTTCAACGCCCTGAGGCTTTGCAGTCACTCCGCCCGGGCCACGCCTGACTCCCCCGGGAGTACTGGTTTTCGGAGGGCCGACCTGTCTTAAGATTACATGTTTGATTTTCATTTTAATAAACTTTAATTATGGCATTAACTTTCTTATCTGACATTCTCAATCTATATGCAATTTACACAACCGTTAATCAAAAGTCAATAAATCCCGGCCGATTTTTTTGTCGTGTTTACAAAATGCCGTTTGCATTTAACTACTGATATATTAACAGAATGCTCCTTCCTGCCTCTGCGCCTCTGCGCCTCTGTGCCTCTGTACCTTTGTGCCTCTGTGCCTTTGTGCCGTTGCACCCATTTAACATTTATTAACTTAAAATCCCCGATCGGTTAATAAATAATGTAAAAAAGGGCAACATCTGGTGAAAACTTCCGTTAAATGTTTGAAAGTGTCAGGTAAAAGAATTCGCAGGAAATATTATTTTTGTCACCGAAACTGTCTGAAGCATTAATATTTGCTGTCAAATTCCGAGGATTCGTTTATCTGCAAAACGGATACAGATCTGAATTAATTAATATGGAATCAAACAATGAATTATCGGTAAAGGACTCTGCAGCCAGACCAGTGATGATAGTAGCTGTTCTGATCACTTATCTGATCGCCGGCTTTTTTACTGCCTGCATCTGTGGGGTTGCTTATCTGATAATAAATTAGGATTACCGCTTAAAATTATCCTCTTAAACGGTCGACTGGTCAAAATGATCTGTTGATAATCTTATCTTACATTCCTTTTTTTATCCACTGATTATCTGAATTTTACATATATAAATTCAGTCAATTTGTCTATTTTCCTGTTTCTTTTGTCAACTGACAGTCTGTTTTGACGAACAGCATTTATAGTCACCCGGGTGACTGATTACTGAAAATAAGCCTTATATTTTTATTGACAAACGACCCTGATTATCGTCGCATTTCCCCATTGCGCGGCCATATACCGCTTGCATTGAGCGCTTTCACAGGTTATCTTTGTTAATAAAGTCATTATACTATGAAAGTCATTTATAAAGTTACATCAGAAGCGACAGGAATTGTACTTATAAAACGCCGGAAAATAGCAAAGGCTCTAAGATGGTGGCTTCGTGAGAACGGATTTGATTTTAAGTATAACTATTATTTCGGATATACTCAGTAGGAATCTCTTCAGGAATATTCTGCATTTAACCATAAAATCAGTGTGATATGAAAAGTCCGAAGCTTAACAAGTTCAAAAACGCCGTAAGATATGTACGGATCGATCCATACACCTGGATCGAGAAAAGAATTAATGAGACCGATGAAGAAGCCCGTCAGCGATTTCTGGCCAAATTAGCAAGGGCCATTGAAATTCCAAGGCTTCAACCAGGATTATAAAATACCTGATTATAATTTTGGATTATCCGGGGGATGAATTAATCTCCTGATCATATCCCCGCTTTTAATGATACATGCCCGGCATGTATCATTTTTTTATAATTTTTGTGAATTGATCTCCGGTCGAATAAAGAATTAAATAACTTTGATGAAAACAGGATTAGTTGAAAAGATCTCT
>CAYPHL010000133.1:0-3170 GCA_964410385.1 uncultured Rikenellaceae bacterium | reverse complement strand
AGGCCAAATTCAAACGATGGCAGGTCAGCCAGGATGGAGCTTTACCGCTTTTATGCCCCGGGAGGGAAATATATTTTTAAACTGGCTGAAGGATCCTCAGTTACAAAAGCTGAAAAAAAACTTATCGATCTGATCCCCGCAAAGAAAGTCGATCCTGACAAGTATTTTATCCAGGTAAGAGAAAGTCAGTCAAGCCTGGTCCTGGCAGCAGGAATAATATTAATTACTCTGTCCGGACTTTGCATTATCGGAGGGCTTGTCCTTGGAATCCTGGCAAAGCAGATTTTCCCCGGTTAAGATCAGACAGTTGAACCAATTTAAAATTCAGAACTAAACTTTTACCATGAAACATTTCCTGAGCGCTCCCGACAGGGATATACTGAACAGGCGCATTTCAGAAGCCGAGGAACATACAGGAGCACAGATAGTCCTTGCTGCCATAAACCGGTGTGACAATTATAACGATATCCCATGGAAAGCTTTCGCCCTGGGAGTATCTGTAGCTGCAATTACAGTCTTCTTTATGGGCCTGTTCATACCGGCGTGGATGACTTATTCTGTTATAATCCTGTCGGTTGCGCTTATTCTTGGAACCGGGGCTGTTTTCAGTCTGATTTCAATTTTTATTCCCCGGATAGCAAGGCTACTTATCTCCGGTGACCGGAAAGAGAATGAGACTTTTCAGTATGCTGAATCACTATTCCTGAATAGGGAGCTATTTGCCACTGAGGGACGCAGGGGGGTACTCCTTCTGATCAGCCTTTTTGAAAAGCAGGTGATCATCCTTGCCGATACAGGTGTCAGAAACCGTCTGAATAATGAAAGAATAAAGGCAATTATTGCAGGAATGGTTCCATATCTCAGGAAGAATGAAATAAAGAATGCTTTTGGAAGCGGATTGACTGAAATCATTGAAACTCTTAGTCCGCCTCTTTCCGGAGAAAATGGAAGGAATGAACTGTCAAACGAGATCATTGAGGAGGAAGGTGCATGAATAAAATAATTTCATCAGCTTTAATTTTACTGGTTGCAGGAGTTTTATCATCATTCTGTGCCGATATTCCATACCTGACAGGTAGGGTAACTGACAATGCTCAGATCATCAGTGACAGCACACAATTATCACTGACCGGGTACCTGAAAGAACATGAGTTAAAGACATCAAATCAGGTAGTGGTACTCACAATTCCTTCTCTTGAAGGAGAAAGTATCGAAGATTTTGCCAATAAAGTCTTCAATGAATGGAAGCTCGGACAAAAAGAGAAAGATAACGGGGTCCTTTTTGTTATAGTGCCTGACGAAAAGAAAATGAGGATTGAGGTGGGGTATGGTCTTGAAGGAACACTTACAGATCTTCAGGCAGGCCGGATTATCAGCAACATTATGGCGCCCAGGTTCAGGGAAGGCGATTTTGACGGAGGTATAACCGATGGAATAAATGCAGTCATCGGAATACTTGAAGGAGGAGATGCTGAAACTTTTGGTATTTCAGATGATAATACCAATTCTGAACCTTCCGCTTTTGCAGACCTTGAGTCCACCGGCCTCTCTGTCACTGAACGTATCCTTATCGGCGCTTTCATTTTTGGCATAATCGGATTGTTTACGATTATCGGTATCATGACACCTGGATTTGGCTGGTTCATGTACCTGTTCCTGATCCCCTTCTGGGCAACCTTCCCCATAGTAGTGATCGGAACTAAAGGAACTCTGGTCTGTTTTATAACTTATCTTATAGTTTATCCGGCTGCAAAATTATTCTTGAGAAACTCTTCATGGTACAGTAAAGCAAAAACCGATCTTAAAACCACCGGGAAGGCTACAATCGGAGGCTTTACCTTTTCGTCCGGAGGATCGGGTGGTTCATGGAGCTCCGGCAGTTCAGGCGGCGGATTCTCAGGTGGAGGAGGGTCTTCAGGTGGCGGTGGAGCTTCTGGTAGTTGGTAAAACAAGAATAAAGCAATAGCCCATGTTGATTAATAAGAGTCAATTTATTTTCAGGAGCAATCATCAAAAAGAAAAATCTATATTTGGTGATTCAAACCATTAAAAGATCACATCATTCATTTAATAACTTAAATTGATAAAAAATGAAAAAAGTGAGTTGCCTGGTATTTCCTGTAATACTGATAATAGTATTCAGTTCCTGTGCACCGGTTTACAGGTGCGGAGATCCGAGACCCCTGAAAACGCCATTGACCTGGAGTAAGAACATGAAACAGGTTGTCCGGGAAAGAGACAGGTTATGTACCGACCTGGCATCAAAGGAAAATGAGAATGCCCTGCTAAAGAACAACCTGACTGATATGACCGGTAAAAATAAGGAGCTTACCGGTCAGTATAATGACCTGATGATGAGCAGCGAGGATCTCAAGAAAAGGTACAATGAGCTTATCGACAAGAGCATATCCCAGACAGAACAGCTTAATATGGCTCTGAAAGCAAAATCCGATGAGCTTGAAATGAAGGAAGAACTGCTCACTGAAAGAGAAAAGGCGCTTAAAGAAATGCAGAAGATCATTGCCCGTCAGGATTCCATCACCAAACGTCTTAATAATATATTGCATAATGCCTTGCTCGGATTTAATCCCGATGAACTTTCAGTTGAGATCAAAAATGGTAAGGTATATGTTTCAATGTCGGATATTCTCCTGTTCAAATCAGGAAGTGCAACGGTTGAATCAAAGGGGCGTGAAGCTTTGAAACTGCTTGCAGATGTCCTGAACAAAAATGCCGATATTGATATCCTTGTGGAAGGGCATACGGATAATGTACCGATAAAGACATCGGTATACAAAGACAACTGGGATCTGAGTGTGGCAAGAGCCACATCAATAGTGAGAATATTATCGGCAGATTACGAGATCCCTCCTACCCGTCTTACCGCATCAGGGAAGGGAGAATATTTCCCGAAAGCCGATAATGAGACAGCTGCAGGAAGAGCAAAGAACAGAAGGACTGAAATAATCCTTTCTCCAAAACTTGAAGAGATAATGCAATTACTGACGAATTAGTTGGTACCAGCTGTAAAACAACATCAGAAAATCCTCTTAAAATAGAAAGCCCCCGCATCACCGGGGGCTTCTGGTCTAACCATAAAGTTCAGCAACTGTAAAACTGAACAAACAAACTAAAAAATGCCTGGTCCTAAGCCATAATTCGTATATACA
>CAYPHL010000132.1:6384-10685 GCA_964410385.1 uncultured Rikenellaceae bacterium | reverse complement strand
TTTGTATCGGTAGAAAGGCTGAGGAACAGCAGGCTTATAGGCAAGCCTGTCATAATTGGAGGTCTGTCGGACCGGAGTGTGGTATCGAGCTGCAGCTATGAAGCCAGAAAATTCGGGGTAAGTTCCGCCATGCCTGTCAGAATGGCCAGAATAATGTGTCCCGATGCAATAATAATCCGCGGCGATATGGAGGCATACAGTAATTATTCAAACCTGGTTACTGATATAATTGCTGAAAAATCACCACTTTATGAAAAGTCATCTATTGACGAACATTATGTTGACATAACAGGAATGGACCGGTTTTACGGGTGTTACAAATGGTCGCATGAATTGCGGCAGAATATAATAAAGGAGACCGGATTGCCTATCTCGATAGGACTTTCAATAAACAAGACAGTATCAAAGATCGCAACCGGCGAAGCAAAACCGAACGGAGAGATTGAAGTTGGTAAAGAGAAGGTCCTCCCCTTCCTTGATCCTCTTTCGATAGTCAAGATACCAATGATCGGACAGAAAACCTATCATGTACTGCGTTCGATGGGTATTTCAACCATTTATACCCTCAGGAACATTCCGGCAGAAATGCTCGAAAAGCTGATGGGCAAAAACGGCATTGAAGTATGGAAAAGGGCCAATGGAATAGATTCAACTCCGGTGATCAGCTATTCAGAGCAGAAATCGATTGGCACCGAACATACATTTGAGAAAGATACTACCGATGTGGCCAGGCTGAACCAGATACTTGTAAGTATGGTCGAAAAAATTGCCTATGATCTCAGGAAACAGGAAAAGCTTGCTTCATGTGTAACAGTAAAAATAAGGTATTCCAATTTCGACACACATACTCTTCAGAAACGGATACCATATACCTCCTTCGATCACGTTATAACTGATGTCGCAAAAGAACTGTTTGCTAAGCTTTACCAGAGGAGAATGCTTATAAGGCTGATTGGCGTTAGACTAAGTCACCTAGTCAGAGGTGTCCAGCAACTCGATATGTTTGACGATACCCCGGAAAAAGTAAGCCTTTATATGGCTATGGACAGGATCAGAAGACGCTTTGGTAAGGATGCCGTGAGAAGAGCCGCCGGAGTTATGACCAGCAGCGAAAGAGAAGAAAAGGAGATCAAACGGCTCGAATATGCCGCAAATGAACAGAAAATGATAGAAGAACGACTGAGAGGATATATGATGTATGGATTCGGACACTAAGCGGCGCAACGGCTCAGGGGCACAATGGCACAATGGCTTAACAGTGAGTCAGATTTCAAATAAATTCTGTTCCGTTAGCTATTAAACCTTTGCGCCTTTGAGCCTTTGAGCCTTTGAACCATGTACTTAAACTGCCACTCATACTACAGCCTTCGCTACGGAACAATGTCCGTGGAACAGCTTGTAAAAAAAGCTGAAGAGACCGGCATTGACTCAATGGTACTTACCGACATTAATAATTCGACAGCTGTTCCGGAGTTTGCCGGAGAATGTAAAAAAAACAGCGTCAGACCTGTCGCCGGTATAGAATTCAGAAAGGATAATGAGCTGTTATACACCGGAATAGCCCGTAATAACAAAGGGTTACAGGAACTGAACGAATTCCTCTCAAAACATAATTTTGAGAAGACTCCCCTCCCATTTCCCGCACCGGATTTTTCAGAAGCATATGTCATTTATTCCAGAACAAAACTTCCCGGCAGAAAAATGTATGACAATGAATTTGCCGGGGTAAAAATAAGCGAAGTAAACAGGTTACTGACACTCACCCCGGGAGAACTCAGCCGCATGGTCATCATGCAGCCCGTCACCTTCAATGATCAGACTGATATCTTTATACATAAGAGCCTCAGGGCTGTCGACAACAATATTCTGCTCAGTCATCTCAAACCATCACAGTGTGCCGGCGAAGACGAGTTCTTCCATTCTCCGCATATGATCCGGGATATCTTCGGAAGCTATCCAGGCATAATAAATAATACGGCAAGGTTGATCGGAGACTGCAGCTTATCATTCGATTTCGATAATCATAAGAATAAAAAGATATTCTCCGCAAGCCGGTACGACGACAAACTTCTTCTCGAAAAGCTTGCATGGGACGGGATGATATACAGGTATGGCAAAAATAACAATGAAGCGAAAAAAAGAATCAGACATGAACTTGAGATAATCGACAAGCTTGGTTTCTCGGCATATTTCCTGATAACCTGGGATATAATCAGATACTCAATGGCCCGTGGCTTTTATCATGTCGGCCGGGGAAGCGGAGCTAATTCCATAGTTGCTTATTGCCTGAAAATCACTAATGTTGACCCAATTGATCTAAACCTTTACTTCGAGCGCTTTATCAACCCGAAACGAAGCAGTCCCCCCGATTTTGACATAGACTATTCATGGAAAGAAAGAGACGAAGTTATTGACTATATATTCAAAAGATACGGGTATAATCATACAGCTCTTCTGGGAACGATCAGCACGTTCCGGGGAAAATCAATAGTCCGGGAACTTGGAAAAGTTCATGGCTTACCAAAGGAAGAGATCGATGCAATAATCGATAATCCCTCATCTGACACAAACCGTAATGAAATAACCGACATTATCTTTTCCACCGGCCACAGGATCGCCGATTTCCCAAATATGCGGAGCATTCATGCCGGCGGAATTCTCATTTCCGAGGAACCGGTTTCGTGTTATACTGCCCTTGATATGCCGCCAAAAGGCTTTCCCACCACCCAGTGGGATATGTATACAGCGGAGGAAATCGGTTATGAGAAGCTCGACATACTAAGCCAGAGAGGTATCGGACATATCCGTGAAAGTGCTGAGATAATACTCCGGAACCAGTCCATCGATGTTGACGTGCATGCAATCCAGAAATTCAAGGAAGATCCGAAAATTAAGGAATACCTCAGGAACGGAGAAACAAAAGGATGTTTCTATGTTGAAAGTCCGTCGATGCGCGGACTTCTCCAGAAACTGAAGTGCGATGATTATACTACCCTTGTGGCTGCCAGTTCAATTATCCGCCCCGGAGTGGCACGGTCGGGAATGATGAGGGAATATATTTTCAGATTCCATAACCCTGATAAATTCAAATACTTACACCCGGTAATGAAAGAACAGCTTGAGGAGACTTTCGGGGTTATGGTCTACCAGGAAGATGTCCTTAAAGTGTGCCATCATTTTGCCGGACTCGACCTTGCCGATGCTGATACCCTTCGCAGGGCAATGAGTGGAAAATACCGGTCTAAAAAGGAAATGCAGCGTATCGTTGACAAATTCTTTTCCAACTGCCGCGAAAAAGGTTACAGTGATGATCTGACAAAAGAAGTGTGGAGACAGATCGAATCGTTTGCAGGTTATTCATTTTCAAAAGCCCATTCGGCATCCTATGCAGTGGAAAGCTTTCAGAGCCTCTACCTGAAAGCCCATTTCCCCCTTGAATTCATGGTAGCAGTAATCAATAATTTCGGAGGATTCTACAGGACCTGGGTTTATGTCCATGAAGCAAAACGCTATGGCGCCACCATCCGGCTGCCATGCGTGAACAAAAGCACTTATAAGACAACTATTTATGGTTCTGATATTTATATTGGATTCATACATATTACCGGCATTGAAGAAAGAATAGCCAGGTCAATCGATGAGATCCGGCAGGCTGAAGGCGATTTCACTGATCTCAGCGATTTCGTGTCAAGAGTCAATCCCGGACTTGAGCAGATAATCCTTCTTATAAGGGCCGGAGCATTACGGTTCACAGGAAAGAAAAAAGCAGTACTGTTGTGGGAAGCCCATATGATGATAAACAAAAGCAAACCTGACCTGATCAGACCTCTCTTTGCCCCACCCGTTAAAAACTTCGCCCTTCCCGACCTTGAACAGGATAAGCTTGACGATGCCTATGACGAAATTGAACTTCTCAGTTTCCCGGTTTCAATGACCTGGTTTGACATGCTCGAGACATCATTCCGGGGTGAGATAAATGCCCGCGACATGATAAGGCATATAGGACAGAAAGTGAGGATGGTAGGTCACCTTGTGACAATCAAATACATTAAAACCATAAAGAAAGAGTGGATGAATTTTGGTTGTTTCATTGATAGCGAAGGAGATTTCTTCGACACAACCCATTTCCCCCAGTCCCTGAAATACTACCAGTTCAAAGGTTCAGGTACTTACCTGGTACTGGGAAAAGTTGTTGAAGAATTCGGGTACGCTTCCCTTGAAGTTGAAAAAATGGCTAAGCTTCCGGTTAAACCTGATAAAAGATACTGAAAACTACCATAATTACAGGTTTCAGGTTACTG
>CAYPHL010000132.1:2757-6284 GCA_964410385.1 uncultured Rikenellaceae bacterium | reverse complement strand
TTGAACTTTAAACCTGAAATCCGGAATTGCTGTTAATTATTCTGCCTGACAACCTTCTGAATTCCCTTTATCGATTGTATTTTCTTCATTATACTGTACAATACATCATTGTTGGGAACCAGAATGTTCAATGTTCCCTCAAACATTCCGTATTCGGTATTATAGTTGAAACTCCTGATTGCAACGCTATATTTTGATATAATATCAGAGATCTGATTGACAATACCGGTATTTTCCACACCAGTGATCTTGATTGAAGTGATGAAAGAAGTAATGCTTTTTGTTTTTGTCCATCTTGCCGCAACGACCCTGTAGGGATATCTTGCCATCATATTATGTGCATTGGGGCAACCTTTCCTGTGGATCTTAATTCCTTCAGAAATTGTCACAAATCCAAATACGGCATCACCAAATACCGGATTACAGCATTTTGCCAGCTTATAATCGAGTCCTTCAATCTTATCTTCAATAATCAGATAATCAGAATACTGAATATCAACCGGTTCCCTGATCTCCTTCTCCTGAACAGGAATGGTAGTAATATCTGTTTCAGGAGTTTCTTCTTTCTGAATTATGTCTTTTATCTCCAGAAGTTCAATTTTCCCCTGTTCTATCTGGTAATAAAAATCCTGGGCTGTCCTGAAATTATAATGGCTGATCAGTTTCTGAATGACTGTATCATTATAATTCAGTTTCCAGTTTTTCATCCGGCGCATAAGGATCTCTTTTCCCTCTGCTGCAGCTCTTGTTTTCTCGGCATTCAGCGCTAGTCTTATCTTCGACTTTGCCTTGCTAGTAACTACGAACGAGAGCCAATCCTGCTTGGGCTTCTGGCTTTTTGACCGGATAATGTCAACATGATCGCCGTTCTGAAGTACATGTCTGATAGTTACATTTTTCCCGTTGATCTTTCCGCCAACGCACGAGGAGCCCACAGCCGTATGGATATCAAATGCGAAGTCGAGCAGTGTGGCTCCGGCAGGAAGCTGTCTCAGGTCGCCTTTCGGAGTAAAGACAAACACCTCATCTGTATAAAGACCTGAGCGGATCTGATCGAAAAATGCTGAATCCTCCTTTTCCGGGGATTCCAGAATCTCACGCATTTTGCTGAGCCAGGTATCAAGCCCTCCCTCTCCTTTTATACCTTTATATTTGAAATGTGCTGCAAGTCCTTTTTCTGCAATCTCATCCATCCTTTCAGATCTGATCTGGACCTCGACCCATTTTCCCCTGGGGCCAATAACTGTTGTATGAAGAGATTCATACCCGTTCGATTTGGGTACCGATATCCAATCGCGCATCCTGCTCGGATTGGGCTGATAGAGGTCAGTAACCACTGAATAAGCTCTCCAGCAGTCCGATTTTTCATGCTCAGGATCACTCTGGAGTATTAAACGTACAGCAAAGAGATCATATACCTCATCAAAATCCACTCCCTGCTTTTTCATTTTCAGCATAATGGAATGTATTGATTTAGTGCGGCTTTTTATTGTAAACCTGAATCCCTGTTTCTCCAGTTTTTCCTGCAGCGGAAGTGAGAATTCCTTTATTAGTCTGTTACGGGAAGCCGTTGTCTGTTTCAGCCTGCCGGCTACATAATCATATTGTTCCGGCTCAAGTATTTTAACAGCCAGGTCCTCAAGCTCTGACTTGATATTATAAAATCCGAGCCTGTGAGCAAGTGGTGCATACAGGAAGTAAGTTTCCGAAGCCAGAGGCATTCTTTCCTTAACCGGAGCCTTATCGATATTCCTCATATACTCCAGGCGTTCAACAAGCTTTATAAGGATAACCCTGACATCATCCGCAAGGCTCAACAACAACTTGCGGAAGTTTTCAGCCTGAAAAGATGACTGCATGGATTCCATGCTGCTGACTCTCGAGAAACCTTTCAGTATCTCAATAACCTTCTTTCCAAACTGATTCTCAAGTTCTCTGGAATTGAGATCCAGCTTGTCGTATGAATCATGAAGAAGCGCAGTTATTACAGAAGTTGGTCCCAGACCCATTTCCCCGGCAATTATCCTTGCAACAGACAGTGCATGAAGTACCTGCGATTCACCTGTGAGAATTTCACTTCCTCCGCATGTCTTTATAGCAAGGTCAAGTGCTGCCCTGATCCTGGAAATATCTTCCTGACCAATATTATTTCCGGCTGCTTTAAGAAGCGCCCTGTAACCAGATCGTATTACCTTAGAATCCAACCCACTTATTGGTTAATCCAGATGCAAGTAAGCAAATAATAAACAAAAAAAGAATCCCCGGAAGATATTACTTTCATTCCGGGGATCACAGTTCATTAAACCTGACTTTTATCTGAATGAGATACCCACTCCTGCGGATACGACATTGTAAAGCGCTCTTGTATAATCGGCATGAATAGTCAGAACTGAAAGTTTTATCCTGAAACCTGCATTTGCTCTTAACCCTGAGAAATTTTCAATATCTATCTTCTCAAAATCCTCACCCTGTTTTATCCCGCTGTCATTATATTCGGCATATGGTGCACCGGGACCGCTCGTAACGGCAACAGGTGTCGGATAATGACCTTCAAGGCCGGCAAGGGTCCTGGTCTTACTATATCCCAGACCTCCATAGAATGTTATTACCGGCAGATTGACGGAAGCAATAATGCCGGCATTCATGGCTTCGAATTTTGTGCCCAGCTTCTGGTCATCAAAATAAATCTCGGGGTTGACCATGGAAGAATAATTTGATGCAATTTCCGGATCAGGTAAAAGATTGAAAGGAACATCAATATTAACCCTTGTATAACCTCCGAAGACCGATACATCTACCGGTATAACCTCATTGCCCGGTATGTATTGCATAATGCTGTGCATCAATCCTGCTCCCAGCAGCATAATATAGGCTTCCCTGACAGGTATCCTGGGTATGATCCTTAACTTTAACTCTGTTCCGAGGGGAAGTCCTATTCCGATCTGTGCGGTCGGGACAGGGATGATCTTCCAGTCACTGCCTGGAGGAAGGTGCCATGATGCAAGAGTTACACCGCCAGCTGAATAGGTCATGAGAGGACCCTCGGTGTCTGTTCCGGCAATAGTCGGACTGCTTCCTGTTCCGGATAATGATGAGGAGAGTCCGAGTGATGAAACATCGAATGTCTGTGCGGATTCGGGGACTAACCCTGCATTAAATCCTAACGTAAGATCAAATCCCCCCACCTTATGAGGTTTTGCAGTATTGTACCAGCTGCCGTTCAATCCCGCACCAATTGCATCTGCCCAGGGAGCAACGTATGCCTCAAGTATCTTAATACCGTCAGACGGAGCACTCCTGAGGAAATATACTTCTTCGATCTGTGAAAACGTACTCAGCGATAATAAAAAAGCCAACGTCATCACAGAAATGACCTTTTTGGATGAATGTGAGTTCATAAATACCTGAGTTTTATCAGATATACGAGACTAATGCAGGAAAGGTTTCTTAATAGTGAAAAAAAATCAGTCCTTAAGCTTCTTTGAATCTGCATCTTCAAGGTGTTCAAGCTCTTCTATCCCGATTGT
>CAYPHL010000132.1:0-2657 GCA_964410385.1 uncultured Rikenellaceae bacterium | reverse complement strand
AGGCGGGACAGGATACCGGCCGGTTTTTCAGGATCGGGGTTCATGGCTCCCAGCATTTTCAACATCTTTCCTGAAATGTAGATTGATGTAAATCCTTCTTTTTCAGAGTACTTATCAAATAATGCATCAATGGGACCGGTTTGTGAAAATACTGCCTGACTTATCAGTATCGCAAGTACAATTGAACTATATCTTTTCATTTTACTTAATATTTTTATCGGTATACTGATTATTAACTACTTCATTAAAGTTACCTGACAGGCCGGCTTTTCTCAATCCCGCTGTAATTGAGGATAATGATCTGTCAACAGATCTCATTCCGTCTCTTATGGTTCCGGTCAGGTGAACTACAGGTTTCAGCGCTTCAGTACCGCTGTTAAGCTTATACGATACTTCATTAAGAATTCTCATTGTTTCAGCATAAGCCAGTGCAGGATCAGTGAATGTGTCGGAAGGCTCTCTGTTGCGGTTAAGAAAGAACCAGGTAATTGCGATTATCAGAATTCCTGCTGCTGCACTGAAGACAGTAATATATTTTTTCCTGAGATCTGATTTAAATTTGATTTTCTCAAGCTGCTCAACAGCATTAATTATGCGCATCTCAAAGCCTGATGAAGGTACGGGAATTTTTTCCTGTCCTGAATAATGGCTGAAAATCTCCTTTTCTGCTTCGTAGCCCGGCAATACATCTTTACCTGAAAAGTATTTTTTCAGTTCAAGTTCTTCTTCAGGAGATGTTTCTCCCCCGTAGTACTTATCGAGAAGTTCTTTCAGATTGTTTTCTGTCATCATAGTACTTCAAATATTTCTCCCTGATCATCTTCCTGGCTCTTGATAATGTGACTCTCAGAGTATTGATATTTACATCATTCATTGCCGATATCTCCTCATATGACAATCCGTTAATTTCCCTGAGCTGAACAAGATCGCGATATAAGGACGGTAATTCTTCTATTATCCTTGTAAGTATATTTTCATCTTCGGCAGAGACTATTTGTTCGAGAGGTGAAGGTGACGTATCTGCATCCGCACTGATCATTATGTCAGGATCACTTTTAATGTGTTTCCACTTTCTCAGCATATCGAGGCAACTATTCTTTGTCATTGTCACCCCCAGTGCGCAGAGGTCATTATATTCATCAAGTTTTTTACCCATCATCCACATCTTCAAAAATACATCCTGCACCACATCTTCAGCTTCATGTCTGTTTCGAAGCAAACGGAACGCTATTGCGAACAGTTTACGGTTATGTTTATGTATTATATTATTAAATTCATCCCTTCTCATCAGGCCAGGAAGCTAACTCAGATTATCCTGTAAAGATACGAACATAAGGATTCAGTCCATTTCATCGACGAAATCCCTGCCGTTGTCTTTCTTTATCTCGTCAGCAAATCGCTGTGCTTCCCTGAAAGTCATGTTCCCTTTTATCTGGATCAAAAGATTATCTTCTCCGCCTGCCACTACTAGTATCTCCCTGAAACTTCTTCCGGCAGTCCTGACAAGCATTACAAGATCCTGGTTATATTTCTTCACACTCATGAACTCCTCATAGTTTCTGCGGTCGAGGTTTCGTTCAATCATATCATAGAAATTACCGGCATCTCTCCTGCCGTCATTCTGAGCAAGTATCCTGATTGTTGTAATATCGCCCGGAAGAAAATCTTCTTCTTCGTCATCACCGAGGGCTTTTATTAATTTAACTAGGCTTCCATTGATCGTAATACAGGTGAATTCGTCACTTCCGGAATATTTATCAAACAGGCTTTCTACAGATCTCTGACTGAAGATTGAATTCGAGATTCCGGTAAACAGAAGTAAAAAAAGAATATTTTTCATCTCAGTTTGTATTAATTTATTTACTAATTTTAATCAGGACGTATAACCTGGTTTTACATTACAGGAAGTGCAGGATTTTTTTTATAAGGTTAAAATTTAATTGATTTTTTGTATAAGTATAAAAATATAATACCTTTGCACTCGCATTTAAAATGAGGCTTTATTAGCTCGGTAGTCATGGGTGGCCTCTTTACTTAGGGCCTTGTGGTTCATTTACAGGTTTTGATTCAGTAGCTCAGCCGGTAGAGCACATCCCTTTTAAGGATGGGGTCCTGGGTTCGAATCCCAGCTGGATCACCAAATAATTGATGCTCCGTCTGGAGCATTTTTTATTTATAATAAGAATAAAGCGACAAATCCGAAATTTTCTAAAGAAAAAGAATGATAAGTTCTGCAATAGTGAGAGTTCAGGAGCCCTGAATTATTTCATGACCATAACTGGATTGGAAAATAGCTAAGCCAAACAATACGGAAACCTGCCGGAAATATTCCCCGGGAATTGCCATACAGGAGCAAAGATTAATGTATCAGACAGAATAATCTCTATCCTTCATAATGTGAAATGGGAAAATGAACTAATAAACTGGTTATTTGTTTATATAAAAAGCCTTTTCGTGATCAGATAACGGATTTTTAATTCTTAAAATAAATATTCCCATGTTGCGGAAAGCTTGTAAATTTGATCATAGCATCGCTAAAATGACTATTTCACCTGTGTCCGGGCAGATAAGATAATAATATCAGATATGTTCTTTGTAATATTCTATTATTTAACGATTTATTTATAGTTATTAATTAAATCAAGATGTTATGAAAA
>CAYPHL010000131.1:0-10696 GCA_964410385.1 uncultured Rikenellaceae bacterium | reverse complement strand
CGGTAAATGGGCAGCTATTGCACCGTGCGCGGGCTATCCCACGCTTATGGGCTATGGATCTGCTGATGGAAAAATATCAGTACCCGGTGACAATATTGTTGAGAAGAACCTGTACCGGGCAAGTAACGGGAGTAATGTCATAGAACTTGCAGGAAATTATGGAGCTGCAGGAGTTTATGTTTTTCATGGCGATGCTGACAGGACCGTTTCTGTAGAATATGCCAGACAGATGCGCCAGATCCTCGGGAAATTTCACAGCGATTTCAGCTATTATGAATATCCCGGCGGAAGTCACTGGTGGAGCAACGAAAGTGTTGACTGGATGCCTTTGTTTGAATACTTCCGGTGGCATAAGATCATTCCGGACAGTTCCGTGAACAGGATCGATTTCACCACTGCCAATCCTGCAGTCTCTTCACAATACCGCTGGGCTACAGTTCTGCAGCAAAAAGAATCCCTTAAATACAGTCGTATCAAAATGAACCGTGATAGATCCCGGTGTATTTTATCGGGAGAAACAGAAAATATTTCTGTGCTGAAGCTTCAGGTATCGGATCTGAAAGATGATTCTGTTACAGTTAAGCTTGACGGAGATGTTCTTAAATTCAGAAAACCGGTTTCTGGTTCTCTTATTCTTTCGGCAGGTGAACACTGGTCAGCAGGCGGTGAACCGGATCAGTCACAGAAAAGCAGTGTCCGTAACGGAACCATCAAAGAAGGTTTTAATAACAGGATGGTTTTTGTTTACGGGACTACAGGAACAAAGGAGGAGAACGGATGGTCGGTAGCGAAAGCAAGATATGATGCAGAGATGTGGTATTACCGGGGAAACGGTTCAGTAGATATTATAGCTGATGAAGATTTCAATCCTGCAGATTATCCTGACAGAGGTATTATAATATATGGAAATGCCACTACCAACAGTTCATGGATGAAGCTTCTTTCTGATTGTCCGGTGCAGGTCAGCAGAGGCAGTGTAATTCTGGGTAAGGAACAAATAAAGGGAGATAACTATGGTGCTTATTTAGTCTACCCGAGAAAAGGGAGTATGATTGCTTCTGTCACTGCAATTACAGGAACAGGATTGCCGGGAATGCATGCGGCTGATGCAAACCAGTATTTTACAGGTGGAAGCGGTTTCCCTGATTATATTATCTTTTCTTCGGATATGATGAAAAATGGAATTTCAGGTATTAATTATGCTGGATTCTATAATAATAACTGGAAACTTGAAGATTAAAAGCTGAATGGGGAATTCTGGTGAGCAGCCTTATTCTGTCAATTTTATCCCGAAATTCAATTGAGGAATCAGAATTCCCTGATCCAGATATTTCTGTAACTTACCCTGCTTCCATGTTCCTGGAGTAGCAGGGGTAGTTTTTGGGGATGAGCTTTGTACTCAGTATACTCTTCATGAGAGGTTGCTCCGTAAAGTGATACATTATTCTGGATAAGAATGCCGTTTTGAAATACGGTTAACTGAACCGGGGATTTCAGTGTCTGGTCGGAATTAAAGTGGGGAGCAATGAATATAATATCGAAGCTTTGCCATTTTCCTGCGGGCCGGCAGGCATTGACCAGAGGTTTATATTGTTTATAGATGCTTCCTGCCTGTCCGTTATAATATATCGGATGTTCGTCTTTATATGATGAATAGATCTGGACTTCATATAATCCCATAAGGTAAACACCTGAATTGCCCCAGTTAAGGTTATCCTGTTGTTCTTTTGCAGGGATTTTCCATTCGATATGCAGCTGGCAGTCGCCAAAATTTCTTTTAGTGATGATATCGCCCGTTCCGGGTACTGCCGTGAATTTTCCGGACGTCACTACCCATCTAGCCGGGTTCTCATCTCCTTTTAAACTTTTCCACTGGTCCAGGTTGTTTTTGCTGAAAAGGACAATTGCGTCTGAAGGAGCTGTCCCTTTCATCCCCGGTGTCACAATAACCGGTTTAGCTGACCAGTCCTCAAAATTGTTTTTTTGCTTAGTTTGAGCATTAATTGTGCTCGTAATGAAAAGAACATAGACAAGAACATAAAGAGTATATTTTTTCATTATCACGGGTATTTGTAGTCCAAAGATACAGCAAGTTCTGTGATCTCCGTTCCCCGCTCCCCTCCTTGTTTTCTTTGAGGAAATAATTACTAAATTAAACCGCTGAAACTCTCAACATTTTTAAAATGAACGTGCCCGGGCGTGCTTTGATTACTTTAACTATCTGTATATCAGTCCTTGCTATCATTTTCTTTAGCTCATGCAGCAGGACCGGAAATGATCCTTCCCGTGAAATTGTAAGCAGGTATAAAGCTGTCTTTACAAAGCCTCCTGAAAGAATTCCTTCAAATGTTTCTGTTGATGCACCGATGATGGGCAACGGATTCACGGGTGTGGCCATCGCAGGCAAACCTGAAAAACAAACATTCTATTTGGCCCGGAATGATTTCTGGCGGCTGAAATCTTCGTATAACGAGTCTTTCCCTGCAGTGCTCGGGAAGATTGAGATTGAAATACCGGGTCTTGCCGGAGCCTCATATCATTTGGAACAGGATCTGTATAATGCAAAAACTGTTGCATCGTTCAGACGCGAAGGACAGGAAACCAGATTCAGCTCATTTGTCGCTGCAGAAGACGATTTTATGTTCATTCTTATAACCACAACAGGCGAAACCGGATTGAACGGGAATGTCATCCTGCAGCTGCCTGGGAAAAATGAACTGGATGATAAACAGACATTTCCGGTCCTTTCGGAAAGCGGTAAATCTGAAGATGGCATTTCATGGATTGTAAGGGGATTTGAAGAGGATGTCGATATCGCTTCGCGAGCTGCATGCGCAGTTAAAATAGTGAATGGCAACTCAGGAAGCTTCATTGTGACGAAAGACAAGCCGGTGCTGATTGCCGCTGCCTTTTTATCGTCATTCAAAAGCAAAGGCTGCCTCGAAAACGTCAAAACCAGGATTTCATCCGTTCAGGAAGAAGATGTGTCCGCCATTGAGAAAAAACACGAAGAATGGTGGCATGGTTTCTGGTCACGTTCATTTGTCGAAACAGGAGATTCCCTCATCGACAGGTTTTATTATCTTTCCAACTATACACTTGCCAGCTTCAGCCGTGACAGGGATTTTCCTCCGGGGCTTTTCGGGACATGCGTCACTAAAGAGATTCCTGCATGGGCAGGAGATTATCATCTGAACTATAATTTTGTCGCGCCTTTCTACGGATTGTTTTCTTCAAACCATATTGAACAGGCTGTCCCGTGCAATATCACTCTTCTTGCACAGCAACCAAGGGGGGAATACTATTCAGAGAAGGTTTGCGGAATTACCGGCGGTATAATGCTGCCGGTAGGAGCCGGTCCGCTGGGTATTGAAACAACCCGGAGGAATGAGTTTATAGATAAGAGCCGATTGGTATGGATAACCAGTGGTAATATTGAGGATGAAGGAATGTTCTGGGGGCAGAAGAGCAATTCAGCGTACAGCATAGTGAATATGTCCCGCCATTTTTATACCACATATGACAGAGAATATGCTTTACTCTACTTTCCTTTTATTACAGGTGTTGCCAGGTTCTGGGAGGACTATCTGAAATATGAGGACGGTCGCTATGTTATTTACAATGATGCTATACACGAGGGCACAACAGGTACTGTGAACGGTATCCTTTCGCTTGGTCTGGTAAGGCTTGTTATGCAGACAGCCATTGATATGAGCAGGGAACTGGGCAGGGATACGGCAAAGATACCTGTATGGCAGGATATTCTCAGGAATATGTCAGAATTCCCCATTCAGGAAAGGGTGGGACTGGAAGTGTTTCGCTACAGTGAGAAAGGAACTGACTGGTGGGGGGACAATACCCTTGGAATACAGCATATTTATCCTGCCGGACAAATAACCCTTGATAGTGATCCGGTTCTTCTGACAACTGCCAGGAATACCATTAAGGTTATGAAGCGATGGAAGGATTTCAACGGTACCAACAGTTTCTTCCCGGCAGCTGCCCGGGTTGGGTATTATCCGGATACCATCCTCCGGTATCTCCGTGAATATACTTTGAATTCATATCCTAATGGCTTCCAGAGAGATAATCCTCATGGAATTGAAAACTGCAGCACGGTTCCGAATACAATAAATGAGATGTTCTGCCAGGGCATTGACGGGATCATAAGGATATTTCCTGTATGGCCTGAAGCAAAGGATGCCAGATTTGGCAACCTGAGGGTAGATGGTGCCTTCCTCGTGTCGGCTGAAATCAGGAAAGGAAGACTTATGCCCGTGAAGATAATCAGCGAAAAGGGAAAGAATTGCAGGCTTGTCAATCCATGGCCTGGCAGTAAAGTCATGCTTAAGAGTAATTTACGATCCCGCAGGACAATGGATGGTAACATGCTGCTGTTTGATACACTTGAAGGAGAGGAGATAATAATTATGAAATTATAACAACTGATTTAAATTAGGTTAAAATAGAGCAAAATTTTTAAATATATCAATCTCATATCTGCAGACAGGTATATCCCCGTTTTGAATTACATGGCAATTCCCTTTTATACGGGACATATTGAGGGAAATAGATAATACTTCCGTACAAATCTTCACCAGACCCGCTAAAAATTTACTCAGGAATTTTTATCTTTCCTGAGAATATATCCATGCCTGATGAAACGAATTCCTGTCTTTTTATTTTTGATTTGTTTATTGCAAATATTGAACGGCTGCAATAGAATCAATAATGATGAAAACTTCTCAATTTTTACATCATTCGCCTTAATTCCCCAACCAGTTGAGATCAGCTATTCTCCGGGTCATTTCACAATAACAGAAAATACCGGGATATTTTGTCCTTCAACTCTTGAAGAAACAGCATCACTGGCAGCAGTACAGTTTGGAATCAACAGGCCTTTAAATACCGGAAGGAAAAAGAATGGCATAATCCTGTCAGTCGACACTTCACTTCACCGGGAAGAATATAATCTGACGGTGCGCAGAAGGAAGATCGAAATCACAGGTGGATCGGATAATGGTGTTTATTATTCGATTCAGACTTTACGTCAGCTTACAGGAACTGAAGCCCTTCCTTCAGAAGTACCATGTGTTTCAGTAAGAGATTTTCCGAGGTTCGACTGGCGCGGACTAATGCTCGACTGCTCACGGACATTCCAGTCACCTGAATATATCAGGAAAACAATTGACAGGATCTCTTATTATAAGATGAATGTACTCCATCTTCATCTCACCGATGACCAGGGATGGCGAATAGAAATAAAGTCTCATCCGGAATTAACGGAGAAGGGAGCAAAATTCCATCCTGAATACAATGAGCCGGAAAGCCACCAGGGATTTTATTCTCAGGATGAGATGAAAGATATTATCCGGTACGCAGGGTCCAAAGGAGTTACTATTGTCCCGGAGATCGAAATGCCCGGTCACAGCACTGCTGTTCTTGTCTGTTATCCGGAGCTTTCCTGCACGGGGGAAATTGCTGATAAAATATTCCCGTTTTTTAAAGGTCCGGGTGTTACACCTGATATCCTGTGTGCCGGAAATGAAGAAACATTTGCTCTTATTGAGGATGTAATCGATGAAATAGTTGAGGTTTTCCCTTCAGAGTTCATTCATATAGGCGGTGATGAAGCTCCCAAAGTCCGGTGGGAGCAATGTCCGAAGTGTCAGAAGAGGATAAGGGATGAAGGATTAAGTGACGAAAAAGAGCTCCAGAGTTACTTTATAAGCCGTGTTGAAAAGTATATCAATTCGAAGGGACGCAGACTCATCGGATGGAGTGAGATAATCGAAGGAGGACTGGCACCGAATGCAGCCGTTATGGACTGGATAGGAGGAGCAAAGGAAGCAACAGAAAAGGGGCAGGATGTGGTAATGTCACCAACCAGCCATTGCTATTTTGATTACCCTTATAAATCCATTAACTCAGAACGTGCTTACAGTTTTGATCCTGTCAAAGATCTTTCAGAGGAACAGTCCGGACATATACTCGGTCTTCAGGCTAATTTCTGGTCGCATATCGACCGTGAACCAGATCTGGTGGATAAACAACTATTCCCGAGACTACTTTCACTTGCGGAACGCGGATGGTCGCCTTCAAGTGTAACTGACTGGAATTCTTTCAGAAAGCGTCTGGAAAAACATCTTTACCTATTAAAGCAAATGGGAATAAATATTTATAAAGATGATATCTGAAATTATTAAAACGGGGCCAGGCAAGTGCCTCGAAGTCAGTGTTGAAGGTATCATAATAAATCCTGACAAGTTGTATGACCAATAAAATTAAACTATCAGAACATGAAAAAAACTCTTATTACATTATTTGGTTTTCTTCTAATGTTACATTCCGCAATATCTGCTGACTGGCCTGTCCTTAAAAAGTATGATCAGGAGCATACATATAAGATTGCCATGCCAGTCGGGGGTATTGGTACCGGATCAATATCACTTGGAGGGAGGGGAAAGCTTCAGGACTGGGAGATAATGAATAATCCGGCCAAGGGATTCAATCCGGGTACATCATTTTTCGCATTATACACCGACATGGGTGACAGAAAGGACGTGAGGCTGCTTGAAGGTCCTGTTCCCTTTTATATGTATGAGGGGTCATCGGGTGCAATTGTGCCAAATCATGGTTTTCCCAGGTTCAGTGAAGCCTCTTTCGAGGCTGCTTACCCCTTCGGACAGGTTAACCTCTCCACACCCCAGTTGCCAGTGACTGTAAAAATGAAGGCATTTAATCCCCTGATACCCGGCGATATCGATAACAGCAGCATCCCGATTGCAATAATTGACTTTGAGCTGACTAATACTTCGGGAAAAGATATTCCTTTCAGCATTTGCGGAACTCTCTCCAATTTTATCGGTGAAGGATCAGGTCCCGGTTCCGGAGGTAAGAACAGGAATATTTTCAGGAAAGAAAAGGAGTTCGACGGAATATTTTTTACTTCAGAAAATGGAAATCAGACAATTGATCAATGGGGAGAGATGGCTCTTGTTTCTCTTTCCGGGGGAGATCATACATACAGGACAGAGTGGAAGCAGATTGGCTGGGGAGCTTCACTGCTGGATTTTCATGATGATTTTCTGGAAGACGGAAGGCTTGGATACAGGATTGATACAGTTTCAAAAAATCCTGTCGGTTCACTGGCTGTCAGTAACATTTTACCGGCTGGAGGAAAGAAAAGTGTGCGCTTTCTGATCACCTGGTATTTCCCGAACAGAACAGCTTGGTCCACAGTGTCTTTACGAAACTATTATTCCACAAAATATTCCGGCGCCTGGGATGTTCTGGTTCAGACGGTACCCCGGCTGACTTTCCTTGAAGAAAAAAGCCTTGAGTTTGTGAACGCCATCTGTAGCAGTGATCTGCCTGACGTTGTCAGGGAATCGGCTCTTTTCAATATCAGTACCCTTAAAACACAGACCTGTTTCAGACTATCGGATGGCAATTTTTTTGCATGGGAAGGGTGTAATGATAAATCCGGCTGCTGTTTCGGTTCATGCACGCATGTATGGAATTATGAAACAGCAATTGCCTTTCTCTTTGGTGATCTTGCCAGAAATATGAGGAACATAGAGTTCGGAATGTCGACAAACAGTAATGGACTTATGACATTCAGGGTGAGTCTGCCTGTTGAAAATATAACGAAATTCGGAAAGGTGGCTGCCGACGGACAGATGGGCTGTATAATTAAAATGTACAGGGAGTGGCAGCTTTCAGGTGATGACGAGTTCCTGAAAAATCTCTATCCGAATGTGAAAAACGCACTCAGCTACGCATGGATCAAGGGAGGATGGGACGGTGACCAGGATGGTGTTATGGAGGGAGTCCAGCATAATACGATGGATGTCGAGTATTATGGTCCTAATCCGCAGATGACGATCTGGTATCTTGGAGCACTGAGAGCCATGGAAGAGATGGCAATTCATATGAAAGACAAGGAGATGGCCGGTAAGTGCAGGAAACTCTTCCTGAGTGGAAGCAAATGGACAGATGAGAACCTTTTCAATGGGGAATATTATATACATAAAATAATTGTACCGGATAAGGAGAGCATTCCGAAGGAACAGCTTGTGGGAATGGGTTCTGCAGATTACGGTAATCCGGATTACCAGCTTGGCGAAGGTTGCCTTGTTGATCAGCTGGTTGGACAGTACATGGCTCATGTCTGCGATCTCGGTTATCTTGTGAAAAAGGAGAATGTTGAAAAAACCCTTCGGAGTATAATGAAATACAACTACAGGGAAAATCTTTCAGATCATTTCAACTGCATGAGGAGCTTTGCCCTGGAAAATGAATCAGCCCTGCTTATGGCTGCATATCCCGGGACGAGGCCAGCCAATCCTTTTCCATATTTCACCGAGGTGATGACCGGATTTGAATATGCAGCTGCAATCGGGATGCTCTACGAAGGACAAACTGAAGAAGGATTGAAATGTATAACAAATATCCGGAATCGTTATGACGGCCGGAAGCGAAGCCCTTTCGATGAAGCCGAATGCGGTCACCATTATGGAAGAGCCATGGCAAGCTGGTCGGAAATTCCTGCTCTTTCAGGATTCCATTACTCTGGAGTGACAGGTGAACTTAAATTTACTGATAAACCGGGAAAATATTTCTGGTCTGACGGAAAGGCCTGGGGAACGGCTGAAATTTCAGAGAACGGAACTGACATCTCTCTGAAAATGAAAGTGCTGTTCGGTGATATAAAAATCTCAGGTGTAATTATCGATGGTTATGACCCGTTGAAAACAAAGAAAGCCACAATTATTACGGCAGGTGAAGAAACCACCTTCAGCATTAAGAAGTAGAAGTTATAAATCCGGGGAATTTAATTGCCAATAAAGCACTAAGATCACTAAGATAATTATTTCAAATTCAGCACATTAGAAATACTTAAAGCAAATTTTTTTACAATGAAAACTAATTCACTTCGGGTATTTATTACAGGAATTCTAATCATACTGTCAGTTTCCTGTAAAGAAGAACCAGATTATCTGAGATTATGGTACGATCATCCTGCGGATGCAACTGCTGCCGATACAAAGGAAGGCTGGCAGAATGATCCTGAGTGGTTGAAAGCATTGCCGGTCGGCAACGGATTTATCGGAGCGATGGTCTTTGGTGATGTTAATAAGGAAAGGCTGCAGCTGAATGAGAAAACCCTCTGGTCCGGAAGCCCTGATGACAATAATAATCCGGATGCATATGGTTCCCTTAACAGCATCAGAGAATTGTTGTTTGACGGTAAATATAAGGAGGCATCTGAATTAACACTTAAAACACAGGTCTGTAAAGGTGCAGGTTCAGGTCATGGGAACGGCGCCAATGTTCCATTCGGATGTTTCCAGACACTTGGAGACCTGTGGCTTGACTTCGGTAAAAAGACATCATATGAAAAATACCATCGTGAACTGGATCTGGAAAATGGCGTCGTAAGAGTTTCCTACGAACAGGATGGAGTTGATTATCAAAGAGAAATATTTGCCAGTTATCCCGACAGAGTGCTGGTAATTCATCTTAAGACGGGTACAAAAGGATCACTAAGCTTTAAGAGCACACTGAACAGACCGGAGCGGTTCACGGTTTCATCACAGGGTGATCATCTTCTGATGACAGGTATGATGGGTGACGGTAAAGGGGGTAATGGAATACGCTACGCAGTCAGGCTGAAAGCTGTCACAAAAAGTGGGGAAATAATAAATCAGAACAATGTACTTGAAGTTAAAGGATCTGATGATGTTGTCCTTTTATTAACAGCTTCGACCGATTACAAACAGGAATATCCGGAATACAAAGGCGATGATCCCCTGGAAACTACACTTGTACAATTAAATAATGCAGCTGTAAAATCGTATGAAGTTCTTTCAGAAAATCATATTTCAGATTTTTCATCACTTTTTAATAAGGTTACTTTAAATCTCTCAGATATTAAATCCGATACAATACCCACAGACAGGAGGCTTAAGAGTTCTGATGATCTTCATCTGCATGAGCTCTATTTTCAGTTCGGAAGATATCTGCTTATCTCATCGTCAAGGGAAGGGACTCTTCCGTCCAACCTCCAGGGTATATGGGCAAACAAGATACAGACGCCATGGAACTGTGATTACCATACAGATATAAATGTCCAGATGAATTACTGGCCGGCAGATGCGACAAATCTTCCGGAATGTTACGGACCACTAACAGATCTTATTGAGTCCATTGTCAGACCGGGTGAAGAAACCGCAAAAGTCCAGTACCATGCTTCCGGCTGGTGTATTCATCCCATAACGAATGTCTGGGGTTTCACTGCCCCTGGAGAGCATCCATCATGGGGAATGCATGTAGGTGCCGGAGGATGGTTATGCCAGCACCTTTGGGATCACTATACTTATTCACTTGATACTGATTATCTGAAAAGAGTTTATCCCATTATGTCTGCATCGGCAAAGTTCTATCTTGACTGGCTGGTAAAGGACCCGGAGACAGGTAAGCTTGTTTCAGGTCCGGCTTCTTCACCGGAGAATACATTTGTTGCACCCGACGGTTCTGTAAGCCAGATAAGTATGGGCCCATCCCATGATCAGGAAGTCATTCATGAACTTTTCACAAATGTGCTCGGTGCTGCAAAGGTGCTTAAGGCTAAGGCTGAGGCTGAGGCTGAGGCTGAGGTTAAGGTTATGGCTGATGTTAAAGATGAGGATGC
>CAYPHL010000130.1:0-10767 GCA_964410385.1 uncultured Rikenellaceae bacterium | reverse complement strand
GATCATTTTTATATAAGCTGTAAGGAAACCTGATGAATCTTTTCAGATCAGATTTTTTTGTGACACAATATAAATTCATACATTAAACAGTAAGCTATTGCCGTATTCTCAGTCAAAGAAATTCTTATCCTCATCGAACAGGTACTTCTTTGCTGCCTTGACATTGATTTCCACACCCAGACCTGGCCTGTCCCAGACTTCAATCTGACCTTCTTTAACAACAGGATCGGGTAATCCCTCTACAATATCGTACCACCACTCCGGATTTGCCTGGCAATATTCAAAAGCTATATAGTTCTCAGGCATTGCTGCTCCTGCCTGAACCTGGGCTGCTATACCAATCAATCCGTCAAAGGTACCATGAGGAGCAAACTGAATACTATGCAGATCAGCGTACTCTGCCACCCATTTCATCTCAGCTATACCTCCCATGTCTTCCGGATCAGGGCCAAGAATCCGGACAGCATTTTTTTCAATCAACTCACGGAAATTCTGACGAAGGTATATCTGTTCTCCGGTATGAATAGGGGTTGTGGTACTGCGGGTAAGTTCAAGATAGTCATCGGCCATTACATATGGTGTGTAATCTCCTGTAAGCATATCTTCCAGCCACATGAGATTATATGGCTCCAGGACATTTGCCATCCGGATCGCATCCGACAACAACATTCCCGGGCCGCAATCAAGGGCCAGACCAACCCTGTCTCCCAATCCTTCCTTCATGGCTGCAACACGTTCTTCCATATATTTCAATCCATATTCAGTTATAGGGCCACGGCGGCCGACATCTTTTTTGCTCATTGAAGGAGATGTATTTCCGTAAGTAAAATCAGGGACGCTTCTATTCATTCCGGCATGAAAACCTATTGCTGTTTTGACAATTGTAAATCCATGTGGCAGGGCTTTGACTTTTGTTGCCCAGTCCAGGTAATCTTTTGGTTCAGTGCCTGTTCTTTCTACCCGAACACTTCCGTTATAACAACGAACTTTATCGCGAATCTTCCCGCCTAAAAGTTTATAGACTGGTATGCCGGCTGCTTTTCCGGCTATATCCCAGAGAGCTATCTCAATCGCACTCACTGCAGCTCCCCATGGCTTAAAGCTTCCCATACGACGAATTTTCATCATTACACGTTCAACATTCGTCGGATCCTCACCAAGCAGGTAATCTTTATAAAAGAGGACAAAAGGCTTCAGATATGGTTTTGTAGTTTCTGCCTGACCATATCCGATTATTCCCGCATCAGTTGAGATTCGAACTACGGGACTGTTCCCAATTATTGCACATCTCAGATCAGTGATTCTGATTGCGTTTTTTGTTGTGATCTTCTGAGGTTCTGACGCGATCAGACTGGTTGATGCAACCACCCCGGCCGAGGCTGCCAGAGATCGTTTCATAAATGACCGGCGGCTTAAGGGATCTTTCCTCTCGTTCACTTCAATAACCTCCTTCTTCTTTAAAGAGGAGACTGACTCTTCTTTTGAATTTTTCATAGCACAAAATTTAAATTGATTCATTTTCGGGATTTGTATCCGAATTTAAACTAAGTAATTAAGATCAACAAAAAAGGGGCAAGAAATAAATTTGACTTTGTTTTTTTGGTGATGTAACTTTAATAAAAAATGCCAATAAACAACAATAATCGTGAAAAGAATTTTTATATTATTTGAATTAGTAGCAATAGCTGTCAGCATCTTTGCCCAACCCCAGAAGATGAGCGACCCATTTGTCTGCTTCGTCTTACTTAGCCTGACGGAACATCACCATTGATACTTTTCTGAGAGCGATTATTTACAGAACATCATATCTGATAACTCCACTGCCATTTCGTAGCCTGATCTGGCTGCTTTTCTGAGATCAATGCATCCTTCTTCTTTCTGACCAATATCAATTTTAACGAGTCCTCTCCAATAGTATGCTTTACTTTTCTGAACTTTTGTAAAACTCCATGATCTGATTACTTTGTTGAAATCATCGATCGCTGACTGATAATCAAGGAGTTTGTATTTAGCCTGACCTCTTATGGTGAAAAAGCCGGCATCATCCTGGTCACCTTTTAATGCTTCGTTGAAATCTGCAACAGCTCCGATGAAATCATTCAGGTTAAACCTGGCGTATCCTCTTCTGCCGAAAGTATTGTAGTCGTCAGGATTGATGTCAAGAGCTTTATTGTAATCCTCAATTGCTCCGGCAAAATCATTCAGATAGTATTTTGCAACACCTCTGTTCTCATAAGCCTGTAAAAACAAGGAATCTCTCCTTATTGCCTCATTGAATTCAACTATGGCTCCCTTAAAGTCTTTCTTTAAAACCTTATATGTACCCGTATTGAAACATTCCATTGCCTTCCAGTCCCGAAGCTGGCCGGATCCCTGAGCTGATAATAAAAGTGCTGTTGTAATGCAGTATATTTTTTGGATCATACGCACTGATTAACAAAAAGAATATTCAGCAGGTTTAATTCAACAGCAAGGTATTAAAAACAGACAACAAAATACGGTATAATTACAATTTTGCATTAATGAAAAACTGATTCTATTTTCGGCGCTTTCACACAATTTGCTGTAAAAGCCGGACAGTCTGGCCACTCTTGGCCGGGATGAAGTTCAAAAATATAAACGACATAATAAGAATTACTTACAACCGGCTTGTGATGGTCGATTAATTCTGGCGGAGAGTGGTCAGGGTGCAAAAGCCGGACAGGCTGACCACTCTTGGCCGGACTGAAGTTCAAAAATATGACCTACATGATAAGAATTACTTATAACCGGCGGGTGATGGTCAATTAATTCCGGCGGAGAGTGGTCAAGGCCACCGGCTTATGCAGTTAGGGTTGCATTTGGTCACGGCAAAAAGACCGTAACCGGGGGGTATATTCTTAAGGATTTGATTGATATGAAAAAGCGGGATAAGATGAACAGGAAGGTATTGGACTTATAAAACAAATGGTCTGACCAATAAAGATCAGACCAGTGTCAGGCTACAAATCATGCAGCCATTCCTTATATTCTTCCTTCTGTTCTTTTGAAAGGCTGGTTCCGAAGTATGTTATATCATAATCATCGAAAAGCCAGCGGAAGAAATTAGGATTTGCCTTGGCCTCATTTTCAATAAAGGACTTCAAATCATAATATGATTTCCGATTTTCCGGATTCTTACCCATGTTATTCACCTTGATTTGTCCATTGGCATAATGCATGTTTTCAGTCATGTGCTGTTCTGCATTGTCTCTGATTGTTCTTACTTTCTCCATGATGATTGTTTCTAAATAGTTATACATTTTATAAAATAAAAAAGGGGAACTGTAAAGCTCCCCCGGTTAAATGCTTTATAGTTTGTTCTCAGTTAATGAGCAATCTCCTCAAGATTAAGTTATATACCACTGTTTTCATCTGACCGTTAATAAGGATTGCAACATAGTAATTACATAAATGATAACCAAATATGCAGGGTATTTTAGAACTATTCTAAATTGATATTAGTATTTCACACAGGTTCAGAAATAATTGATATTGACTTTCCGTCAAATGTATCATAAATTTACAGTAAGGTTGAATAAACCAAAAACAAAGCTTTCATTTAGAAATATAGACATTATGAAGTTTATTAATATGTTAATAAGAATGATACACGCATGAGCAACAGAACAAAAATTCTATTATTTGCAAGTAATCCTGAAAACACGGATAGGTTAGCTCTTGGAGAAGAAGTCCGTTTAATAAGTAAAAAAATCCAGGAAGCAAAATACAGAGATTCACTTGAGTTTATTACTACTTGGGCAGTTAGACCTTCCGATCTACTTGATGAACTGAATAAGCACAAACCAGAAATCGTCCATTTTAGTGGTCATGGATCGGGAGAGGGAGGACTTGTTTTATCGGATGATAATGGAGAATTAAAACTTATAGCCACGGATATATTAAAAGAATTATTTTCAAAGTTGAAAGATAATATCCGGCTTGTTGTTTTAAATGCCTGTTTCACTAACATACAGGCACAGGCGATATCCGAAGAAATTGATTGTGTTATAGGTATGAACAAATCATTTGGAGATGATGCTGCAATTTCATTTGCTGGATATTTCTACAGTGCGATCGCTTACGGACGTTCGATAAGTGAGGCTTTCGAGCAGGGGAAAATGTCTTTAAAGCTTGAGGGAATTCCTGATGAGAATACACCAGTGCTGTTACATAGATTGGGGGTCGATCCGTCCAATGTTTATCTAATTCCACCAATAACTCCTTCTCCAGAAAGAGAGTACATTCCATCAGATTTAAAAGAGATAAAACAATTAATTTTTAAAAGACTATTTCTATGGTTCAAAAAGCAGAGCTTGACTTTGAAAATATTGTTTAGCATTTTGCTGATTATCTTATTTATTATCATTTCCCGGTTTAATTTGTTGGGGGAGAAAATCTATAACTATTCAAAAGAACTAATACCCTTTAATATTCCGATAGTTGATAATTCCTTAGAATCTATCGCATTTGAATTAAATTGTAAAATAATTAATACAATTGGATCAAGACAAGTATTGGACACTGATTCATGTTATTTAGGTGAGAAGGTCGTTATTAATGCAACCTCTTCAAATGATAGTTGGATCGGAGCATTTCTTATTGGAAACGGGAAAATCAAGCAGTTTGTTGATCCTATTCGCTATATAAAAGGACAAAACATTGAAAGATTGCTGATACCGGATTCTTTGGAGATGAAGAATACAGTATTATATCTTGCAGCACGGAGTAAACATATTTATAAAAAAATATCAAAAAATATTAGGAAGAATTTACAATTTCAAGAAAAGCCAGTTATTCTTTCAGAGGACGATTATTTCATTAAAAGTATCATTATTTATTGCAATAAAAATAATCCATACAAATATCTTAATGATGTTATAATGGATATTGCAGTCAGTGAAAACTATAGAAGTGAAATTACCAATGGCAGGTATATCTTTTCACCTGATTTGGAGAAAATCGAAAAGACTGCATATACTGATATTTTTGAACTGAATGGTGATGCATATTTTCCGGCATTTGACATTAAGGTAGTAAATAATTCATCAAAGACAATTTATTTTACTAACCTGGAAATTGAAGTGGAAAAAAGCGAAATTGATTTAAAAGCATATCCGAAATTAAAGGAATGGTTTGGAGGTGATTTTGTAAATAACTATAAGTTATTATTATACAATGATGGTTGGGGGGAAATGCGGGATGTTGTTTTTAATTTCAATCTGTATAAAAGACATTTTTATGAATCTCCTGATACTGTCGAGGATTATATGTCAGCCATCGATGATACCCTAAAACTCTTACCATATAAATATAAAAAAGAGTTAGGCACAGTCAAATGTTTCTGTTTTATTGATCTTTCAGAAGAAGTAAGAAAGTTTTTTAAAAGTGAGAGCGGAATAATAATTGGTCGCTTAAATTATAATGAATTTATTGATAATAAATGGGTGCCAGCATCCTCAATTTTATCATCTCCAATCTATGGAGCTTATGGTGGCGGCGAATTGCAAATTTCTTTTACCTATAATAATCTGAAATTTGAAGAGGACAAGAATAATTATAGAAAGCATCTTCCTATTAATCAATATTTAAATCCTGGTGACGTTGATAGATTTTTAGTCAAAATTGCTCCGGTAAAATCATCTTTCCACAAATTTCGTGTTAAGCTTCTGACTGGTGATAAATATGCAGTATTATCTCCAAAAATAGAATTAAATATATTCACTCCTAAAGAAGTGTATTACAATGATGAAGCTTGGCTTGATAAAGTAATCAATAATCCAAAACTATGCAATTAATCGGGTGTAATTAAATCTTGATGATAAGTAAACGTTCTTAAGGAAATAAAATTAACTGAAAGTTTTTAGGCGAAAGTTGTATCGAAGCAGCAAATGAACTCTAACCTCATTATGAAATAGAGTATAAACGGAAAAATCCCCATAAAGAAAGTTATTTATTTACTACTAATACAACTTAATAATCTTCAATACAAAGAATCTTCTCTTCTTCTATTCTCTTATTCTTCTTATATTCTCTCTCTCTCATTATGTTTACGATAATCCTGTAATATATTGAATATGAGCTACTATATTAGTACAGTTTAGTTAGGAATTTATAGAAAAAGTCTCAGGGAAGCAGGAACATTAAAACACTCTTCTATTGTATATCCTTTATCGGTAATGTTTTCTTGTGAATAAACCTTAAATTTATTCATTTGATAAGGTAAAATGTAATTCATTAAGAAATAAACTATAAAAGACTGAACTATGGTAAAAAAAGAACTTAATCAGATGACTATTGAAGAATTAAGAAAGCAGGCAAAGACAATAAAGACAATTTCATGGTTTCTTTTAATTACTCTGCTGATTTTGTTTTGTCTATTACTTTATCAATCCTTCAGTGAAAGTGAAACTCAAACGGCGGTTGTCATACCAATTGCATTGCTTCCGATTGTTATCATATTGGCTGGTAGTTATAAGAAAATTAAAACCGAAATTGAGAGGAGGACAAAAACCGAATAATCTGACAATTTATAACCTCAAGGCTCTAATGCAGCCATCAATTCATTTGCATATAATTTTTAAAACCACCTTATTGCATACACTTACGTGCCCAACCATGCAAGTGCAAACCGGTTAGTGATATCTGCGCTGAAAGGAATCCATTAAAACAACTGGCCGGATTGAGTAAATTTGTCCCCCACGATCACAATGGATTTCAATCCCTGAGACACCTTACAGAGAATCCGCACCTCTTATCGCTGATATCTTCGAGTCCATAAGTACTACTGTAGATCAGGTAGCGGCTCCATGCATATGTTGCATCTTTCTCCGTATCTGACCACCAGCAACCCCAGTTTCCTATTTCTTTGACCGTTCCATCTGCATCACGGTAACCATCCGGTAAGGCTGTAAAGCCTGTTGCGTTTCTCATTCCAGGATAGTCGGCATTGCCAACCGCTCCCGGAGTTGATGATGAAGCCCAGGATTCAGTGGCTGCCAGTGACTTTCCTATTTTCCAGCCGCCTGTTGAGCCATCGTAATTAAATCCGTTGTCATCCAGATAGTTTTCAAGTATAGTCCACTCGTCATCGGTTGGCACATGCCAGCCTACAGGGCATAGGTTACCAGTATTCACAGAATACCAGTTGTACAAGGCCCCGTAAGTACTCTCGAAGCCTTTTTTATTATTATTCCAGCAGTATCCGGGTGCTGAAAGATTTGACCAGGCACCATCATCTGTCACAAGCGGAATAGAAGTACCATTGTTGTACTTCGTGGTCTTGAGGTTTTCTTTCATCCATACCTGAGTACCAATGGTTACCCATGTATAACGATTACCATCCTTGTCCGTAACCGTATCAGGATTATCTGCTGTCTTTTTACAGCTAATGGGAAGAATTAATAGTAATCCCAGTACCATCACCACTGATGTACCAGGACAACTTCTAAATCTTGTTTTCATGATAAAGTTTTTGAGGGTTTTAACCATAGTTTTATACAAAATTACGTCAACATAAACCCAAAGTCAATTAATCTTTCATGCTAATTTTTAACGGACAGATTTTTATTTGACTTGCATTGTCCTCTTTCGTAATTTTGTTTTAATCAGAATCTTTTTTGATTTACTCAATCCGCTTCATGCGGGATAATTTCTTATATCTGATATAATCTCCTGATCAGAATTATTGAAGTCTTTAACAAATTAAATAACATAATATCATGAAAAAGTATTTTATTCTTTTGATGATTGTGGCATTTACTGTCAGCGGTCTTGCACAGCCACCTCAGAAGATGAGCTATCAGGCTGTTATCCGTAACTCTTCAGGTGCTCTTGTTGTAAATCATTCCATTGGGATAAAAGTCAGTATTCTTCAGGGATCAGCAACCGGCACTGTGGTTTATTCTGAAACATACAGTCCCGCACCACAGGCCAATGCCAACGGACTTGTCACTGTTGAGATTGGTAGCGGAACACCTTCAACAGGAACATTTTCTTACATTAACTGGTCAAATGGGCCATATTTTCTGAAAACAGAGGTTGATCCATCTGGAGGTACAAGTTATACTATTGTTGGTACAAGTCAGTTGCTGAGTGTACCATATTCTCTGCATTCAAAAAGTACTGAGACCTATTCCGAAACCGATCCTGTTTTCGGAGCCTCACCTGCGAAAACAATAACGAGTAGCAGCATTACAAACTGGAACACAGCATATGGATGGGGCAATCATGCGGGATTATATAGACCAAATACTTACATTACTGCATGGGGTGAAGTAACAGGAAAACCAGCAGGATTTGCTGATGGAGTGGACAATGTGGATGATGCTGATAATGATATTACCAATGAGATTCAGGCACTTTCTATCAGCAGTTCAAACCTGTCTCTTTCAAAAGGAGGAGGAACAGTAGCTATACCAGGTGACAACTGGGGAATACAGGCAGTTGTAACAGATGCTGCCATGACAGGAAACGGAACGACAGCAGCTCCACTGAAAATTGCAGATAATGGCATTACTTCTGCTAAAATCCAGGACGGCACCATTGTGGTTGCTGATCTGGCAAATAACTCAGTAACTACTGAAAAAATTGCGGATGGTACCATTGTGAATGCCGACATTGCTGACAATGGTATTGGCAGTTCCAAGATACAGGATGCTTCGGTTGGAACCGCCGATATTGCGGGCAGTGCAATTACCACAGCCCTTATTGCCAACAATGCTGTTACCGTGGCGAAACTACCTTCCGGTGCCACATCCGATAAATATCTGCGTGGTGACGGTACATGGGCAACACCACCAGCAGGGATTACAACTGAAACCGATCCCACCTGGAGTGGTGCTGCAAATGAAACCGTGGCAACAGGAAGAACGGGAAATGTGGGTATCGGGACAACAACCCCGGCGGCGCTGCTTCACACGTATGGAACCGGAGTTGGCGGAGGAAATGTCGTTTTTATCGGCGAACAGAAAAATTCAGGTTTCGGTAATCCTCCGGTCACCGGTTATGGTACCCGGATGATGTGGTATCCGGATAAAGCAGCTTTCAGGGCAGGATTTGTTGAAGGATCACATTGGGATGCCTCAGTTATCGGCCATTTTTCCGCCGCTTTTGGTCGTAATACAAAAGCCTCATCATATGATGCTTTAGCAGCAGGCGCTTACAGCGTCGCTTCGGGACAAGCTTCCACTGCTTTGGGCTACGGAACCATTGCCTCTTCAGTTGCATCTACTGCATTGGGGGAATTCAATATTGGAGGCGGCAATCCTGATTTCTGGGTAAGTACAGATCCGCTTTTTGAAATCGGCAATGGCGGAGGTACTCCTGTTCAGAGGCACAATGCTTTGACTGTTCTTAAAAACGGGTATGTAGGTTTTGGTACGGCATCACCTGCTTCCGGATTGCACATAAAAGCCAATGGTTGGCCCGGCAGTTTTATCTATCTTGAAGCAAGTATTGCTCAGGATGCCGGTTTTCGGTTTTACGAGGGGACAACCCCTAAATGGCATATATACAATAATTCTGTACTGGGAGGATTACAAATAACCAATGCCGCCGCCGGGACTGCAATATTCGCCAAACAGTCCAACGCATTTGTGGGGATCGGTACATCCAGTCCTGCCTATACGCTTGATGTGGCGGGAGCCGTCAACCTCACCAAAGGTCTTACCGGTGCCGCACTGCTTTGTAATGGTTCCCAGGCAATCTGGTATGACGGTACATATTTCAGCTGGGGTTACCAGGGAACTTACAATTACTTCGCAAATAAAGTGACCATCGGAAGTCCTTACCTCCCGGGTTATATGTTATATGTACAGGGGAATGCCTATACAACCGGTACATGGGGTGGATCAGATGTCCGCTTTAAAAAGAGCATAACTCCTCTGAGTAACGTACTTGAAAAAATTATGAAGGTCCGCGGAACTTCTTTTGAATTCCGCAGAGATGAATTTAAGGATTACCTGTTTGATGAAGGTACGCGGTTCGGATTTATTGCCCAGGAGCTGGAAGAGATATTTCCTGAGGTCGTCAAAACCGAAGACAATGGATATAAATCGGTAAATTATGACGGGATGATACCCGTATTGCTTGAGTCAATAAAAGAACAACAACTACAGATTGAATCCCAGCAGAAACAAATAGATGAATTAAAAAAACTGGTTCAAGTCCTGATGGAGAAATAATAAATATCATTCAATCAATAGAACTCATCTGGGATTTTTATTATACACTTTCCTGAAACATAAAAATATCCGGTACCTGACCAATCATTTTGAGGGGGTGAGTAAGATAAAAAGGGACTGAAAAATCACATCCCACACCCTCATAAGAGCATTCTATTCTTTCCAACAGCAAAATCTCGGAATAATAAACCATCAAAGCTGAAGGAAGCCAGAATTTAGTGTGCCCTATGGCTGAAATACGATCCCCATTTCGCATATCTCTTCTGAATGGTATCAACCATTGGCCAGAACAATATACCTGTTATGTATAGCTATTTTTACGGTTATGTATCAGAGTTAAGAGAAACCATTATCCATCCCGTTCTTAAATACTACTTTAGTATTGAATATTTAAGATTTCTTAAAGGAATCGTATAGGGATTTTTGAGGTAACACCCAGAAGTTATATAAAACTATCACTCGAGACGTTTACCTGAATTTCCTATTAAGATAAGGGTTAAAATCAAGAAAATTCAATACGGATATAATCCTACCTTCAGCTTAGGTTTTTATGTAACAAAATAAA
>CAYPHL010000129.1:1525-11419 GCA_964410385.1 uncultured Rikenellaceae bacterium | reverse complement strand
AGTATTTCAATTCTCTTCTGTATCGGCGGATGGGTAGCAAAAAGCGTTGTGAATGATACAGATGAATTTTTCAGTTCCTTTTGCGGATTTTCGATGAACATCTGGGCTACATCATTCCTTTTTACCGCTTCAATTGTAGGATCTCCCGATATTTTTCTCAGGGCTGAAGCGAGTGCAAGAGGGTTCCTGGTAAGCTCAGCTGCTCCCGCATCTGCAAGGTATTCACGCTTCCTCGAAAGTGCAAACCTGAAGAGGGATGCGATAATATATCCAATTGTAGCCAGGATCAGGGCAACGACCATTGCAGCAGCGCTTCCATCTTTTTTACCCCTCGAAACAGTTCCGAATCTCATAGATCTGAACATCGTTTCAGATATGAAAGCAAATATTCCCACAAAAATTATTGAAATTATAAGCAGTCTTACATCCCGGTTACGGATATGTGTAAGCTCGTGGGCGATCACCGACTCAAGCTCCTGATCATTAAGCTTGTTAATTATGCCCCTTGAAAGTGATACAGTGTATGTGTTCTGGTTTATACCACTGGCAAAAGCGTTGAGTGAATCATCGTCAATAACATTCACTTTCGGCATAGGCATACCCGCCGAGATACAGAGATTCTCAACCAGGTTATAAATACGCTTGTTCTCTTTTCGCTCAAGGGGTTTGGAACCTGTTGCATTGTTTATCATCGCCGTATGTGAAAACCATGCGATCAGAAACCAGATAATAACCCCGATAGTGATCCATGGTATTGTATTGAAGAATTTCGAATTGATTACAGGGATGATGTTGTACTGTTCCTGTTCAGACATAAAATACTTTGATTCCCCCAACGAGGTAAGAAGGAAAAAAAGCCAGGTCAGGGCAAAAAATACAACAGGGAACAGGATCAGAATTATCACAGAATTCCTGTTGTTCTTTCTGATATGGCTTTGTAACCCGAAATACTTCATATGAATGTTCAGAACTGGATCTTAGGTGGTTCTTCAACAGTTGTACGCTGTTCACCAAGGTCGAACATAGGTTCTCTCCTGAAATTGAACAGAGTTGCAACAAGATTGGATGGAAATATTTCAATAGCTGTATTAAGCTCTTTTGTTGCCGAATTGAAAAAACGTCTTGCTGCGGCAATTTTGTTTTCAATATCGGCTATTTCGTTCTGCAGGTCAAGGAAATTCTGACTTGCCTTCAGATCGGGGTATGCTTCCACGGCAACTCTCAGTCCGTCGAGGGCTGTAGACAACCTTTGTTCCGCAGAGATCTTTTCATTTATTGTCTTTGCCTGCATTGCATTTGCACGGGCTTCCGTGATCTCAGTCAGAACACCACGTTCATGCTGCATATAACCTCTGACAGCTTCAACCAGTTGCGGGATCATATCATGCCGCTGCTTCAGTTGTACATCAACATCAGCAAATGCCTGTTCCCTGCTGTTTCTCAGACGGATCAGCCTGTTGTAAAGCGATACAGCCCAGAGAGCAACAAGGACAATTAATCCAAGTATTACAAGTAAGATCATTTTCGTTTTGATTTAATTAGCATTAGAAAATATAAATTTTGTTAAAAAATAAAGATAGCAAATCTTGCTTCATATAACCAAACAAGGAAGGGCAATTTTGACCAAATTATGATCCGCCGGAGAAATTAAAAAGCCTGGGGTTTAATCTACGTTTTTAAAAACGTATTATAATACGTAGATTCCCTAAGGTATCATTTTAATTTTCCAAGGGCGGTTTTAATTCTCTTAACAGCTTCAGCAAGCAGGTCATCAGAATTTGCATAAGAAATCCTGATACAATCAGGGGCTCCGAAGGCATCACCTCCTACTACTGCAACCTGTGCATTTTCCAGCAACCAGAGTGCGAGATCGTCGGAAGTTTTTATTGTTTTATCGCCATCAGATTTTCCGAGGTAATAACTTATATCCGGCAGAACATAAAAAGCACCCTGGGGAATCCTCACTTTAAGGCCTTCTATTTCATTAAGGAGGTTGCAAATCAGATCGCGTCGTCTCAGGAAAGCATCACGCATCATCCGCCGTGAGTCATCGCTCTGGCTGAGGGCTGCAAGTGCAGCTCTCTGGGCTATTGAACTGACCCCTGAGGTGAATTGTCCCTGGAGTTTATCGCAGGCGCTTACTATCCATTTCGGGGCTCCGATATAACCTATTCTCCATCCTGTCATGGCATAGGCTTTTGAAACCGCATTAACTGTGATTACCCTGTCGTAAATGAAATCGAATGAAGCCATGCTGACATGTTCCCCTTCAAAAAGGATATGTTCATATACCTCATCTGACATCATAAACACACCCTGGTGTTTTTGAACAACTCTGGCAATAGCTTCCATTTCCCCGCGTGTATAAACCATTCCCGTAGGATTTGAGGGTGAATTGAAGATTATCATTCTTGTTCTGGGCGTGATCGCAGCTTCCAGCTGATCCGGCTTCACTTTAAAATCATTCCCGAGTGATGCTCCCACAATCACCGGTTTCCCTTCGGCCAGAAGGACCTGATCATAATAGCTGACCCAGTAAGGAGCAAGGATAATCACTTCATCACCCGGATTGACAAGAGCAAGAATTACGTTAATAAGGGAATGCTTCCCTCCTGCCGAGACAATTATCTGGTCGGGGGTATAATTTATACCATTTTCATCTTTGAATTTCCGGCATATTGCTTCCCTGAGGTCATTGTAACCAGGTACCGGAGGGTATTTTGAATAATTATCATCGATGGCTTTCTTGGCTGCCTCCTTTATATATCCGGGGGTATTGAAGTCGGGTTCCCCGAGACTCAGGCTTATAACATCGATACCTTTCGCTTTCAGTTCGCGGCTCTTCTGAGCCATTGCCAGAGTGGCGGAGGCTGCCATGGCTTTGATTCGGTCGGATAAATATTCCATAAAAATTACTATAAGTGAAAAATTAAGGTCGGGGTCAAATATATATAGTAAAAATTAAAAACAAAATAAGTTAAGTTTGTATAATATTGACAAACATATTGACAATGGAAACAGTGTCTGAAATACTGAAAATCACTTTACCCGCTTTACTGGTTTTAATCACCGCGTGGGTGCTGATTAACAACCTTCTCAGGAACGATCAGGAAAAGAGAAGGCAGGAGCTTATACTACAGAACAGCCGTACAGTTGTTCCGATAAAACTACAGGCCTATGAAAGGATAATCCTTTTCCTTGAACGTATATCCCTTGAATCGATGCTCGTGAGAGTAAGTACTCCCGGAATTTCAGCAAGTCAGCTTCATTCCGCTTTGCTTTCTGGTGTCAGAAGTGAATTCGAACACAATCTGTCACAGCAGATCTATATGAGCCCGCAGGCCTGGGAAGTGGTAAGGAATGCAAGGTCTAATACAATCAAACTCGTCAACAGTGAGTATGAAAAAATGCCGGAGAATGCCTCCGGCATGGATTTCAGTCAGAAACTTTTAGCAGCTGTCATGGAGCTGGACAGGGAACCTACAAGAGTTGCAATAGACTTCGTTAAAGCTGAGGTAGCGAGGATGATATAAGACGGCGCAGAGGCGAAGAGGCCCAGCGGCTCAAGGGCTCTGAGGAGACCGCATGACCGTAAGCCTCCGCTGAAGCTTCGGCTTACAAAGCATGACCTCATTTACAACAACTCGACGCTTCGCTTTACAAAAGTGCTCAGGTCCTCCCCTCTCAGCATATTATTTGACAGAAGGGCCAGATCGATAAGCTGTTTGACGATCTTGTTACTGTTGCCGAATGTGTCGAGTATCTCTTTTCTTGAATTCTCAATTGTTTCAAGTTCCTTCCTCAGCTTCTCAAGATCATCTTTTTCAAGCTGACTGATCTCATCAGCCTTTTTCTTACTGTGTTCCTTCTCCATGAAATCGACCTCTTCCTTCAACCTCTTCCTCTCCTTTCCGTTTTCATCGAGCCTGGAACCGGAATCTGCCCTGAGATCATCATAGATCTTACCGACAAGAGGATGATTTGGATTTACAACAAGATTATAACTGTCGGGAAGTTCGCCATAGAAATTCATTCCCCCCCCCAGTTGAGCCATATCCTTCATTCTCCTCATGAATTCTGACTGAGTAATAAGCACCGGTGATTCATTCTCATCAAGAACCTCGAAGACCACATTATACATCTCCTTGTCTTTGACCCTTACATTGAAAACCCCTCTCAGATCATCCTTCTGGTCATCACTCAGTTTTGATTTCTCAGCATCCTTCTTCTGTATCAGTTTTTCAGGCACATCAGAATCGACTCTCACGAACCTCGAATCCTTGAACTTCGTTTCAAGATGGTTGATCAGGTGAACATCCAGCTGCCCGTCCATTATCAGGACATCATAGCCCTTGTTCCTGGCTTTGTCTATATAAGTGTACTGATCTGTCTTATTTGTCGAATAAAGATAAATGAGTGTTTTATTCTTGTCGGTCTGGTTCTCTTTTATAAGTTTTTCGTATTCCTCAAAGGTGAAGTATTTATCATCAGTATTCTTCAGAAGGGCAAATTTTGACGCTTTCTCGTAAAATTTCTCTTCGGTTATCATTCCGTAATCTATAAAAAGCTTCAGGCTGTCCCATTTCTTTTCAAATTCCTGTCTGTTATTTTTAAATATCTCCTGGAGCCTGTCGGCGACTTTCTTGGTTATGTGGCTCGATATCTTTTTTACATTGGCATCGCTCTGAAGGTAGCTCCTCGATACATTAAGAGGAATGTCGGGAGAATCGAGAACTCCGTGAAGAAGTGTAAGGAATTCCGGTACTATTCCCTCAACCGAATCGGTAACAAAAACCTGATTGCAGTAAAGCTGTATCTTATTCTTCTGTATCTCAATATTATTCTTTATCCTCGGAAAATAAAGTATACCTGTAAGCCTGAAAGGATAGTCGACATTCAGATGAATGTTGAACAAAGGCTCATCACCTACAGGATAAAGTTCGCGATAGAATTTTTTATAATCTTCCTCCTTCAGATCGGCGGGCTTGATGGTCCAGGCAGGTTTTGTATTATTTATTATCTTGTCTTTCCCTGTGTCGACATATTTTCCATCCTTCCATTCCTGTTCTTTGCCGAATGCGATCTCAACAGGCAGGAACTTACAGTATTTCTTAAGGAGCTGTTCAATCTTGCTTTCTTCCAGAAAATCTTTCGATTCCTTATCTATATGAAGGATCACATCCGTCCCTCTCGCTTCTCTCTCTGCATCTTCAATAGTAAATTCAGGACTGCCGTCACATGTCCACCTGACAGCTTTTGATCCGTCCTGCCACGAACGGCTTAAAACCTCTACTTTATCGGAGACCATGAAGGATGAATAAAAACCCAGTCCGAAATGGCCGATAAGGTTGTTTGCCTGGTCCTTATATTTATCCAGGAATTCATTGGCACTGGAAAAAGCTATCTGGTTAAGGTATTTATCAAGCTCCTCCTGTGTCATTCCCACGCCAGAGTCGGATACCTTGATAGTTTTCTTCTTCCTGTCAACCGACACCCTGATTGTCAGATCACCCAGTTCTCCCTTATAATCACCGGCTGATGCCATTGCCTTTATTTTCTGTGTGGCATCAACGGCATTCGAGATAAGTTCCCTCAGGAATATTTCATGATCGGAATAGAGGAATTTTTTGATAATAGGGAAAATGTTATCAGTGGTTACACCAATCTTTCCTTTTTGCATGGTATGTAATTTTAGAAGTTAACAATTATCTGTCGCACCTCCTTTTCAAAGAATGTGCCACAAGGCCTGACTGACAAATAGTCATTTTTTGTATCCGGAAAGGCAGATGTATTTTCAGAAATAGCCCGGAAATCTGAAATAAGCAATGATAACCGCCAGAACGGTGATAATGGCGAAAGCAAGAAGTATACTAAGTGAAATATTCCTGCGCTTCCTGTATACATTTATATTATACTCGCTGATGAGCTTTTTAACTTCATTGTGTATCCTGAGCATAGCGTTCGTATTCTTCGGGATATAGGCGTCGATATTGAATTTAACGGCTTTTCTGACCTCTTCCATTCTGGCAGCAGGTACAATGAGGATGATCCCTGTTGCAGGATCAGATATTATTACTTCCGGTGGCAGCTTTATTACAGATTCCTGCTGTTCAGCAGAATCGGGCACCACTATTATCGCCACTTTGCATGATTTATTTTCAGCAATTTTCCTGAAATGGTTCAGAAACTCTTCTCTGGTATGAAATGATTCAATTCTGTATTTGGTCTCATCGGAAAACCTTTTCCGCACATCCTCGGTAAATGTCCGGTGGTCATCATAACATACCAGATGTGTGATTTTTGTCCGGCTCATACTATTAAGTAAATGATCAGTCTGTCTTCTTATTCTTCACGTCTACATCTGAAATGAATTTCCAGGTACCTCTTTTAAGGACATATGCATCAAAGGTAATCCCTGCTCCCGACAGTTCCGAACCGTCACCATGACCGGTTGTAACTTTTGTCAGACTGTCGAAAACGATCATTTTCGGGTTTTCCACCCTGAGAGAAACAATCCCTTCCGGAGAATATTCAAGAACATACCTCAATCCGTTCTCATTTTCCTTTTCAAAACAATCCAGACCGAAAAGAATACCACCTTCTGGAGTAAAATTCAGTACCTCAATCATCTTCCTGGATAATTTTATATTGCCGTAATCGAGTCCAAGAAGAATGTAATATGTCTGCCTGTTTTTCCTGAAAGGCTGAATGGCATAATAAAGAGCTCCGTACCAGTTATCCGCATTATAGGTTATATCCGTCCTTATGGGTTCCTCACGGTTTTGTCCGGTCAGATAATTTACAGTATTCTTCTGCTTCTTCTCACCCTTTTTGATAAAATAGCAGAAGTACCTGTTCGGACTGTTCCGCATAAATACGTTCCAGGTTAATATTTTCAGCTTCATATCAGGCGATACTATCTGTCCGAGCCAACGCAGGTTTTCAAACCTGTGAATAAAAACGGAATCGGAGGCTGCATAGCTTCCGATTAAAAAGGTTATTGAATCATTCAGCCGGATTTTTTCATTTTCATCTTTCGCTTCAGTGATCCTTTTATAAAGGTCTTCAAGTTTTAGCTGTGTATCCCCGATCCCTGTCTGACCTGTCACAGGTAAAATCCCAGAAAATAATGTCAATATCAGCAAAATTCTTATCCGCTTCATTTTTCATTACAATTTATTACGGCTTCATCCAGAAGGTGTTTTATCCTTTCACAAGCCTGAACGATCTCTTCATCGTTGATTATAAGTGGAGGAGCTATCCTGAAAGCGTTTTCGCAAAAAAGGAAGTAATCAAGTATAAGTCCGTGAGCCGGGGCATTTGAAATTGCATAATGAACATAGGCAGGTCTGGCAGTCTCAACCGCCAGAAGCAGTCCGTCGCCCCTGATTGAAGTTATTGCAGGATGGACAAGTTCTTTTCTGAAAAGCGCTGATTTGCCTGCTACCTGGCCGGGAAGGTTATTTTCCAGAATTACTTCGAGAGATGCCAGTCCTGCTGCACAGCAGACAGGATGACCGCCGAAGGTTGTGATATGGCCCAGCTGGGGATTTTCAGTAAGGGCCGACATTATTTCATGAGAAGCTATAAATGCTCCCAGTGGCATTCCTCCTCCAAGTGCTTTGGCAAGGACAAGGATATCGGGGATAACATTGAATTTCTCGAGAGCAAAAAGCGATCCTGTCCTTCCGAAACCAGTCTGGACCTCATCAAATACAAGAAGAGCACCATGCTCAGAGCACTTTTCCCTTAGTCTCTTAAGAAAGCCTGCCGCGGGATAAATGACACCTGCTTCTGCCTGAACAGGCTCGGCGAAAACACATGCTGTATTGCTGTCTATTGCATTCAGAGCACTGAAATCATTATAATCAATACAGAAAGTATCCGGGATAAGAGGTTTGAAAGCATCCCTGTATTTTTCGCTGCCCTGGATACTCAGCGCTCCGAGAGTACTGCCATGGTATGCATTCCTGAAATAAATGATCCGGCTTCTGCCCGTATATTTTCTTGCAAGCTTCATTGCACCCTCGACAGCTTCACTTCCTGAATTTACAAAATAGCAGACGTTTAGGTTTCCGGGAAGCAATCCGGCGAGCTTCAGGGCATATTTAACCTGGGGCGACTGGATCATTTCGCCATATACCATGAGATGCATATATGAACCGGCCTGATCCCTGACGGCTTCGACAACTTTCGGATGCCGGTGACCGCAATTACTTACGGAAACACCGGAAATGAGATCGACATATTTTTCACCGGAGGGACCGTAAAGGTAAATACCTTCTGCTCTTACCACTTCAACAAGTAAAGGAGACAGCGAGGTTTGTCCAAGATGAAGAAGAAACAGCTGACGGTTGCTAAGCATGAGAATGTGGCGACATTATCTCGCCATCACATTTATATCATTCAGCAGGGTGTCCCTGAACGATTTTCCCACAGGAATACTTTTTACTGTATCACCAACGAGCAGATCGAGGGTGTTTTCCTTGATGCTCTGTATCATACTTTTATTTATTATATATGATCTGTGAACCCTTATAAAGACCCCTGACGGAAGCTGGTTCTCAATGGCTTTCATTGTAAAATGTATTGTGAACCTGTCATCGTTGGTATTCAGGGTAACATAATTCTCGAGAGCTTCGATATAGATTATATCCTTCAGTTTGAGTTTTACAAGAGATGAGCTTTTCTTGATGAATATTTCTTCATCACCGGTACCTGATGATTCTTTTCTTGAATAATACCTGATTGTTTTATCGATCGCTTTGCAGAAACGTCCATATGATATCGGTTTCAGGAGGAAATCGATAACATTGAAATCGAATGCTTTAAGGGCATACTCTTCGGCTGATGTAACAAGTATTATGTTAGGAGGGTTATCGAGGCTCATTATAAAGTCGAAACCATCCATTTCCGGCATTTTGATATCGAGAATAATGAGATCGATATCCTGGCGTTTGGTGATAACATTCCGTGCTTCAACAGAATCGTTGAATGTACCTACCAGATTAAGAGACGCAGATTTTGCCACATAGCCTTCTAGGATTTTACAACTGATCTGATCGTCATCAACAATAATACAATTCATGTTTCAAAAATCAGGAATGTTAAGACAAATCAAAAGTAATAAAAAAAACCATATTTGATTCACATAAACACAATTTAACCTATTTTGTTCATATTTTTCAAAATCGGTTAATACCGATTTTATGTCATCATTATTAACAGTATACAAAAAAAAGAGGGTGTAAAAAACACCCTCCAGGCAATTTCAATCACTCCTGATTAAAGACCTTTATCCAGAGCCGGAGCTGCTTTGAATTTAACTACCTTTTTGGCAGGGACATTCAGTTTGGCACCGGTGCGCGGGTTGCGGACAACTCTTGCACTTCTCTTGGTAACTTTAAAAGTACCAAGTCCGGGAAGCTGAAGCCTCTGACCTTTCTTCATTGCTTTTCCTACCGAGGAAACGAATGAATTCAGTGCTTTTCCTGCGTCCTTAACTGTAAGGCCTGAATCTTTTGCGATTGCAGCAACTAAATCTTTTTTTGTCATAGTAATTAAATTAAAGGTTAGACCAATCCTACTAATTGAATACAAATTTATCTCAATTTAATTCATATGCAAATTTATTTCTTCGTTTTTGCACATTTAGTGGGACTTTTAGACACAAAAATGCGTTATTTTAAATAAAAATCAAATTTCTGCAAAATTAACGCAAACAATGAATATATGGGCATTTAAGCGCTTTTCTGGTCTTAACATGTTGACAATCTGTTCATAAATTACATATTCTATTGAATTAGTGCACATTATAATCAATATTAAATAAAAAAAGTGGGAAGAATAAAAAAATATTATATTTGCGGCGTCCTGCCGACGTCGGAATCATGG
>CAYPHL010000129.1:0-1425 GCA_964410385.1 uncultured Rikenellaceae bacterium | reverse complement strand
GTAATCCCTCTTTCTCCCGGAATTAACTATCCGTCGAAAAGCGGAGAAGAATTCCTATGAGGCTTAATTTTCACTCCTTCTTTACTTTTTTACGCTGAAAATCATTAGCCCCGGAAATTCTCATTATCCAGTCTCCTAACGTAGGAGACAGCTCATTTAAAAAAAATACATATCGTAAGGGACGGGAATTGACAATTGTTTCCAGCTTCTCATTCTCTATTGCTTTAACAACAGTTTTAGCAACCTGATCCGGCGAACATGATCCAATAATCCGGGGTGATTTTACACCAAATTTCGCGAACATTCCAAGCTCTCTGACATAACCTGGAAATATTGTTGAGCACCTTATTCCTGTTCCGGCTAATTCAAGACGAAGAGCTCTTGTCCATTCAGCAAGACCGGCTTTTGTTCCCGAATAAACAGCTGCATACGGTGCTCCATTTTTAGCGGCTATAGAGGCTATGTTTACGATATACCCTGACTTTCTTTTCAGCATTTCCGGCAGAATGAGATGGGTAAGAGCCATGGGCGCAATCAGATTAACTTCAATATTCTCTTGTATACTCCGCCATGGCAGTTCTGAAAATGCACCTTCGGTTTCCAATCCGGCATTATTTACCAATATATCAATCGTACCCATTTCCCTGATAACAGAACCTATAAGTCGTTCCCGCTGAAGTGATTCTCTGAGGTCAACCGGAAAAATCCGCACATTGGCATTTGAGGTTTTTAAGTGCCCGGCAACCTCTTCCAATGCTGTTTGTGATCTTGCAGCCAGAGCAATAAAAGCACCTTTGCCTGCAAGAGCTTTGGCGATTATCGGACCTATACCTCTGGATCCGCCTGTGAGCAGTACAACCTTTCCTTTCAGTTCCATAATTGATCAGCTTCTTATTGTGTTCATATACTTGACATTTGATCCAAAAATCATAAAAGTAATTAATATAGGACTGCAAATTTCTAATTAAATGTATGAAATTAAAAGACACCGGCAAAACTATTATCATCTGGATTCTAATAGATTATATTGAGTTGTCACTTATGTGAATAAAGAATCTGTAAGAGACGATTATTTATTTCTCCAGCTCGAAGCTGCATGGCGTTCAAAGGGTTGAACACAACATTCATTTTTGGCCTTGTTCAGTCGCACCAGTTCAGGCATCGTTTTATACCCGGGAGTGAACATTAGCCACTTTCTGATTACCGTACAACTGTTTAATCAAATCAGGAATGCAGTTTAAGTCTGGTAATGTGGTGACCGGACAATATTGGAACAGCGGTGTCAATATAAAAAATGTGAACAAAATGCCATTTATTATGTTTAATTAATCTAAATAAAATATATTTAATGGAAGTGTAACCGGACAACCACTTCAAAACCGGGGCAGAACTGAAAAGCCATACGAGTAAGGTTCATTAAAAATT
>CAYPHL010000128.1:0-11450 GCA_964410385.1 uncultured Rikenellaceae bacterium | reverse complement strand
ACGTTAACAACGTCATTGACTGTAAGATCTGATCCGGTTATTATTAATGGTTTCATTGTTTTCAGAAAATTAGATTTGACTGGAAGAAGATAAAAAGAGAGAAGTGATTTACAGAGCAGGCTCAGTTGTTTCTGATCCGGTCAAAGACAGAGACCCGTCCGGTTGATCTTGATCTTGTATTTCAGCACCCAGCTGTAATGCATGACAATGAATTATAGCTCAAATTTATAGAAAATAATGAAACTGCACAATGATGATTGTAATGTGAAATAATTTAAATACCATCTGAAGCTCAAAATCGTGGATCTGATAAAATAGTCAACCGGTTTTTTCAATCATTCTCTGTATCAAATAATATTTGTATTTTTAAATTCAGCTAAACTTTTAAAAACTTTCATTACTGGATTAGAATTACTAACTTAAAATTAAAGTCATATGAAAAACAGGATCATTACTTTGTTATTTGCCCTTTTATTGATAATTCCTCCGCTTGTTGCCCAGAAGCCTGACAAAGCCACGCTGGCAAAAGGAGTGAACTATATCGAAACAAAAACCTATACAGCCGAGGAAGATGCAAAGATCCTCGAACTTTACAAGGATCTGAGAGTTGCTGATGTTTCAGATGGAATGGATATGGTCGGACTGCCCGGAACCGGACTTGTCAATCCCGATATACACGCCTGCTGGGTCGATCTTAAGGATTTTAAACATGTTTTCAGGGGAATTGCTGTTACGGTCAGATATGTTCCAACCCAGAAACTCCCTCAGCCACTACCGGGAGAGGACTGGATGAAGTGGGAAGGTAATTTCTATAACTCATATTCACATGAAGGATTTACACAGATCCTGAGGCCCGGTTCGGCAGTTGTCATTGACGATGTTGAAGACCGGGATATCGGTTCCATAGGCTCAAATAATATTCTCGGATGGTATAAAGCAGGCGCAGTTGGAGTCGTAACAGACGCTGGTGCAAGAGATACCGATGAGGTCGGACTGGAAGGTGTTCCGCTTTATCTGAGGAAGAAGGGAAGAGGGATACGTCCCGGAAGAAATGAAATCGAATCGGTAAACCGGCCGGTGACAATCGGAGGCGTTCTTGTTTGTCCGGGTGACGTGGTTGTTGCTGATGGCGATGGTGTGGTTGTGGTTCCCCGCGCAGTGGCAGTAAAGGTCGCCGAACATGCAAATAAGGTTCTTACGGGAGATAAAGCTGGCAGGAAAGGATTATATGAGAGCCTCGGGAGACCGCTGGACAAAACGGTGAAATAAGGGTTCGAAGGTGAGATGGTTTGACGGTTTGACGGTTCGATGGTTCGATGGTTTGACGGTTCGATGGGCTGAAGGTTTGTTTGATGGATAACCTGATCGTTTACAGGTTTGATTATTTGATCTTTAATTTTGAGTAGCATGAAAAAAGTTGTTCTGACAGCATTGTGCATTTGGTTTTTTGCCGGATTTACACTGACGGGACAGGATCAACAGGAAAGACAGAAAGGATTTGTTCCCCGGACAAACGGAGCTTATTACACGGATAAATACCGTAATCTGTTCAGGGAGAATGGTCATAGGAAAAAGGAGATAAAGACTAAAACTGAAGAAGCTTTCCGGCTGTTGTTCCACGGAGATTCTTCCACAGCAGTTTTTTTTGAGGCCGGAAGCAATGAAAATGGTCCGCTGGCATATATAAGCGATGTCCTTCATCATGATGTCCGCAGCGAAGGCATATCGTACGGTATGATGATTGCTGTCCAGATGGATAAGAAGGCTGAATTTGATGCGATGTGGAACTGGGCGATGACTTACATGTATGTCAGCTCACCGGAACATCCCTCGGAAGGATATTTTTCATGGTCCCTGAAGACCGATGGCACTGCCAATTCCGAAACACCTGCTCCCGACGGTGAGGAATATATGGTGATGGCGCTTTACTTTGCTTCAAACCGCTGGGGAGACGGGAAGGGTATATATGATTATAAAACCTGGGCAGACAGGATACTTACTGTCATGAGGCACCATCCGACAAAAAAAGGTATGACGAAATTCGGACCCAGGACTGTGCATAGCATGGTCAATGAGGAGCATAAGATGATCAGGTTTGTCCCGAATTTCGAAAAGAATGATTTTACGGATCCTTCTTACCATCTGCCGGCTTTTTATGAATTATGGGCAAGATGGGGACCTGTGGAAGACATTGATTTCTGGGCTGCAGCAGCAGATTCCAGCAGGGATTTCTTTGTAAAAACAACTCATCCCGAAACCGGACTGGCACCTGATTATGCAAATTTCGACGGGACTCCCTACAGTACACCATGGAACAAGCGCTCGGCAAATTTTTCATACGATGCCCGCAGAACTCAGATGAACTGGGCCGTAGACTGGTCGTGGTGGCGGAAAGATCCGCGCCAGCAGGAACTTAGTAATCGTATCCAGGCATTTTTTGCATCAGCGGGGATTAATACCTATGGAACTGAGTATTCCCTCGACGGTAAAATGCTGAATAAGAACCACTCTGAAGGACTTATCGCTACAAATGCCGTGGTCAGCCTTGCAGCAACTCATCCGCTGGCCGGAGATTTTGTTGAAGCTCTGTGGAACACATCGGTTCCCACGGCGTTTAATGAAAGATACTACGACGGATTGCTTTATCTGATTGGCATGTTGCATTGCAGCGGACAGTTCAGGATATGGAAGCCGTAGGGGTGAGGTGTGAGGTAGGCGTGCGGCGTGCGGCATAGGTCATGAGGTGCTGAGCACGAAGCTTCCAGATAAAACTACGTATTAAAAAACGTATTTTAAGACGTATTATAAGACGTATTATAATACGTAGATGATAGATTGCATTTAAGGTTATTTATCGATCCATTTTTTGAAATCGGCGACTTTTTCACGGCTGACGACGAATTGTTCGTTTTTTTCCATGTTCTTTAATGTGAGCTGCAGCCTGCTTGAAGAATAACTGTACATAAGCGATATTGCATCGATATTTACGATGCACTCCCGGTTGATCCTGTAGAACCTTCGGGGATCAAGAACACTTTGAATCTGATCGAGAGAATAGTCAATTCCATATTCCCTGCCCTGAAAATCGGTCAGAAATACATTCCGTTCGCAGATATGGAAGTGACTTATTTCAGCAGTGGCTACTGACCGGTATTTTTCCCCGATCTTTATCAGGAACCGTGATTTATACTGGTTTTTAAACTCATTTATGAGCTCCCTGAAATCTCTCCTGAAAGGATCTTTATTGTCATAGAACAACTTCCTGAATTTGTTTACTGCAGATTCCAGTGACTCTTTGTCAATTGGTTTGAGAAGGTAATCTACACTGTTTACCTTGAAAGCTTTCAGGGTGTATTCATCGTAAGCAGTTGTAAAAATTACTGGAACGTCAATGTTGGCAGTCTCGAAAATTTCAAAGCAAAGTCCGTCATCCAGTTGAATATCCATAAATATGAGATCCGGCCGTGGATCTGTCTGTAATCTGTTAATTGCCTCCTCAACAGTCTCGATTACGTCCAGTACTTTAATCGATTTATCGATTTCTTTAAGCAGCCTGACGATTTTTCCTGCGGCAGGAGGTTCATTTTCAATAATGAGGACATTCATACTATAAGCGGTAATTTTACTGTAAAGAATTCTTTTGACTCTTCAATGACCAGCTCTGTTTTGCATGTAAGTCTTACACGTTCGGCAAGATTTTTCAATCCCTGCTTTGTTGAAACAATCTGTGTCGATTTTCTCCGGAGATTATTCCTGACTACAATCTGCTTATCCTCAGTGTAAATACTTATCCTGAGCTGGTTTTCCCTCGACGCGATATTGTGTTTTATTGCATTTTCGAGAAGTATCTGAAGTGAAACAGGGAGTATCCTGAATTGTCCGGCATCGGGAGCATTTATTTCGAGGATTATTTTTTCCTCATCACGGATTTTATGCAGACTGAAATAACCGGCAATGAAATTCAGCTCTGACTGAAGAGGTACTGAATCTTTCTGTCCGTTCTCAAGTATATAACGATAGACCAGAGAAAGATTATTTATAAACTGTTCGGCAGCTTCAGGCTGAGTATGAATAAGAGAAGATATTGTATTCAGACTGTTAAAAAGAAAATGAGGATTTACCTGGCTTTTCAGAGTTTCATTCTGGAAGATAAGGTTTTCCTCCCGAAGCATTTGCTCTCTTGTCATCGCCTCCTGCCACTGGATTATTATAAAGATGAAAGCACCAAAAACCAGACCGCCCAATGTTGTCCTGATCCAGGGAATGAGCTCATAATTCCTGAAGCGGGTGAAAACCACTGACAGGTCGTCTCCGGCAATCAAGGTTACGGCATATTTGAAGATCAGGTAAATTACCAGGGATGATACAAAACAGATCAGAATAAAAAGAAGGAAACGTTTGATGATAATTCGTGTGAATTCCTTACCCGTGATATTTGCATTTAATTCCGTAAAGATCTTCAGGGCAATGAAAATAAATACCTCTATAAGTGTAACGATCAGAATAAATGCACTTAAGATATCAACAAGTGATCCTGCATTTTCTTGTTTTAATACTGTATAAAAGGTTGCCAGAGATGCAATTACAATTATCGCGATATGGGAAAAAGGTTTCCTCTGATCGAGCAGTCCGGTAATATTCGATTCTTTCATACTGTCAAAATTACGAGTTCTGTGAATAAGTCATGTTGCCTCACTTATTTAATTCTTTCAACCTGCAGTTCTCTAATTGTTTTTGCAATGAATTTATCTTTTAATCCGCCTATTTCTATTTCCTGGATTGTGCCGCTGAACATTTCAGCATATTCAATCTGTCTGGTATCAAGTGAGATCCATGTTGTACCCCAGTATTGCTCCGTCCCTCTGGTTTTCATCGTCCCTATGGATAATTCAATTTTGTTATCAATAGCCCTGTATTCAATAACTCCGCACAATTTATTGTTTATGATTGATATACCTGTCCAGCACAACCGGATGCTGCTATGCTCATAAGTTCCGATTTCAGCCATATTGAATTCCCCGGCAATATCGTGAATGACATATTTCCTGTTGAGCTTAAGTGAATCGGAATATGTCCAGGCAAACTTTTCGATTGACATCATATCCCAGATCAGATTCCTCGCCAGAATGTTATCCGGAGATGAGGGAAATTCCCTGAAAGCCGGTTCATCCAGGAGTTCAGGGGAAGGGATATATTTCAGGTTTTCCATATAATCCTGCTTCTTCCCTTCAGCGAACATTCCGTTAAGTTTATCAGAATGAGCTATATACACATTATTCCAGGAAACATATCCATTCTCCGGTCCCCGTCTGTAATCGCCACTGACTTTTGTCTTTCCTGTAAAGTTGCCATACAGATCGCGGTTAGTGTATATGGCTGTCATTCTGTATGTCTGGGGAGATCCATCATTTTCAGGTTCGCCGTATGGAAGCTTCTTAAAGTATTTCTCAATTTTTCCGGATATCTGACCTGAGCAGAAATCAGAAGATGTAAGGACTGAAATTATCATCAGACCCTTAGCGATGGCTGTAATGTTTTTTCTCATTTGACCTGATTTTTTGATTTAATATTTATTCAGATCAAAGAAAAAGACTTTAGTCTCCGTTAAAAAGTTTATTCTGCTGAACGGTCAATTTACCCCACTTAACCGTTGATTTTAATGTTTCATCTGTCACCGCTCACAAGCCTTCGCTACCTCCTTCGCTAAAGCTGCGGAGGTCAAAGAAAGTTACGGCTTGCAAAGTCTCTCATCTCTCATCTCTCATCGCTCACCGCTTTCTAATAAATTTTTCCGAACTTTGAATTGGATCAGATAAAATACAGATGATGTATCGCATCCTGGATATTTTCTTTGTTGTCTTCCATTCTTCGCTGGTACTCTTTAATATATTCGGCTGGATATGGAAGAAAACGAGGATTTATAATCTCATTACACTGGGGCTTACCGGCGGCTCATGGGTTTTTCTGGGAATGGTTACCGGGACTCCGGGTTACTGCCCGCTTACCGACTGGCACTTCAGCGTACTTGATAAGCTTGGAAAAACAGATCTTCCGAATTCTTATATGAAATACCTTGCCGACAGGATTACCGGGCTGGATATTAGTTCATCACTCGTTGACAGTGTTACACTGTATACATTTCTTGCAGCATTACTTATTTCTGTAATTTTGAATATAAGGGATCAGATAAATAAAAAATCCCTTCAGAAAGTGCAAAACTGACTGAAGGGATCGTAAAGTTAATTTCTCAAGTAATTTCTCTTATCTGCGGAGAATGCCGCCGAGGAGTGATCCCAGAATACCTTTGTTTCTGGTTGAGGTGCCGCCTCCGCCTTTAAGGATGAATCCTGCGACGTCGTCGATAATGCTTCCGTCACCGTCAGCATCGAGCAGTGATCCGACGCCTCCGATACCCGCGTTACCAGTATCTCTCTTCTTGGTGAGCGCACCCAGAATGAGTGGTGCAAGTGCAGGGATCATCTTCATGATAACCGAGGGATCGATGTTCATCTTCTTGCTGAGTGCCTGAGCAGCCATAGTACCTCCCTGATCTCCAATCAATCCGCCAAGGTTTGGGTCAACGGTGTTATCGTTGAGTTTGTTCGAGATAAGGTCTTGGATGTTGTCAAGCACGGATGAGTCACCATATTTGTTCAGGATATGATCCACCCTTGCATCACCTCCGCGATCATCCTTCTGTCTTTTCAGTCCGCCCAGGATCAGTGGTGCAAGCTGGGGAATAAGCTTCTGAACCGTACCTTTGTCCACATTCAGATTTGAAGACATCTGTTGTGTAACTGCCGGTCCATAGGTCTTCATGAATTCATCAATAAAATTTGCCATGTTTAAATTAGATTTAATTTATTTAAAGAAATAAGTTGATATACAAAATCCATACCGGAAGCTGGAAAACTTAAAGATAATAAAGATCGCCGGATAATTATAAAATATGTTAAAAATAATAAGGAAAAGTATCCTTATAAATCTATCCCAATTATTTCATGATCAAAGATTTCCGGGATTGAGATATTTACTGTTCTTTTCTGATGATCAAAAAGGACTTCTTTACCACTTATCAATAGTTTTATTCTTCTTGCTTTCATCTCCTGAGGTAGTCTTAAAGTGGCTTGTGCTGCGACCGGTATGAGTTCCCTGAACGGACCTTTTACCATCATCGGATTTGTCAGGTTTACCAGGTGAACTGCAATTGAATTTTCCTGTCGCCATGTTGTAACATCAATGACTCCCGGACCTTTTACCTCAACAAAAGGTTCTTCATTGAGTGTCCAGAGTATTGTGTTTCTGATGAGTCTTCCATGATCGGTACACATTATCTGCCAGAATGTACGGTCAATATCATTCGGGAAATAGGCCATCCTTTTCTTCCCGTTATCATATAGGTAAAGCTCCCTGGTCTCTGTCCCGGTGGTTCGGGGATAAACATGTTCCATAGGCAGATCAGGGTAGGTTGGTATGAGAGTAACAGGCTTTGGAAATTCTTTAAGTGGCTTTACATTTATCCTGTTTATTGTATTGATAATCCGGTATGCATCTTCCAGTCCTTCAAGGACAGGATGGAATCCTGAAGAAAGAGGATCTTTTTGCAATCTGAGGTAGCTGTTCTGCATAGGTCCTTCTACGCTTCCGTCGTAAGTGATCCCGAACAGATCTTTCAGACCGAAATCACTTCGTTTCTTTCCGTTCTCATCATAAAGAGAAGTTTCGAAAGTCGCAAGCAGGCTGCCCCCTTTATCAGTAAATTGTCTTAACTGATCACATTGCCTGTCAGACAGAGTAGCAATATTAGGAAGAATGAGTAATCTGAATTGTTCAGTATGTTCCTGATCCAGCAACCTGTCATTGACCATTTCAAAAGGGATCCTGGCTTCAACCAGGGCATGATACATTCCCAGACCATGGTCAGCACTTCTCTGCTGCCATCTTTCTGTGCCGTAATTCCTGGATTGTTCTGAAAAGACCATTCCAACCCTTGCAAGGGGAGCAATATTCCTTAAATAACTTTCATTCCTGTAATGTGTATCATATATTTTTTCAACAATATTGAGCCAGCGGCGGTCATAAAGCACTCCTGAGAATTTTGTGAACCAGGGTCTCATACCATTTGCTATTCCTTCGGCGACCCAGATCCTGATCTCTGCTTCTGTCTGTACGGAATCCTTCCACCTGTATTGTTCTTCAAGACCCACACTGAATATCCCTCCAAGGGGTTTCATACCTATTGAAGCCCTGAGTTCCTTCGCTACCCTGCCATTGTCCCAGGGCATTGTAAACCCGCTTCTTGCCTGATGATCGGTAAAAACAATATCAGAAAGACGGCCGGTGATTACCTTATCCGGAAAGCCATTAGGGATGAAGCGCGAAGTTATCTTTTTCTTCCTTATCACATCATCCCAGAGAAGCCATAATTCTCTGAGCCGTGAGGTGCTCCATTCTGTATACTTCTGATAAACAGGGTCAAATCTGTCACTCTTCATGGGCAGCTCATAACCCGAATATTCCCTGAAATTCTTTCTGCAATGTTCGCAATAGCAAATGCCATGTCCGGCCCAGCGATTTGAAAATATGCCGTCGGGCTGGTATTTTTCCATTATTTCATTATGTACTCCGGTCATGAAATCAAAATTGTACGGTCCCAGTGCACATGTTACCCATAGTTCGGGATTTGCCCAGTGACGCCGCTTTTCACCTGTGACGGTTACCGCTATCCAGTCGGGATGGGAATCATAAACGTTCTGCCAGGTGGCGTGGGGATCTGTACGGGCTATTACCGACATTTTCATCTTCCGGCATCCGTTAACGAGATATCCGAATGGATCACTGTCACCAAGCCATTGACTCCGGTGATGAAAAGGTACATCAGTCGGATAATATGCTACTATACCGCCGGCGCTCAGGGTCGATCCGTCAGCATGAACACGTCTGAAATAATCAAGCCAGAAATCCGGATCGAAATTCCCGGGATCGTTTTCAACCAACGTAAGCTGTGCCCATCTCATCGGCCTGTTAAACCACGACGTACTGTCATATGGTGCACTCATCATTGATCCTAGCGGATCGGTTAGCAAATATGCTCCTGCAAATGCTGAACTGCTTTTTAAGAAATTTCTTCTGTCCATAACTGATTGTTTGATTTTAAAAGGTAACAATTTTTTAGTTCGGTTTGTCACATAGCCACGTTTTATTGATAAAAAGAAAATATATTTGAAAGAAGTTATATAAAACCGGAAATCATGAATAGACTATCAGGAATATTAGTGGTTATGATTTTAGTTTCTGTTTATCAGGTGAACCTTTTTTCACAGACAGTTCATTCAGAACCCGAAACACTTGCAACGGGAACTAAAGCTCCGGATTTCAGTCTTCCGGGAGTGGACGGGAAAACTTACAGTCTGAATGATTTCAGGAAATCACAGGTTCTCGTGGTTATTTTCAGCTGTAACCATTGTCCCACAGCCCAGGCTTATGAGGACAGGATCATTTCATTTTCAAAGGAATATAAGCCGAAAGGTGTGGATGTGGTAATGATCTCCCCTAACAGTGTAGATGCACTGAACTATTCAGAACTCGGCTATTCTGATATGGGTGACAGTTTTGATGACATGAAACAGCGTGCTTCAGATAAGGGATTCCCATTTCCATACCTGTACGACGGAGATAACCAGAAAGTTGCTCTTGCCTACGGCCCGGTCGCAACTCCTCATTGTTTTGTTTTCGACAGAGAAAAAATCCTGAGATATAACGGCCGTGTAGATGGCTCTGAAAAGCCTGGCACCGGAAAGGGGGAGGACCTTAGAAATGCTGTTGATGCTCTGCTGGCAGGCAGGCAGGTAACAATCCCGGTGACTAAAGTGTTCGGGTGTTCAGTCAAGTGGGCATGGAAAAATGAATATACAAAGAAACTATATGATCAGTGGGCTAAGCTTCCTGTAACACTTGAGGAAATAGATGTGAATGGTGTAAGAGATCTGATAAGGAACACTTCATCAAACAAGCTCAGGCTTATAAATATATGGGCAACCTGGTGCGGACCCTGCAAAACCGAATTTCCGGACCTCATTATTATCGACAGGATGTACCGTGGCCGTGATTTTGAGTTCATTACAATAAGCGCCGATAAACAGCAAAGGAAGGATGATGCACTGAAATTCCTGAAATCACTGCAGGCGTCAAATAAGAACTATATATTCAACGATGATGATGTTTATAAGCTCATAGAAGCTGTTGACCCTGACTGGAGGGGAGCGCTGCCATTCACTATCCTGGTTGAACCGGGAGGGAATATAGTATATAAGAAGCAGGACATGATCGACCCTCATGAAATGAAAAAGCTTATTGTGGAGAATAAATATATTGGCAGATATTATTAACCTTACAAAGGAATAAATTATGAACCTGACAAGACGAAATTTTGTAAAGAAGGGGACAATTGCAGCTGCAGGGATCTCGATTAGCCCGAAACTGATTAATAAAGTATCCGGAATGCAGGCAGGTTATCCTGTTCGCCTTGGAGCTCCGGTACCGGGGAAATTTCATGATCCCGGGGAATGGATAAAAGCTGTTAAGGCTCTTAAATACAGCGCTGCATATTGCCCTGTTCAGCCGGGTGCGGCATCTGAGCTTATCAAATCGTTCAGGAATGAAGCTGCCCGGAATAATATAATTATTGCTGAAGCCGGCGTATGGAACAACATGCTTGATCCAGATGAATCGAAAAGAAAAGAAAATTTCAGGAAAAATGTTGAAACTCTCAGGCTGGCCGATGAAATAGGTGCAATGTGCTGTGTTAATATCTCCGGTGCGCGGGGTGAGATATGGGACGGACCTTATCCGGGAAATTATGCAAAGGAAACCTTCGGCATGATAGTTGAAACTGTAAGGAAAATAATTGATGAAGTAAATCCTGAGCGGACTTTTTTTACCCTTGAACCTATGCCATATATGCTTCCTGATTCACCCGATACCTATCTTCAGCTTATTAAGGCAGTAGGCAGGAAACAGTTCGCCGCTCATCTCGATCCTGTAAATATGATCTCAAGCCCTCAAAAGTATTTTGATAATGCCGGATTTATACGGGAATGTTTCAAAAAGCTCGGTCCGTACCTGAAATCGATACATGCAAAGGATATTACCATAATGCCTGAGCTGACTCTGCATCTTGAAGAAAGACGGCCCGGACTGGGTTCACTGGATTACGGGGTCTTCCTGAAGGAGACCAGCATGCTGAAAGATATTCCTTTTATGCTTGAACATCTTGAAAGCCAGGAAGAATATTTGCTCGCAGCAAAATATGTCCGGGAAACAGGTGTAAAAACAGGAATTAAATTTGTTGAATAAATGGTTTTTAAAATGATCCGGCGCCCGGCTACCGGTAACCGGCAACCGGCGACCGGAATCCTGAAACCCTGCATCGCCCACCGAAGCTTTCTTTG
>CAYPHL010000127.1:6587-11662 GCA_964410385.1 uncultured Rikenellaceae bacterium | reverse complement strand
GTCGGCTATCTAAAAAATTATTTGCCTCGTATTCAGATTTTTCCGAACTTTTTAGAATAATTCTGAAGAATCAGAGGCATTTCTTTATTAAACAAAATAATTCATCCAATGAAAAGGCTCTTAACTCTTTTAATAGGACTGGTTTCAGGCCTGTTGCTTTTTTCTCAGGCACCCATAAAAATGACCTACCAGGCAGTTATCCGTAATACCTCAGGCGCTCTTGTCACAAATCAAGCTGTGGGAATCAGGATAAGTATTTTACAGGGTTCAGCAACCGGGACAGTAGTATATCGGGAGACCTATGCTCCTGTACCGCAGACAAACGCAAACGGACTTGTGACTATCGAAATAGGAAGTGGTACGCCATCAACCGGAACATTCTCCGGAATAGACTGGATAGACAGTCCGTTTTTTCTTAAAACTGAAACGGATCCCTTGGGCGGAACAAATTATACAATTACCGGTACAAGCCAGTTGTTAAGTGTACCTTATGCATTATTTTCAAGGACTTCGGACCAACTGGATATGCCATTTGCGAATACTTATGGTTATAATGGATTCAATTTTTCCATAACGAATACCAGTGCTCATGCCATCAGAGGGATTGCAGCTTCAACCACCGGCTCTTACTACGGAGTTTATGGTCAGTCTTTGAAATATGGTGTTTATGGATTATCGACCGGTACACAGGGAAGATCTGTTGCAGGAGAAGCCACAGGTACAGCCAGTGTCGGGTTATATGGTGTTGCAGTAGCAGAAAGCAGCACAGGAGTCTGGGGAGAAGGAGCTAATCAGGGGGTATATGGTTTTTCGGAATTAGCTACAGGAAAAGGCGTTTATGGCAGGGCAACTTCAACGACAGGTGTCAACTATGGCCTGTATGGACAAACCAGTTCATCTTCAGGATTCTCCGGATATTTTACAGGAGGCAAGTTCTACATTTCCGGTGATGTAGGAATCGGAACAACATCTCCCGTAGCACAGCTCCATACCCGTGGTACAGGGGTGGGCGATGGTAATGTAATTTTCATCGGCGAAGAGAAAGAGACCGGCTATGGAGATCCTCCTGTCTCGGGAGAGGGTACACGTTTGATGTGGTACCCTGACAGAGCTGCCTTCAGGGTTGGACATGTGACTGGAGTTGCCTGGGACAAAGTAAATATAGGCCGTTATTCTGTTGCAATGGGTATCAGTACTAAAGCGAACAATTATGCTTCTACTGCATTAGGGTATTTTACCGAGGCAACAGGAAGATTGTCAACGGCAATGGGTCATTCAACAAGAGCTGCTTCTTATGTTTCAACTGCTGTTGGAAGATACAATGTAGGAGGAGGCGATGTGGATACCTGGGTAGCAACTGATCCGCTTTTTGAAATTGGGAACGGTACCACATATGAAGCACGCAGTAATGCGATGACTATCCTTAAAAATGGTAACGTCGGGATTGGAACAGCTTCACCTGTATATAAATTGCAGGTTGGAGTGGCTGGTGATGGATCGCAGGCAAGGGCAAATGCATGGAACCTGCTTTCTGATGCAAGACTTAAAAAAGAATTCTCAGCAATCGAGAAACCTTTGAATATGATTGAACTTATACATGGTTATTATTTTCATTGGAATACCGGAACTGACAGATCCAGACAGGTTGGTTTTTCTGCTCAGGAAGTGAGGGAAGTTCTTCCTGAAGTTGTATCAGAAGGTGAAGATGGTTATTTATCACTGGATTACGGAAAGATTGCACCATTACTTGTAGAAGCAATCAAGCAGCTCAAGGCAGAAAACGACGACCTGAAAGACCGACTGGAGAAAATCGAAAAATCATTAAATTCGGAGCTAAAATAAAGTTCAGTTTATGCTTGAACAGATTCCAATACCTGATAAACTCGTTGAAATCATCGGCTCAGAGAACAAGGATTTTGCAGTAAAGGGCGGTCTCGCCCAACCTGCCAAGAATTCTGTTGCTTTGATCATATTCAGCCTCTTCTGGCTGGCTTTCACAAGTATCTTCTTTTTTGCTTTTCTCGGACCAGTATTATGGGGTAAGGAAACCACGGGAAGCAGTAATTTTGTGATGTCTTCGGAGGGAATGGAAGGGATCACTGTCCCCGCACTGGTCATCGGACTTTTTGCCTTTGTCGGTTTTGGAATGCTTGCCCTGGCTCTTGGTTCATTTTTCAAAAAAGGCGGCTATTTTGCAGGTACTCCCACCCGGCTCATTAACTATACGAAAAAAAGCTACAGGTCTATCGACTGGGAGCAGTTTTCAGGCGATATCCAGGTGACAGGAAATGAAAAGAAAGGAACAATTACACTCGGTATGAGGACAGGCAGAATGGTAAGCAGCAAAGGAAGCTCCGACAGGTTCGTCCCGGATGTATTTTATATGACCGGTATACCGGATGTTTATGAGATCGAACAAATTTGCCGGAGAAGAATCAAGGAGAATGATCCTACACCGGCAAAACCATAAAATGCTTTAAAAATATCTATGAAAACATTTCCTGTAGTTCTGTTAATAATTCTTGGAATAATTCCTTCTCAGCTACGATCACAAAAAGCTGGCTTAACCGAAAAGTGTATTCCTTGTGAAAAACTTGTCGAACTGAGACTTCCTGATGTAAAAATCACAGACGCTGTGACTGTAACAGCCGGATCATCATACTGTAAAGTGTTGGGAGTTATCGGGAAGGAGATCAACTTCGAAATTCTCCTGCCATTTGAGTGGAACGGAATATATGTTATGGGAGGAGGTGGTGGATTCGTCGGAACAATTCAGAATGCAGCCCGTTCCTCAGTTGAAAAAGGATATGCAACTTCCGGCACTGATACAGGACATGACGGGAGACAATACCCGGGTGCCAGCTGGGCACTGAATGATATGGAACGGCAGGTGAATTTCGGGCATCTGGCAGTTCACAGGACCGCAGAAGTATCAAAATCAATCATTGCCAGCTATTATGGTGATTATCCTGAGTATTCCTATTTCATGGGTTGTTCACGGGGAGGCGGGCAGGCAATGATGGAGGCGCAAAGATATCCGGAGGATTTTGACGGAATAGTTGCAGCAGCACCTGCATTCAACTGGACTGCCATCGCATCAGAGGCTGTTCAGAATACCCGGGCCGCTTTCCCGGTAAGTATGTCAGAACCCCTTTTCCTCCCGGACCATATCCGTTTACTGCAGGATGCAGTGCTTAAGCAATGTGATATGATTGACGGACTGCAGGATAGCATAATTAATGATCCTTCCGCATGCATATTTAATTTTTCAGCTTTACCCATGTGCAGTGGTGATACGCCCGGAAATGATTGTTTTACAATAAGGCAGGTCGATGCACTGAAAAAGATCTATGGCGGAATCTATGCCCGGAATGGCGTTTCTTATCCGGGATTCCCTTACGGCGGTGAAAGTGAAGCGGGAGGGTGGACCAGCTGGATAACAGGTAGCGGAGCCGGTAAACTTAGCGGTGGTTATCCCAGTTCACATGCATATTTCGGAATAGAAATTTTCAAATACCTTATATTTCAGGATCCGGGCTGGGATTATACAGAATATGATTTCAGCGGTTATGAAAAGGAGTTGAGATATGCTTCCTCATATCTTGATGCAACTTCAACCGATTACAGTGCATTCAGGAACCGTAAGGGGAAGCTGATCTTCTGGCACGGGTGGAACGATCCGGCTCTTTCGGCATATGCAACGATTGATCATTATAAAGCAGCTAAAGAAAAAGATCCGGAAATTAATAATTATATAAGACTGTTCCTTCTTCCGGGTGTCCTGCATTGCGGAGGAGGAAAAGGCCCTTCCGAAGCTGACTGGCTCTCTCTTATCCGTGACTGGGTTGAGAAAGGTATTGCCCCCGATAAGATAATTGTCAAGAAAAGTGTGAAAGGAAAGGAAATTTTGTCGAGGCAGGTCTTCCCATATTCTTATAAGACACCTTAAACACAAAGAGCACAAAGTTCGCACGAAGAGCACAAAGGCTATTATAAACCGGCTGTCTGAAAATTTTGATTACATGTGTTTTACAGGCGTATGTCCAGTAATTCTGACGTTTTCGGCTTACTGTAGCCATAAATATTATGTTAAAATTGAGAGAATTCCTAAATTTTCGTCAATTTTCAGGCCGTTTTCGTCAATATTGGAGTAAATGGTTATGCAGCAAAAAATTACGATCGTATTTATTGTATTATATACATTATCAACATATTAGTACTTTTTAATATCGATAGTATCAGATTTTCTGCATTTTAAGCATCAATTTCAGGTCGATTTTGATAAATCACCCTTTTTTAATGGTAAATCAGGCTCACAGGTAATTCTTCCCCGTAAATAATTTGATTAACGTTATCTGTGTCATTCGCAAAACCCCACTAATTGAGCGTTAGCATCTTGACATTACCCACTGTTATGTTGTATTTTTGATGTATGACATAAACATATGTTAAGATGAAAAGAAAGTCATTTGTTCATTTTTGCAGGATGTTTTTCGTGACTCTGATGCTTGTTTCCATTTCTCCTGTCTGTACTGCTCCTACAATCGGTTATCGTATTAAGATGGATAATTTCAGGAGGCTGTATGAATATGTTCAGAGGAGACATTTTGAAGCTGAATATTCAAGGTTTATCAAGGACCTTGGCTTCAGCGAATCGGGAAATAACTGGCAGTCAGTTAACCGCATCGGTTGTTTTGGTGAGTGGCAGTTTGCAGAGAAGACTCTGCACCATCTCGGACATAAGAATATAACCGTCAGGAAATTCAAAGCCGATCCAATGATTTTCCCGCCCGAGCTTCAGCTGAAGGCCCTGAAATCGCTTATTAAGATGAACATGGTCTATTTAAGGAATTATGACCATTTTATTGGCGATACTATAAGAGGAGTTGTCATCACGAGATCGGGAATGATTGCAGCATGTCACCTGGGCGGACCGACATCCCTGAAGCTGTTCCTGAATTCAAATGGCAGGATTAACAGGCAGGACGCTTTTGGTACCACCATGGCTGATTATCTGAGGAAATTCAGTTATTATGATCTGGATTCCTATTATGGATTTGCTCATTAAGGCTCAG
>CAYPHL010000127.1:0-6487 GCA_964410385.1 uncultured Rikenellaceae bacterium | reverse complement strand
ATCTTTCCTGTTCCTGCCAGACCTGAGGAAGTTTCTATTCTGTAGATATATAATCCATCCTGAGCATGTTCACCGGCCTCATTTTTACCATCCCATACAACCTTTAAAAACCCGGAATCATTATTGCTTTCCTCCAATATCCTGATGACTTTTCCACTGAGATCAAACACTCTGATCCTAACATGTGATGATTCGGGTAAAAAGTATTCTATTTCAATTTCTGAATTGAAAGGATTGGGATAACTTCTTGAAAATAAAGAGTTGTCTTGTCTGTCAGGCAAAACATCTGTAACTGAGACAGTCAGGTCGCTCAGATAACGAGTCAGGGTGACTTCATCATTATATATCCTTCTTTCATAAAGTGAGTATGCAGACCCGGCAATGTCAAACAGTGGAAATATATAAACCGGCCGTAGCAATGCCTGCCAGCTGTCAGCATCTGCCGGCATAATATCCACTTCAAGATGACCATAATGTTTTCCACCAGCTTTAAGAATACCGTTTTCCCATAATTCCGGTACATCATCATGCACCAGGAACTGCTGATCGGGATTATCCAGCCCTTTCTCGGGTTCTCTCAAGCCGTCACCACCCTGTCCGACATCATAAAAATGAATTAAATGTGATCTTTTGCTGTTATCTGGTCTTATTTCAGTACCGGTAATAGTCGATCTCTCCCACATCTCATCATGAGCAGAGATAACTGCATCCACACCATATTGCATAAAAAGCGGAGTAAGGATACGTACAGGGTATCCGGATTGTTTATCAGTAATATCAGCCTCACCAGCAGGATATCCGTGAGGGCCTGAAGAATACGGCGTATGATGGAAGATTACAAAAGTGAACATACTCTGAATCTGGGATTCCATTAGTCTTGCTTCAAGCCATAAATACTGCTCTGATCCCGGACCAAAATCGGGTGCTTTACCTCCGTTCTGATCATTTTCACCAAGCAGATAGAAATTCGTATCATCAACTGATTTGTTCGGACCATTATTACATACGTCAAGTACAATAAAAGTAGCAGGACCGTATTTAAGAGAGTAGTACCGGCCATCATGTTCAGCAACCGGGGAGTTATTTGAAGGTGATTCGAAGTATGTGAGGAATTTTTTTACAGCTCTTTCAGATCCCGGCTGATTATATCCATCCAGCCGTGATCCTTCATAATATTCATGATTTCCCAGGGCTGCCATCAAAGGAATTTTACCAGCCAGACTAAGTTCGCTGTTGATGTTCGAATTATGACGCCAGAACTCATCCCAGTCGCGCTGTTCTCCACCGGTTTCCACAAGATCACCGGCAATAAAAACCAGGTCGGGTTCACGTGATCTGATAACATCAAGATTATTTTTATAACCTGTAGTCTGATCTTTTAAATATGAACGAACACTGTCATTAACCGGGTCAATCCAGGTTGTAAATTTCCCTGTTGATTCAGGTTCTGTTTCCGAATCTCCGTAAACAATAAATCTTACAGGGGCATTGCCTTCCGGTGCAGTATGAAAGGATGAGCTGAATGCTTCAGTCCCCTGAACTACTCTATATTCATAACTTGAAGACGGATTAAGATTCTCAATTCTTACACGGTGACGGAAAGGTGCTGACGGAGCATGTCCGGCAAAGAAAGTAGTATCTTCCCATAATGAATATTCAAGACCCTCCGCCGGTATTGGAGCTGAATTAACATAAGCTTTAGTACCGGTTCCCTGTTCCCACCAGGAAAGCAGTCCCGGAGAGTTCTCTTCCGAAAACCATATAATTGTAATAGCATCATTATCAGGGTTCTGTAAATATGGGGAAACCCGGAATTTATCCTGAGCGGGCAGAATGGTGGATAATATTAGAAGAAAGTTCAAAAATGACAGCAGCTTAATGTTAAAATAAAAAGCCGTTCTGAATATTTTACCCGTATAGCCTGATAGTTGATGCATATCCCGTTGTCGGCTTATATTAAAATGCAATTTACAACATATTTTTCTGAGGGTCAATAAAATTAAAAGGAAATATTTCATTTATCTACGTTTTTTAATACGTATTAAAAAACGTATTAAAAAACGTATTTTTAATAGCTCTTTTCTGATGTATAAATAAGATATGTCCGGTCTCTGATTCCCTCCGGCAATTGGGGTAGGGTGTGTTGATCCGTGATTCTTTTTATACGTTGATATTGTATAGAGCATTTCCGGATAAAAATAAATTTGACTTAGGCTTTTCTGGGGTGTAACTTTGAAAAATTATTATTTGATAACCGGAAATATGAGAATGGTAGTTGTGTTTTTTCTTGTCATTTTCGCCGGCATCCCTACGATCAATTTAAGGGCGCAGTCGGATAGTCTGAATACTCAGAACGGGTCCCCGGTTTTATTGTACGCCGGACTTGGAGCGGGTATAAATACCAGGGGCGGCAATCTTAACCCGGGTCTCACCTTAACATCTCCTGGAGGAATGGGAGGGAGCTTACAGTTTATTTCAGGTTTTGTTCAGCTGGATAACGTTCCGGATGATTATTATGATGGCTTTCTGCGCAATCTTACGCCGGCGCACAGGTTCACGGCACTGTCCCTTAATTTTGTGAAAAAATTCATTACCCCTAAAGAATCTTTCAGATTTGGATTTGAAGCCGGGCCATCATGGGTCCGTTGTGATCTGGTAAAGTTGGAGCTCAATCCCGATTATCCCGGACCTCTTGAATATAAATACAATAAGATACATACTATAAAAAATACTGTTGGTGTATCTCTGGCAATGCGTACTGATTTTCCATTCATCGGATTTTTTGGATGCGATCTCTCCGTTTTTGCAAATTTAAATTCAGCCCAGAGTTTTGCCGGTATGAATTTTTGTTTTAATCTGGGTATGGTCAAAAAGTAATTAATTTACAAACTAATGAAGAAATTGTTAAATTAATTTTTATTCAATATGATCAGGATTGTGTAAATTTGATATTGGACTGAAGGGGAAGAAGAAATGGCATGAGCAGGAAGGTTAAAATATTGGTTCTTGCAACAAATCCCGGAGAAACTGATCATCTCCGGCTTGATCAGGAAGTGAGGGAGATAGATGAAGCTTTACGAAAATCCAGGTTCCGGGATAGGTTCCAGCTTGACCAGCAATGGGCTGTCCGGGTATCAGATCTCCAGCCTCTGTTATTAAGATATAAGCCTGATATTGTACATTTCAGCGGTCACGGCAGCGAATCCAGCGAGATCATCCTTGAAGACAGTGAAGGGAACAGTAAACCTGTGGCCTCTTCTGCACTAAGCAGGCTTTTTTCCCTTCTTAAAGATAATATTCAATGTGTTGTTTTGAACGCATGTTACTCTGAAGTGCAGGCAGAAGCCATTGTACAGCATATAAACTGCGTTGTTGGAATGTCGGGTGCAATAGGTGATGAAGCAGCTATAAGCTTTTCCGAAGCATTCTACGGAGCGCTGGGTGACGGTAAGGATATTAAAACATCATTTGAACTGGGATGTAACCAGATTGACCTTGAAAATCTGAATGAGCAGGATACCCCTAAGCTGAAAGCTGCAAATGAAAATTCAGGGAAACTGACATTTATTGCTGATACATCAGATGAAAACCAGAAATGGGGATCTCCCCGGGATTATGCGATGCTTATAACAACCGGTTCGGTCTGCCTGTGCCTTGTTATCCTCGTTCTGGGTACCGTATTGGGTGTACTGAATGGCAAGTTCTCTCCAGATACTCTGGGAGGAGTGCAGACTGCAGGATTCGGAGGGGGACTTCTGGGATTCGGATTTATCCTTTACAAAATAATTAAAGTATCTCTTGTCGGAGGAGTATCTAAATGACGGATAATAAAACAATTCAGAAAAAGAGAAGAAGGACTCTGCCAATACTTGTTGCAGCCCAGCTTCTCATCGCAGTCATCACAGTAGCAATTATCCTGATCGTAGGCCTGAAGATAAAACCTCTTATTGAAAAGAAAGCTGAACTTGAAAAGACCGTACTAAGCCTGGAGAATACCATCGGGGGACTTGAAAAAAATATTAATGAACTGGAGGTAAGGATACAGGAAACAATGGTGTTTGACCGCAACAGATACCAGATGGACTGGACAAATGCCAAATCTTTATTGAGCAGTGTGTATTCTTCAAGGCAGGAGAGGCTTATACTGGATATTATCAGAATGAAAATGGATGGAGTAAGCTGGAAGCTTAACGGATATTCCCCTGAGACTGGATTTGATTCTCCAGGTTTTGCTGCATGGCTGCTTAATAAGAATGAAATTTTACCGATTGAACCTTCCCGGAGGTACCGGCTGCCGGAAATGCTCCCGGAAACTGATAATCCGCAAATTGGAGATCTTATTTTTTATGATTCGGGTTACGCAATGTTCTATTTCAGGGACAGATATGGACATCCTTTCTGCATTGGGATGACCCCGCTGGGGATCGCTGCACTCGAGATCAATTTCGGACCACGGCTTATCAGATACGGTAAGCTTAATTATTAGATTTACTGCAATATAATCTGCCGATTTATCAGTCCTCATAAATGGCACCCTTATCAGGGTTGCCTGGCAATAGCTTCTATTAAGTGTATATGAAAGATATTTCATGTTGGATTCACAATAATGCTTTGTAATTGTGGCATTTATGGTTAAACCTGCCATTACTGTTGACTAATCATCCGGATAAATTGATGTATGGTATTGACTTTTGGCTTAAAAACCTGTAAATTTGATAGATAATAAGCTATATACCTGAAATTCACTGGATCTTTTTTGTTTGTTATATACAATTAACGATATGAAAGAAAATCTAGCTCACAGAATAAATAACCGGATGCAACAGGTTAAGATTGAATTTAACTGCATCTTAATAATGCTGTTCTTATCCGGATCAGTAACTGTCAGCGGTCAGGAAACCGGATCGACCCTGACAAATGACAAAGTTGATGAATCGCCAAAATCGGAACTGGCAGGTGAAAATCTCACTCCCTACCAGCCCTCAGGATGGGATAATAAAATTGTTATATCTTCTGTCACCGGTACAACATCATCTACTTCGCCATTCTTCAATACGCAAACCCTTTATGTCGACTGGGCAATTACAAATAATGGTACTGCCGCAATTGCAACTACATTCTATACAAAACTTTATATTGACGGGGTTCAGAAAGCACAATGGTACACTGCAGGATTGGCAGCAGGAGCCTGGGCTTCTGTCCGGGATTATAGCTTAGGTATTTTATCTTCAGGAGCTCATTCAATAAAGATAGTCACGGATGCAACCGGCGTCATTACGGAAACAAGTGAAACTGATAATGAATATACCAGATATATTACTATTTACCCTTATGTAAATCTTACTACATATCAACCCGCCGGATGGGACAACAAGATTGTTCTGTCAACAGTTTTGGGTACCAATACCTCCGATACCCAGATTTTCGACACCGATAACATATATCTTGACTGGAGCGTGGCAAATGTAAGCTCACATTCAACAACTACTACCTTTTATGTGGATTTGTATATTGACGGAGTCTGGAAAACAGCATGGTCCCGTTCGGGTCTGGGGGCATTAGCTTTTACTTCACATTTGGATTACTCTGTGGGAAAACTCCCTGCAGGGAACCATACTTTCATGATCCGGATAGACAGGGATGGATATATACCTGAATATAATGAAACAGATAACGAATATTCAAGGGCAATTACTGTGGTGAATAAAAATCTTCTTCCATATCAGCCTTCCGGATGGGATAATAAACTGGTTCTTTCAACAGTCAGCGGTACCCAAACCTCAGCCGCAGCGTTTTACAACAACCAGGATATTTTTGTGGACTGGTCGGTTAGGAACAATGGTTCAGCCGCTGTAACAGAGACCTTCCACTCCCGATTATATGTGGATGGAATAGATAAAGGATATTGGTATACTGCCGGTTTGGCCTCAGGTTCCTGGGCACACGTCGCGGATCATAACATCGGGAAACTGGCGATCGGAAACCACACCTTCCAGATCGTGACCGACTGTAACGGGGAAGTAGCTGAATCCAATGAAGCTGATAACGCGTATTCCCGCACCATTTATGTGGGGCCAAGTTATAACCTGACACCATATAAGCCCGGAGACTATGATAATAAACTTGTTCTTTCAACTGTGACAGGCACAACTACTTCTTCATCTGTATTTTACGACACCGATAATATTTATGTCGACTGGGCAGCCATTAATGACGGATTAAATGACTTTACAACAACATTTTATGTCAGGCTTTATATTGATGGTGTATCCAGGGCAGCATGGACTCATGGAGGATTAAACCATAATACTTATACATGGTTTAAAGATCAAAACGTCGGGAAGCTTTCAGCAGGAGCTCATACATTTAAAATTGTCGTAGATTCGGATCATCATGTTGCCGAATCAGATGAAACCGATAATGAATATTCCCGGACAATCACCGTTATAAATAAGAACCTTACAACATATAAGCCTATAGGATGGGA
>CAYPHL010000126.1:0-11662 GCA_964410385.1 uncultured Rikenellaceae bacterium | reverse complement strand
AATAATGCCGTCATGAATGAGATCCAGTTCAACGGCTACACAAATCACTGGTGGAATGATTATGAAAAATGGTACAGGTATGGAAATCTCTATAAAATAAGCATCCCCGATATTGAAAAGAAAATCGTCCAGAGCAAGATAGATATTGCCGAAGATATGAAAGTTCCCGGCCTCTGGATGCAGGAAGGTTTTATTATGAACTGGCTGTCGGGCCAGTGCAGTACCCTTGATAATCCGTCCGTTTCCGACCTTGCTTCCGCAGCGGCTAAAGGAAATGTTCTTGTGATCACATCACCGGCAACTGAAACAGGCAGAATGCTTCTGGGGAAATACCCCGGCAACGCTTCATGGAAAACATCCCTGAAAAGCTACCAGTTCAATGATCCTTTCCTGAAAACGATCGATGCCTTTATGCTGGAGAACGGAGCAAAAAAGATTTTTGTAATCTCCTCAGCAGACCAGCCATCAGCTATGAGGATAAAAGAACTCCTGGAAAATGTAAAAAAAGTTGTCACGGCATACGATATGCATAAAGGCTGGTTCGGGACTGAAACACTCCTCAAATCGGTAACGTGCACACCGGGACATCCTCTGGAGATAATCGGTAAAGGAATGAATGAGGGAAATTCATGGTTTGTATTCAGCGGATATATGGATTTCCTGATGAAGGATGAACTGGCCGGATGGATGGCGAGAACACAACTGCCGGTAGTGGCTGATGTTGGCTTCTCCCCGATCTACGGCCTCGATAATTATGACGGTCTCCAGGTGCAGGATATGCAGACAAAAGAATCATGGATAAATTATGCCCACAGTAAGAACGGATATGTTTTCCGCCCGGTTTATGATGTTGAAAGCGATCAGTATAAATATGACGGGTATATTGCCAATGCAGGGAACAAGCTGCAGATCGATACTGAAGGTGTTCCGTTTATTGTCCGCACCGGTAACCTGCTCGAAAATCTGATCCCTTCAATGATCGTGTTCATCAAAAAAGGTGAAAAGCTTACTCAGAAACTGCTGTTTGATGCTTTAATGGACAGCCGTGAAGTCGGTGTACTTGATGACGGAGTGATCATGGGACCTGAAGAATACCGTACAGCCGTTCAGATGCTGATGCTTGACCGGTTTTATCTTGAAAATTATTATGGCGATCGTATTGATCTGCAGGCTGAAGTGAAAGATTATACCCTGAACCTGACAATTACGAATACTTACGACAAGCCGGTTTCAGGAACCTGTGATTTTCAGCTGCCCAAAGGTGTGATAACCGACGGTATGCTGAGCTCCTCAATAACAATTCCGGCAAAAAGCAGCCAGACCGTCCAGCTAAAGATAAGACCCGATGCCGGGGGTATGGATTATCCCAACCCGATAACAGCAGGTTTCAAATGGGGTGAAAATAAAAAATATACACTGTGTGTGATGGAAATGCCGCCGGCAATCTCTGTCCACAGGATCATTTACGGACATACTCCGGTTGTTTCCTTCCCGGTAAGCATACATAATTTCACAAATGAAGTTAAATACCCGGTCACAGTCAGGGTACTTGACAAAAACAAGCCCGGGAAACCGGTATTTACTGCCACTCAGTTTGGAACAAATCCCACCGGCACATTCACCGATCTGAAGTTTGATCTTAAAGTTCCTGCAGGTAATTTCGATGTTGAGGTAACTGCACTTGGAGTAAAATCTATAACCCAGATGGGTGTCGGGAAAGCTTCAGGCAAAGTTCTCGCCTATGCCATGGATCTGAATTCTGATGGTGTCAATGAATTCAGGCTCGAAAATGACAGCGTCCAGGTCACATTGCTTGCAACCGGCGCACGGGTTATTGAGTACATAGTAAAGAGCCGCAACGATAATGTCCTCTTTAAATTATGGCCCGAAAAATCAGGTGATGATAAACGACCCAACAGGTCATGGGGTTACTATCCCTACGGAGGATTTGAGGATTTCCTCGGTCAGGCCAGTATGGAAACCCATAAGGTTTATGATGCCGAACTTATAAAGAAGGATGGCGATTATGTGCAGGTTAAGATGAGCGCTGATTATTACGGTAACAAGCTCGAGAAAACATTCACACTTTATGGCAATTCCCCTCTTCTTGAAGTAAGATATGCCCTGAAATTCATCAATCCCGAAGCCAACGTGATCGGTCCCCAGCCTATCCTTGAAATGGGTAAAACCCACTGGACAGAAGATTTATTTACTGTTCCCACAATAGGAGGAAACCAGGAATTCAGGATGAGACCGGAACAATATTATGGAAGAGCCCTGATGATAGAAGAAGGTTGGAATGCAGGTTATGATGAAAAGGAAAATGTTTCATTTATAGGAGCATTTCCTGTTTCACAACCACATTTCCTGCATATGTGGATGAATCATCCGATAAACAATGACGCACATCATTATTATGTTGAATTCCAGCCATGGACACCCATTTATCAGAAGACGACGATGTATTTCACCTACTACCTGTGGGGATCGGGAGGTCCGTGGGAATCAGCTCTGAAAGAAATGAGGAACAGGAATTTAATATCTGTACGGCAAAAGTAACCAGCAAATAATAAAATAATGAAGATAAAATTTCAAGTCATCAGACTTATCTTTCTTGCAGCAATTTTTATATTCCCTTCGGCCATATCTGCACAGGGGAGGCAGAAAGAAGAGCTTCTTGTCAAAAAGATCGAGCTGGCATATCCATGTCCGGCTATCCCCTTTTATCATTTCAGGGCTGAGGTTTCCTTACCCAGACCATCTATAATAGAAGTCGAAGCCGAAGTAAACGGGAAAGTTCTCAGGTATCTGAACCTTCACAAGGCAGGTGAGGAAGAAGATCACTCAAGACCTGCCATGACACACAGACCACCTTCCGGAGCCGGACTGTCGCAGGATAACACCCTTTACCAGGATATGACTGTTATCGGCTGGGTGAAATGGCAGCCGGGACAGGATTACAGGGTGAAGCTGACAGTAAGGATGAAAAAGAGCGTTCAGGCAGCAGCAGGTGATCAGTTTATCGCTTCAACAAAAACTATCACTGCTCCGGGTAATGTAAAAGTCTTTGATCCTGCCTGGAAAAACTATAAATCAGTTGTTCTCAGCGAAACAGCAGGTATCGACAGGAAAGCCGAACCGGTTGAGGTACTGCTCCCCTTCTACCCCGATGAGGCAACAGACCTCAAAAGGGAGATAAGAGTTGTATCTGTAGACCCAGATACATATGAGTTAAAAGAAGTCCCTTCGCAGGTCTATGATTTCCAGCAATATCTTGTTGAGGATGACCTTGCACCCGATAAAAACGGAAAACCGACACGCGATGTGCCTGTATGGCTTCCGACAGTCTCTGTAAGACTTTCATTTCTGGCTGATGTCCCGGCCAGGACAAGCCGTGTTTTTCTTGTATATTATAATAACAGGGATGCCATTGCCAAAGTTTATAAATCCGATCTGGTTGTTCAGGGTGAGAATCCCGGCCTGCAGATCGATAATCAGTATCTTTCTGTAGTACTTCATCCAAAATCGGGACATCTCGATCAGATAACACTGAAAAGCAAGCCTGAATTTCCGATCTACCATCGCAAGGAGACTAACGGTGCCATTCACTGGAACCCGGAAATTTATACACCTCCCAGACCCTGGACCCATACATCCGACTGGGATCCGCCACAGAATATAAGCTCTTTTTCCGGTCCTGTGAAGGCAGAAAGCGCGGTATGGGGAAATCTCCGGGAAATACCGGAAGTGGATGCCTCGGTGAGATATGAATTTTATCCCGGTAAACCATATTTTATAAGTTCAACCACACTCAGGATAAACGAGACGATGCATTGCATAGCTCTTCGGAATGCCGAGATAGTCATTAAAAGGGAGCTGATAACACATGCCGCCTGGTATGATGTTATAAGGGATAAGGTAATAACATACGATGTGACCAGAATGCCCGATCTTACTGATCTTTTCATGGAAGCAGATGTTCCGTGGATCACTTTCTACAACGAAAAAGAAGGTGTCGGATTTGCAGGGATCCAGCTCAGCTATTCAAATGCAGGACTCGAAAATTCGCCCCGCCTTCTCAATCCGTTCTTTTATATTACCGGGGGACCGTGGATCTACTGGGCAAGAGCTTTGTCACTTACTTTCCTTTCTTCAAATATGCAGCAGATGGTACCTGCAATGAAAGGGAATGTTTTTTCAGAAAAATGGGCATACCTGGTTTATGAAACAGCTAAAGGGTCTGAACCTTATGCACCGGTCCTTGCACAACTTAAGGCCCTGACAAATCCCTTAAGGGTTCAGCTTGTCGAAGAGGTCGATGACAGAGTCTCTAAAACAGTAACCGAGCTCTTTGTGGGCGATGGCGCCAGCGGCTGGGAAGGACGGGAGACAGGCAGACACTCATCGGAGCAGAAGTAAAGAATCATGAGCCGCGTAGCGGCGACCTGTTTGTAGGATCAGAACGATTAGAAGGATTCCTGAGCCGCATAGCAGCGGCGTGCATAAGAAATGCCTTTATCTTGATAAATGTGTATTTATTATACAAATTCATCTCGATAATCTTGTGTTTTTGAATTGCTTATTTTTTAATTATCCTGAGATGCTTTACCAGTTTATACCTGTTATCAGTTACCTGCAATAAGTATACTGATGGATTTAAATTACCGGTAAATATAGTGTAAGGATCACCATCGACCATACCATTCCTTATCATTTTTCCTGTAAGATCAAATAACTGCCAGGAAAGTCTTTCAGTGACTTCATTTAGGTTTTCCAGGATAACGAAATCATCAACAGGATTAGGATAGGCTATTATCCCGGATTGAGCGGGCTGTATCCCTTCTATGCCAACGGGCATATTGGGAAGAAACCGTGCCACAAGGACCCTGCTTCTGTTTAAGGCACTACTGTAAAGTACACCGGCTACCAGTATTTTGTTATCCGGCTGGAGAACCATTGACCGGGTATAAACGTCGAAAGTACCAATCGGAGTTATTATTATTCCGTTATTACCGAAAGTATTATCCATATTACCATACTGGTCATAACGAACAATAATTATATGAGAGCTGCCTGCACCCGGAAAATACTTATCAGTGGTTCCTGCCGCGACAATCTTACCATCACTCTGTAATTCAATACAATTAATTTTTATATTGTCAGAGTTAACAGTAGTCTTAACTATCCCGTTAATACCAAATGTGTTATCAATCGTTCCATTGGAATTCAAACGAAGGATCTTATTGAAACATAATAAAATTTTCCCGTCTTTCTGAATTGCCATATCGGTAAGCTGTTCCTGATATCCGGCAGTGTATGAAAACTCACCGGATGTACCAAAACCTGAATCCGGATTTCCTGTCGAATCAACTCTCACAGCATATATCATAGTCGCAAAAGGATCGCTGGCCGAATTACAATAACCTGCTGCAACAATTTTCTTATCACTTTGAAATTCAACTGCAGCGAAACTCCTGAATGCTTTTTCAAATTGTGAAGTAAAAACGCCATCTCCATTAAAATCGGGATCAGGTGAACCGTCGGGTTTAAATAATGCAAGTGTAAATCTTGCATTGAATTCGCACGAGTAACCGGCAGCGGCGATCCTTCCAGATTTGCTTACAGACAGATCCTCTATGGCATCATGACTGCAAATAACCGGCAAACTCCAGCCTTCATTTCCAAATGAAAGATCGACAGCCCCAAGATCGTTTGTTCTGTAAATACCAAATCCTCCGTTAAAGTAACCGCTGACAACTATTTTGCCGTCAGGCTGAACATTAATACCCCGCAGATCAGAATAGAGTCCTTCTGTTTCAATTTCAGAGACTCCTGATGTACCGAATGTTTTATCCAGTTCACCGTTCGTCTTCAGTCTGACTATCCCGGGGATGGGATTGGGTACACCCTGAACTTTTGAAATGCCACCTATCAGGATCTTGCCATCCGGCAGCAATACTATTTCCCATGGTTCTTCATCCCGCGAATCACTTGAATACTTCATCGTATCCAATCCACCTGTTCCAAACTGAGGATCGAGAAAAGCAGACTGCCCCGGGATTAAGTTGGATACCGCCAAAATTAAGATGAATGATAATAATAATCCCTTCATTTGATATAAAATTTTTGATAAGTATAATTTACGATCATAATATTTTTATAGTAATTGCATGAAAAGGATTTAACCAACCTTATTCAGCAATAAGATAATCCGAAAGCCGGATAATTAATTCATAAGCATAAATTTATGAGATAATTCAATCCAAGTCAATAGTCATGCGAAATAATTGCCGGGATTGCCTCCGCGGCAGCAATTGGTTCTGCAGCAGCCTCTTCATTCAATTTCATCAACAACGAAACTTTCAGGACAAATAAAGCCGATCCGGGCTTAGTCTGTTTTCTGACAGGTAATGATTAATTCCTGAAAAAGAAATATTTTCATATATTTCAGTTATTAATAAAATCACCAATATCTCACAGATAATTCTCATTTATATGACATTTACCAGACGAAATTTTATTAAAACAACATCTGCAGCAGGATTGGTTGCTGCAGGAACTCCACATTTTGCAGCCAGGTCATTATACATTCATGCTCCTGATAAAAAGTATCCTTTCAGACTGGCTATTGCCGGTTATACATTTGCAAAATTCAATCTGGATCAGTCTCTGGCAATGATGAAAAGAGTAAATGTCAGTTTACTCGGAGTTAAGGACTTTCACCTTCCCCTTGACAGCTCCCGGGAGGTAATTGATCAGACTTTGTCAAAAATGAAATCTTCCGGGGTTGAGCCTTATGGAGTAGGTCCGATATATATGAAAAGCGAAGCAGCTGTTGATCAGGCTTTTGTATACGCCAAAAAGGTGGGGGTGACTATAATGGTGGGAGTACCTGATGTCAACCTGCTTCCTTATGTGGAAAAAAAGGTTAAAGAATATAATATTCGTGTGGCCATCCATAATCATGGTCCGGATCTGCCACTTTACCCGGGCGCCATTGATGTTTGGAAGGAGATCAAAAACCTTGATCCGAGGATAGGCTTCTGCCTTGATATTGCTCATTCTACCAGGCTGGGCCAGGATCCTTTTCAGGATTTTCTGAATTACAAAGAAAGAATATTCGATTTTCATATCTGGGATGTCGATAAGCCTGAAAAAGCAGGCTGGTGTGTTGAAGCGGGGCGCGGGATAATTGATTTCCCCCGGTTTTTCAGAATGCTGCGTGAACATAATTATACTGGAACATGCAGTCTGGAATATGGAAAAGACATGAATGATCCCTTACCGGGAATAGCTGAATCGATAGGCTATTTCAGAGGTGTGCTTGCATAAAATGGATTTTTACCTTTGATATAAAATCATCTTCATACTCTGTACTGGCTGGTGATGCGCTTTGAGGGGCTCTGTGTCAGGGAAACTTTACTCAACCGGGACGCAAAATGGTTGAATTTTATTTCCTACTTTTGACCCCTTAAAAGAAAAAAATTGTTCAACTCAAAACAACTTCTGCTCTTTTCCCTGATCTCTCTTTCAGGTGGGTTTTTGCTTTATTCCCAGGAAAAGGCTGTGAACCGTGATAAATACCGTATTAATATATCACGGACCAGCGAGGAAATGAAGATTGACGGAATACTTGATGAGGAATCATGGCAGAATTCAGAGAAAGCTGAAAATTTCATACGGGTAACACCGGTAGATACAGGGTTATCAGTCGCACAAACTACTGTTCTAATCACTTATGATAAAACAAATTTATATGTAGGAGCCATTTGCTATGACCCTACACCCGGGAAAAGACCTGTTGAGTCTCTCCGCAGGGATTTTGAATTTGGCAAAAATGACAATTTCAGGGTCCATATAGATACCTATAATAACTTTACCAACGGATTTGCTTTCGGAGTCTCTGCAGCGGGAGCCCAGGCTGACGGAGTGATAAACAACGGTAACCAGTCGAGCTTTACCTGGGATATCAAATGGAGAAGTTCCGTAAAGAGCTATGACGACAGATGGGTTGCCGAGATGGCTATCCCTTTCCGAAGTCTGCGTTATTTCGGTGGTGAAAAAGAATGGGGAGTCAACTTTGGCCGGCTCGATCTTAAAACAAATGAAAAATCAGCATGGGCTCCTGTTCCGCGTCAGTTCCCCCATAACTCCCTGCCACATGCCGGAACTCTGGTCTGGGATGAACCGCTAGAAAAAGCAGGCCTGCGCCTATCCTTCATCCCTTATGCTACCGGAACAGTAATTAAAAATACTGAAGCAGGGGACCCTGCAAAATGGAAATGGAACGCGGGCTTTGATACCAAAATGATATTGTCGACATCACTGAACCTCGACCTGACAGTCAATCCGGATTATTCCCAGGTTGAGGAAGACAGACAGCAGACTAATCTTGATCGGTTTGAATTGTTTTATCCTGAAAGACGACAGTTTTTTCTTGAGAACAGCGACCTTTTTGCCAACCTCGGGAACAGCCAGGCACGTCCTTTCTTTTCAAGACGTATCGGACTTAATGTTCCGGTGAACTTCGGAGGAAGACTAACCGGAAGGATCGGGAAAAAATGGAGGATCGGGATGATGGATATGCAGACGGGAACAAAAGGAGAAAACCTTTCCGGTAATTATGCGGTAGCTGTTCTTCAGCGTGAGATCTTCAGTCGTTCCAGTATTGCCGGATTCCTTGTTCATAAACAGATAACCGGAACATATGATGATTCTGAGTTCACCGGATACCGTTACAACAGTGTGGCAGGACTTGAATATAATTTTGCAACTGCAGATAATAAGTTGCAGGGGAAGACATTCTATCATCAGTCATTTTACCCCGGGGCGGGGATGAATGCCGCTGCTGTTTCGGGAAGTATAAACTATTCCACACAGTATCTGAAAGCCGGAATCGATCAGTCGTGGATAGGTTCGGATTATGTTGCCGAAGCTGGTTATATAAGGAGAACCGGTTTCTATGAGATCACCCCGGTAGTCAGTTACCTTTTCTATCCGTCAGGATCAAAAAGGATCCTTAGTCATGGACCTGCTGCCAGCTTTGGCGCGATCTTCGATCCGGAATTCACCCTTACCGACCGGGAAACAGAACTCTCATATATTATCGGTTGGCAGAATAAAAGTCAGCTTACGGTCAGTGTCGAAGAACAATTCGTAAAGCTGAGCAATGCATTTGATCCTACAAATACAGGGGGAGAGAAACTTCGGGCCGGAGAACAGTTCCACTGGAAAAATGTCCGGGCAGGATTTTCCTCAGATGACCGGAAGTTATTCAACTATGAAGTGACTACAGGTATCGGAGGTTACTATAACGGTAAGCGCTGGAACATAAACGGACAGATGAACTACCGGGTACAGCCTTACGGAAGCATCGGAATGACAATGAGCTATAACAACATCTCATTGCCTGATCCTTACAACAGTGCAAAACTGATCCTTGCAGGACCCACACTTGATATAACCTTCACGGATAAAATATTCCTCACCACATTCATCCAGTATAATAACCAGATCGATAACCTGAATATGAATATGCGCTTCCAGTGGCGTTTTGCCCCTGTATCGGATCTGTTCATCGTTTATACGGGAAATTCATACACCGAAAATTTCGCGAATAAAAACCGGGGACTGGTAGTTAAAATATCATACTGGTTTAACTGATTTCATTAACTTTACACTTACAAGCACATCGCCTGATCACTGTTTTTAAGTAAATGGCTATCTGGTCTGTTGAAATAAAAGAACTTGAGATACTCTATGAGTCTCTTAAAGGTCATTTCCCTGAAGTTGAAAAGGAGCTGAGCCTTCTTTTCAGTTCTGATGATCCGAATGTTTTATTATTGTATTCAAGAAGATGCCTGGAGACAATAATTGCAGATATCTGTGCCTGTGAATTAAAAAAGGACAGGGGAACTGAACCTCTTAAGGGAATTATCGACAAGTTTAATAAAGAGAAAATTGTACCTGCTCACATTATAGCCTCAATGCATGGATTGAATGAAATATCAACTTTCGGCACACATCCTAAAGAATTCGATCCTGAGCAGGTAAAACCGGTACTTGTTAACCTTCTTATTGTTCTGAAATGGTATTCACAGTACAAAAAGCCAGAGACTTTCAATAAATTACTTTTTGATGAAGTTAAGAAAAAAGCCGGGAGAGTGCGCGATGATACTAAAACTTCAATCTCTCTCAGGAAAAGAGATTTAGTTATAATTTCAGCCATAATTATGGCAGCCGTGATTACAATTGCCATAGTAATTCTCACTAAAGCCGGAAATACAAAAATACCTAAATCTATTGCAGTCCTGCCTTTTACAAGCCTGAGCAGTGATACCGGGCAGGAGTATTTCAGTGTCGGAATGGTTGATGAGATCCTGGATAAACTATTCAAAATAGGTGGATTAAAAGTCATAGCAAGGACTTCAACAGAGCGGTTCAAAAATTCTGATCTTTCATTAAAAGAAATAGGCAGGAAGTTAGGTGTAGCGACCATTATGGAGGGCAGTGTACGAAGGGCCGGAGATAATGTCAGAATAACTGTCCAGCTGATCGATGCGAGAACCGAAGCACATTTATGGTCTGAAATATATGACAGGACCGTTTCGGATATTTTTATGATCCAGAGTGATGTGGCACAAAATGTGGCACGTGAACTTAAAGCTGCAATTACTCCCGAAAACAGGCAGCTTATCGATAAAGCATCAACAACGAATATGGCGGCCTGGGAAGCTTATCAGATGGGAATTTTTTATCACAGGAGATTAAATAAGGATGACATTGATGCCGCATTAAAATATTTTGAACTGGCACTGGAAAGAGACTCCACATTTGCACTTGCATATACTGGCATTGGGCGTGTCTGGACTGCAAGGCAACAAATGGGTCTAGCAAAAGCCTCCGAGGCAACTCCGAAAGCTGAAGCTGCTGCCTTAAAAGCTCTCCGGCTTGACAGTAACAGCTCGGAAGCTTATCATGTACTGGGAGGTGTAAATACATGGGGCAAATGGGACTGGAAGGAAGGAGAAGCCGCTTACAGAAAAGCAATTGAGCTGAATCCCCAGAATGCAGACGCCCATTCCACTCTCTCTCACGTCCTGAATGTTCTGGGAAGACCTGAGGAGGCAATGAAGCATATTGAAATTGCACTTGATCTGGATCCTCTGAACAGCAAGATCCTTGCATTCTATGGTGTCGATCTTATGTTTATCCGCCAGTACGGAAAAGCAGCCTCGGCTTTCAGGGAGGCACTCGAACTGAGCCCTTCTCAGGGAGTTGCTATAAACATATTCTCAGCTCTTTATCTTGACGGAAAGGAGGAAGAGGCCGCTGAAATGTTAAAACGATTCCATAACAACCCTGAATCTGTCAGTGCCATAGAAGAGGGCTATAAACTGGCAGGATTCCGTGGTGCTGTAAAAAAACTTGCAGCTTTTCAGTCGGAGAGTTCAGTAAAGGTTTCCAGACCCCCTTATGGGATTGCAGTCCTTTATTCCCTGGCTGGTGACATTGATAATGCAATCCTGTGGCTTGAAAAATCTTATGAAGAACATAATCCCAATATGCCCTATCTCCTCTCCCCGGTATTTGACACATTACGTGACGATCCCAGGTTTAAGGATCTGCACAGGAAAATGAATCTTCCCGAAGCAAAAAGAAT
>CAYPHL010000125.1:0-11752 GCA_964410385.1 uncultured Rikenellaceae bacterium | reverse complement strand
TCCTTAACAACCTCAATCACTTCCGGGAGATCCATTCCAATTTTTTTCAGGAATTCAATTTTTGGAACTCCGTTATTGTTCCAGCCTCTCCTTTTATAAACGGCATCAAGGAGCTTTTCATACTGATCTTCCCTGTATTTCCTGATTATTTTCATTTTTTCCTCCACAGAAAGGTTTTCAGTATCTGTTCCCAGGTTCTTCTTAAGCTGTGTGTCATATCTCTCAGCCCGGGATTCATACTCTTCTCTGGTGACAGGACCGGCTGCCCTGAACGGTTGCCTGTCGTGTACCCTGGTACCATAACCTCTCCGGAGGTTGAAGACTCTCTGGAAATTGTATACTCTTTCGGAATCTTCCACCATCCTTTGCTTATCGAATTCCCGGCCTGTGACAGCTTTGTATATTGTAACATAATTATCCACATGTTCAGGCACCTTTTCCGGTTCATCAGAATGAGCATTGCTTTCAGGTTCAACATCATTCCAGGGAAGTTTACATAATCCGACCAGCCCGAACCAGGTCCTGAACATCGGGAAATAGTGCAGGGCATCTGCCTTTTTTTCAAATGTTGGCAGCTGATTATTGACCATATCCATGAATATAAGCCAGGCTTCATCGTGCTGGGGTCCTTTATTTGTCATGGCATAGCCTCCCTGCTGGGCCAGCGATTCCTTTGACATATACTGCGAATATTCAAGACCCTTGTTTTCCATAGCAATGTCATTGAGAAACGAAGCTTCACCCCATCCCCTGGCAATAAAAAGTTCCTTCATCTTTCTTACACCCTGACCTGCCGTCAGACCAAAACCCTCACCTCTGGCAAGCCTGTGGAGCAACTCAAGTGCATCTTTTGAGTTCCCGAAGCGCAGATCAAGGTCTCCGGTCCTTTCAAGGTTCAGAATGCCTTTCTCAAAACATTCCATTATGAAAGCCGTGATCGTGCTCCAGGCTATGGTGCAGATACCATAAGTATCACAATAAAAATTTGTTTCAATAATATATCCCGGATCAAATATACCGCAGTTTGACCCGAGACCGGCTGCATTTTCATATTCCGGACCATCAACAATAACTTTTTGTCCCCTGCACGGACCTGTAGTGATCTCAAAATCGTCAACCGCTTTGCTGCAAGCCATATTACAGCCTATCCAGCACCCGTCAGGTATATTCTGTGTAAAATTCCTTTTCCAGACAGATGAATCAATCTTATAAGCATCGTGATGGCTGCCGTATTTATAGTTCATTACCGGAAGCAGATCGTGATCGTTCATGATCTCCATAAGGTGCGCAGTACCCACCTGTCTCATCTGACACTGATGATCGTCGAATTCCCGGATCTCCCTGTTAAAACGCCTGCCTCTTTCAATGATAGGGTCCAGGTCAGCTACATTGTTCAGATTCCCCTTTACACCGGGGATCTTACAAACCAGGGCTTTTATCCTTTTGTTTCTGAAGACAGTCCCGATACCCCCCCTTCCAGCCTGTTTCTGTCTGACTTTTTTCCTTTTGGGATCATAAAAACTGAAATTCAGCATCCCGATGAGAGAATGCTCCGCGGCAACACCTGTTGAAACAACCCCGATGTTTTTCTTATCACCCTCATTTTCAGCAAAAAAATCAGTCAGTTTTTCTGCAAGACAGTGGCTAAAGGCAGTTTCTCCGTCAGCTTCATATATAGCTACAAAGTGATTTACCCCGTCAATGAATACAATTATGTCTTTTTCTGCTTTACCATGGATCTCAATTGCATCGAAACCGGAGAATTTAAGGAAAGGACCAAAAAAACCTCCTACATTACTATCCATCACGGAGTTTGTCTGTGGAGAAATACTAACAACAAGAGATTTCCCTGTCCCCGAATACTGGGTTATTCCGCCAATGGGCCCCGATGAGATAATGATCTCATTTTCAGGATCATCCCACTTCGTGTCCGGCTTTGTTGCATCCCATAGCAACCTGAGCCCGTATCCTTTCCCTCCTATAAACTTCTCCTTCATTACGGGGGGAACAGCCTTTTCCCTTACCACTCTCTCGCCTGCATTTATATACAGGATCTTATCAGTGTAACCGTGATAGAGAGGCGTCCAGGTATAATCCTGTCTTGCAAGAAGATTGTACCCTGAATTTTCATGATCTATTTCCATACCTGAACATATATTTTCATTGACTGTTCAATTATCAAATTTAATGAATCCCGGGACTTTTTACCATGATATTAATCAGTTTGTTACATCAGTCTTATTGGAAATGGCCCAAAACCTGTGTATCTTTGGTTGTTTAAACCGGGCTGATGAATTATTTTAAGATAACCGTAACATTCATTCTTCTCCTGATGATTATCGTTTCAGGATGCAGTAAAACAGGAACATGGGAAAAACAGGAACAAAAGCAGATTGATGATTACATAAAATCGCTTGGTGATACTATCTATGTACTTTATCCGAGCGGGTTGTATTTTATTAATCTGATTGAAGGATTCGGACGCTCTCCGGTAGATCTTGATACTGTTTACTTTAAGTATGAAGCTAAATTCCTTGATCATGTGACCTGGGACACAAATGAACCTGTTACTGTTCCCTACAAACATGTAATGGGGACTAATACCGGACCTGTAATACCTGGTGTGGATGAAGGATTAAGGTATATGAAGGACGGAGGCAAGGCCAAATTACTTACTCCTTCAGCCCTTGCATACGGTCATGAAGGTGTGTGGCAATATGTCCCGGGCTATACTCCTTTGCTCTGGGTAATTGATATTGACAGTGTAAAAGCTGGTCCGGGGAAATAATAAACCAATTTCTGAGATCTTTCCTTACATGAATATTTTCAGGATCAGGGATCATCTTTCACGCTTCAGGGTCGGGATCGCCGGTGCAGGAGGTCTTGGCTCAAATTGTGCCGTTTCACTGGCGCGCAGCGGTATCGGCACAATTGTAATCGCTGATTTTGATATTCTTGAACCCGGGAACCTTTACCGCCAGTATTACTTTACAAGCCAGCTTGAAATGTTCAAGGCCACAGCCCTGAAGGAGACAATCGCACGAATAAATCCCGATACCCTTGTTATTGCACACACAGTGCAGCTTAACCCTGAAAATATTCAGATGATCTATTCGGGATGTGATGTCATTGTTGAAGCACTGGATGAGGTTGAAATGAAGGATATGCTTGCTGAGACCATACAGGGAAAAATGCCGGGAATTCCCCTGATAATGGGTTCAGGACTTGCCGGATGGGGAAACATTGAATCCCTGAGATGCAGGAAGATCGATGATACTCTTTATGTCTGCGGCGATGAGACAACCGAAACAACACCCGATAACCCGGCTCTTGCCCCGAGAGTGAGCATCGTGGCAAATATGCAGGCTGATATGGTCATCGGGATCCTTATGAATAAGAAATAAGTACCACAGGAAAGACTGTATGAAAATAATGCTTAACAACAGGGAGGAGGAGTTCAGTACGGGAACGTTGAGCGTTAATCAGCTCCTGGCATTACGGAAACTATCTTTTAAAATGAGAATCATTAAGATAAACGGACGGTTAATACCACGGGAAAAGTATGAGTCGACTTTTATAAAGGGTGGTGACAATGTGCAGGTTATATATCTTATGAGCGGAGGATGAGAAAAATGTTATAGATTTGCACTAAATGTTAAGGTTTAAATTCATTGACCGGATCCCCGCATCTTTCAGGAATAAATATTTCCTGACAATTATTATTTTCCTTATCTGGATAATCCTTCTCGATTCAAATAATCTTGTTTCGCGTTTCAGGGACATGAGGGAGCTCCGCCGGCTGAAAACCGACAGGGAGTATTACATGAAGAAGATTGAGGAGGACCGCCGGAAGCTTCTTGAGCTGAAAACCGATAATGATAATCTCGAGAAATTTGCCAGGGAACAGTACCGGATGAAAAAACCGGATGAAGATCTCTATATTGTTATGACTCCGCGTGAAGACCGCAAACATTCAAGGCGGCTAAACTAAGAGTTCTTATCAAGCATCCTGAAATGGTTCAAAAGATCCTGCGCAGCTGAAGAGGCGGCATTTTGACCTGCAGCTCTCAGCAACCTGAGTGCAGCAAGTGTAACGGGCTGTTTTTCATAAAGCCCGTCATGAACATGGTTCAGGTATTTGACTATCCTGAACATGTTGAACCAGCCAAAAAATCTTTTTGTAAATGATCCATGACCTGAAGTATTGGATTTTATTTCATTGATCTTTTTTAGCCATTCTTCTTCATTCATAAAAGATCTCAATCCCGGAGGAAGTCGCAGATAATATTCTGACATAATTTGCAGATCAGAGTAAAAAAGACCTCCGGCAGAACTGAATAATATGGCGAGTTCCCTGAATGCTTCAAAATTATATGTCAGGTACTCATCATTTTGTTCCCTCATCAGCTTCGACATAGCGGCTCCTGTACCGAACGGGACCCTTAATGATTCCCGCGACGACGGATAAACAGTTGTCGAATTGAGGGTGAAATAGCCGCCGGCAGGTATCAGCTTCTGAATAAAATAGAAGTCTTCACCAGCCTGCCTTCTGTTCATTCCGCCTGCCCTTATGTATGACAAAGCCTTAACTGCCATTGCTGAACCGACAGTATAGGAGGCATCGGGGAAGCCGGCAAATTTCAATGCCCATAAATAGTATCGCAGGTGCAATTCATACTGGATTATATATCTGGCGATTTGAGAGTCAGGACTTTCTCCTGTAAGGTGCTCAAAGTAAACTGAACAGGCTTTGTTCTTGTTATTGTAAAGCAGGTTCTCAGCTATTGCTTCAAAATAGTTCTTTTCAACCTTACAGTCCGCGTCAAGACAGACTATAACACCTTCCGGTCTGTTTATTGAATCGAATCGTCTGACAGCTTCATCCATTCCGGTCTTCCGAGCCAGACCGACTCCCCACCCGGGAATTTCGGGAATACCTGTATCAAAAACCAGAAGCCTGAAGAAATTATCAGGATTCTCCTTAACCCACATTCTAATGTTCTCAATACATTTCCGGTGATTCAGAATTGCTTCTTCTCCGGCGTCAGATCTGAGATTGACTATTATTATTATTTCTACGCTGCACCGGGGTGGATTGCATGATGCAAGTGAATCAAGAAGAGTGGAAATACCCGGCTCATTATAAGCAGGCACTACTGTAATTATACCAGTATCATCATCAGGGATCTCTTCGAATAACCGTGGGAAAAGAGACTTTTCTGCCAGCCATTTTGCGGCAAAACCCATGGTCTTTATTTCTGACCCTTCGTGGTTTTGTATTTCAGGTTGATAGCCTCGGTAACCCTGTCAGTGATATCAAGAGCTGAATCTCCATAAAGCACTACGCTTCCGAAGGATTTTCCAAGGATATACTGAAAGTTGAAGTCCGACTTGTTCTCTTCCAGAAAAGTTGTAATATAATCTATTATCTGCCTGTTCATTACCTGTTCTTCCTCAAGGAGGTTCGACTGAAGATTATCCCTGAGTGTGATCAGATCCTGCTGTTGTTTAAGAAGTCCCTGTTCCATTTCTGCTGCCGTGGCTCTTGTAACCAGACCTTTTGTCACTTTTTCCTGGAAATCCTTTGCATCTTTCTCATACCTTGTACCCTTGGAATTCAGTTCAGCTTCCGCCTTCTTCTGCTTGGCCATCAATTCTTCCCTCCTGTCAAAAAACATATCAAAATGCATAATTACAGAATCGATGTTCACAAAGGCTATTCCTTCCGACATGACATTGGCGGGAAGAGCATCCTGATCAACGATTTCCGGCTTCCTGTTTCCGGTAAAATGAAGAATATAAAGAAGTGCTGTTGCAAGAAATAAAACTGAAAAAAGAGCAATGGAAAGTTTCTTCATCACAGATAAATATTTGTTAAACATTAGTCCGCAAATATAAAAACAATTAAATAAAAGGGGCTAATTAAAGGAAGTAAATTATAATGATCTAAAATTCAGGGCACGGGATTGCTCTGATCCTTCTCTTGTTTGAGTTGAGTTTGAATGAGGTGAACTCGTAAATAATTGAGAGTTCATGAGCTCCGGCAGTTGAGCTTATAAGGTTCGAGATTGTAAAATCATAACTGTAACCGAAATGGACCTGGCTTGTTTTGATACCAACAAGGCCAATAATTGCATCTCCCGCCTGTGATGTAACAAAAGGTATACCTCTGTACCATAATCCGAAAATCAGCGGGTCGCGGTAATAATATAAACCTACATCGGTCTGGTAGAATTTTGCCTGCTTCTGGAAATTGACAGCTACTGAAAGTACTTCCTGCAGTTTGACCTTCAGCCTGGTTTTTCTCAAAATCTGGGTACCTCCGAAAAGGTTAAATTTTATCGGAACATTAGCATCATCGCCATAAAATGAGGTTTTTGGCACAAGAAGATGGTCGAGTGTAAAACCGGCCCAGATCCTGTCATTATATACCATTGCCGAGGTAGCAAAATCGACATCTGCGACATTATCGAAAGGTGGCGGGTAAACCGAAGGTGTTGTACCGCTACCTGTAAGCTGACTGTTAAAGATAAGTTTATATATATCCAGCCCGAGATAGTAGAATTTGAACATTACTCCGGGCCTTATATGCCAGTCACGGTTAATATTGAAATCATAGGAATATAATAAACCGATATTTGTTGTGCTGAGATCTCCCGAGCCGGCAACATCATATGTTGCAAGAACTCCGATCCCCGAATTGAAATTAGGAAGTGCCTTGTCAAATGAAATGCTGTAGGTATGGAAAACACCCGGTACAGCAGGCCATTGATTTCTGTAGTTCATTCCCAGCCGGTATTCCTCAGTTGCCCCCGCAAATGACGGGGCAAGATACAGAGGATTCGCATAAAACTGCGAAAATGTGGGATCCTGACATTGGCTATCTACAAAAATTATTAAAGACAGCAGAACGATATAACAGATCCTTTTTAGCAAATTGCAAAACTTAACTTTCTAATTGCGAAATTACCGAAATCAACCAATCTTTGATTTTTCCGTTGTACGGATTTTATCACCAAAAGTTAAAGTTATTAACAAATATTTTTCCGCAGGACCAGGCAGATCCGGTTAAATGTTTGCATCCCATATATTTATGCAACTAAATAAAAGGCAATCAGTATTTGAGTAATGTAAGATCCCCCATTTTTGTAAAGGATTCTCCATTTATATAGTTACCCCTGACTTTCCATATATAGACTCCGGACTGGCACAGATTGCCTTTATAATAGCCATCCCATCCGGTATAAATATCATTACTTTCAAAAATCAGCATACCGCTTTTACTGAAAATCCTGAGCTGATATGCCGATACTCCCGAAGAAACAGGATGAAATATACTTGCCGCATCATCGGCTGAAGAAGAATAATGACCGCCAAGCGGGCCGTTCAGGTTAGGCAGAAATGCATTTGGAAAATCAATAAAATTTCCATTACCGGTAAAGGCATTCGACACCGTCAGTGTATCCGTGCATCCATCTTCGGAAGCTACGATAAGGGTTATGCTATAGTTGCCTGATTGTGAGTAAATATGCACCGGCTCAAAAAGACCGGAAGAATTGCCATCTCCGAAATCCCATCTGAATTTTACTGCAAGAGTTGAATAGTTTATGAAGCTGATCCGGTTCTCACTGAGGCCTGATTCTCCTTCAATTATCTCAAAACGGGAAGCAGGCTTGGGATATACTTTAATGATACCTGATGAAACTGACTCTGAGCCGTCAGAATGGAACTTCCGCAGCGTTACTTTATATTCACCCTCGACATCAAATATCCACTCAGGATCTTCTTCTTCTGAACTGCCACCATCGCCAAACGACCACAGGCATCGCTCAAACGGATCTGTTCCGGCCCGGAAGATAACTTTCAGAGGGCAGCACCCTTCCCTGACTGAAGCTATTATATTATCAGCTACACTTGCTGAAATTCTTAGCTTTCCGCTATCAAGACCGCCACGGGGAATAATAATTTTCTCCGCAATGGTCCCGGTCATCTCTGGTTTTTCAGGAATGCCGGATCTGTTAGCTTTGGCCTCATCAACAGAAGTGGCAGTTATAATCCCTTCCTCAGTATCACGGGAAACCGGTCGCTTTTCTGCGATTATATCCGGCGGGTCTGGTTTCCGGTCACTGTTTCCAGCAACCGGTTCCGGAGTGGCCGGAACAACAGCTACTTCTGTATGAATATATGGAACCTGTCCGGGGACAGAATTGACTTCAGACCTGCCGGACAGATAAATTATCAGAGCTGCAGTACCGGCTGCGGCAACTGCTCCCGCATACCAGATATTAAAACGTGAAGGACTGAAGCGGAGGAATTCTTTCCTTCCCAGCCTCCGGAGCAGCTCTTCTCCCGAAGCTTCAGAGGGAATAACCTCAGCATCCTCAAGCTTCTTCCTGAAAAGCTCCCTGAGCAACTTATCTTCCTTCCTGGCCTTCACTTTATGCAACCTTGTTTATCTACCGGTTGTCAGCCGGATAATTAACTTTCAATGTCCTTAATTCTTCAAGCTTCTCCCTTATTACAGCTTTCGCCCTGCTGTACTGCGATTTGGATGTATTGGTATCAATCTTAAGCATCTTTGCAATCTCTTTATGCTTATACCCTTCTATCGCATAAAGATTGAATACCATCCTGTAACCGGCAGACAGGTTATTCAAAACATTAAAGAGCTCATCAGATGTAAAATAATCTTCCTCAAAGCTCGAAATACCTGTTTCTGACGATACAAAATCCTCAATATCTACATTATACCTGTATTTAAGGTTTTTATGATAGTGAGTTATTGCAGTGTTAACAGCAACTTTTCTGAGCCAGCCTGTAAAAGAACCCGTCCCTGAAAATTCATTAATCTTGAAAAATATCTTCAGGAAACTGTCCTGAAGAATATCCTCTGCCTCAGCCTTGTCAGATGCGTACCTCAGACAGATCCCAAGCAGGAATCCCGAATAACGTTCATAAAGCAGCTTTTGTGCCTTACGGTCGTGTTTTGCACAACCTTTGATTATCTGACGGTCGCCCATCATAAGGTGAGGACAGTTTTAAGACACCCGAGAGAAAAAAATGGTTGCATTGCCGGGTAATATTTTATAAAAAAAATTTGACTTTCCTTTGTACCAGTGTATTCAATGACAAAGGTCATCAAAAAATAATTCGATACAAGCTTAATTCGCATTGAAAAATGAACAATTTTCAACAATTTACCTGCCATGTTTAACAAATTCATCGCTTCAATCCTTCCTTACTTCCCGAAAAACCTTATCTGGATATTTTCCAGGTCATATATCTCCGGCAAATCCGTTGACGATGCCATGAGGGTTTCGAAAGAATTTAACAACAGGAATATCCTTGTAACTCTTGATGTTCTCGGTGAATTCATAAAAGATCTTGATGAAGCCGGGAAGAATAAAGAGGAATACCTTGAGTTGATAGATATTACGTTTAAGAACGGCATCAGGGGTAATTTTTCGGCCAAACCCACAAGCTTCGGATTGCTTATCGATAAAGAAGCCTGCTATCGTTATATGAGAGAAATAGTTGCCAAAGCTGCAAAATATAACGGGTTTATAAGGATAGACATGGAAGATTCTTCGTGCACCACCGCTGAAATTGAACTATTCCGAAGGCTGAAGCAGGAATTCCCGTTAAATGTGGGGATTGTTCTGCAGGCTTACCTCAGGAGAACCCTTGATGATCTGAAAGGGCTTGCCGATCTTAACTCTGAAGCCGCGCCCCTGAGCATCCGTCTGTGCAAAGGTATTTATATTGAACCCGAAGAAATATCATATAAGAAATACGATGAGATAAATCAGCACTTCATCGAAGATCTTGAATTCATCTTCAGGAACAGGATACATGTAGGAATAGCCACCCATGATAAAAAGCTGATCGACAGCGCCTACAGACTCATATCACACTATAATGTCCCGAATCACCTTTATGAATTTCAGATGTTATACGGAGTAACTCCGAATCTTCGCCAGAGTATAGTGGACAACGGACATACCATGAGGGTTTATGTACCCTTCGGGGAAAAATGGTTCGGTTATTCAACACGACGTCTGAAAGAGAACCCGAAAATTGCAGGGCACATTATCAAAGCCTTGTTTGTAAAGGGCTAAGAGCGGCGAGCGGTGAGAGGCGAGCGGCGAGCGGAGGGCGAGGTGCAGAGAGCACAGGGCGGAGAGCGGAGAGGAGTGAGGAATGAGGGGTGAGTGGTGGGGGAAAAAAGGCATCCATATTAGAAGTTTTGGGGATTATAGTTTCCCCTCCTTTTTTTAAGGAGGGGAAACTTTGTTCCCAAAACTCCTGCCAAAGATAAAACTTACTTATTCCCATAGGTCTCCATATATTTCTTCCATATCATCTTCAGTTCCTGGTCAGTCAGGCTTGGCTGGAGCGGGGGCGGCTTTTCCGGGAAACCATTCATCAGGAGGTAGACAGCCGGTATTATCATAAAAGGACTTATTCCCACCATCCTGTCGGCAGGTATCTGCCCTTTCGTATATGCTTCTGAGCGATGCTTCTGTCTGAGATATTCATAATTCGAAGCAGGATCACCCAGTTTACCCTGGCTTATCTTACCCTGGTAAGCTGATAATTCCAGATTGTACCTGGCATTCTCAATCTCCTGATCCGGCTTTCCGGAGGGATTCAGTAATTCCGATCTGAGATTCCTGAACCTCGGCACAATGACTATTTCTCCTATGGAAAGAGTATCGGTATGCATGTATACACCGGTAATGAATTCCCTGCCCTTCAGGGTATCACTTATAAGAAAAACAGCCGGTTTATATCCGAGCATGCTGAAAGTAACGGTGTCGAGCCGGTTAACATAAAATGCAAACCTGCCTTCATTATCACTGACTGAAGCAAATGCCCTGTTTATCATTATTTGTGATCCGGCCAGCGGCGACCGGGCATCAGCATCAATTACAATACCATGGAAAAGCAAGGCATTTCCGGCATTCACCGCTTCCTGTCCCCACGACATACAAATGACCGTCAGGAACAGGAGAAAACAGGAAACCCAGCGCTTCATTGCAGTAAGCTCTTACAGTTTAATTATTAATTCGTCGAGGCGACGCTTTGGAACATGATGATTTTTCTCAGCATCTCTCCAGTATTTCACATCACCATCCTTTATTTCATCGATGATAACGTTCTCTACAGGTTTACCCAGAGCAAGTATGAGAAGGATTTCAAGGTGCGCGGGTATATTAAGTTCATTCCCCAGCAGTTCCTTTTTTATTGAGGCTATCATACAACCACCAAGTCCCGCTTCAGTAGCTCCAAGCATAATACTCTGTGCAGCAATTCCATGGTCAACCCCGAAAACCTCATAAACGGATTTGTCACCAAGGATAATAATATATGCTGAAGGTCTTTCGCCAGCCCCGGGACCATCCCAGTCCTTGAGGTAGGCAGCCCATACAACCGACGGGAATACCCTGGCACAGTCACCCGGCGTATTATAGATCAGGAATTTCAAAGGTTGCCTGTTTGCCCCTGAAGCAGATAATCTTGCAAGGTCCACAAGCCCTTCGAGTGTTTTGTAATCTATGTTATAAGACTCATCAAATCGTCTGTATGAACGGTTTTTTCTTACAAGATCCCTGAGCGGCATGATTTTACATTTTCTTAGTAATACTATCCTGGCTGACCTGATATCTTGGCAGCAGTCAATAAACAAAAATAGTAAATAAAAATCTCCCGGTTTTCAGGATGTCAGAAATATCTTATCCGGCATTTCAGG
>CAYPHL010000124.1:8533-11780 GCA_964410385.1 uncultured Rikenellaceae bacterium | reverse complement strand
GTTAATCCCAGACTACAGGTAACAGTTATAACTGAAGGGGATCCTTTATAAAACAGTTAATACCTTTTAATATAATTTTTCTTAATTTTAGTTTTAATTATTCAAGCCTTTGTGTTCTTTGTGTTCCAGTCCCGATAGCTCCCGTCCCGATAGCTATCGGGAGCTATCGGGACGGGAGCTATCGGGACCTTTGTGTCCTTTGTGGTTAAAGTAAGTTTTATTAAACCACAAAGAGCACAAAGTTCACACGAAGGGCACGAAGGGATTTAGTAATTTTGGAACATTCAGGAATTTAACAGATTAGTCTTATATTTTCTTCCGGATTGTCAAATAAATAATGATACTTATGAAAAGACGCAGATTCATAGGCGCTTCGCTGACCGGCACGGCCGGACTGGCTATAGGAGCGTCGGGCTTGTTTTTGCAATCCTGCAGGGGTGCAAATGACAAAATTGTTCTGGCTCTGATAGGTGCAGGTAACCGTGGTCTTTCAACTCTTGTAACATGTTGCAGGGAAAATACAGGGGTTGAAGTGAAGACCATATGCGATGTAAATGATCTGAATTCTTCCCGTGCTGCAGCTGAGATTGAAAAACAGTTCGGTTACAAACCTCTTACTGTCCGGAATATGCATGAGGTGTTCGCAGACAGGGATATTGATGCTGTATATATTTCAACACCCGACCACTGGCATGCTCTGGCAACTATCCTTGCCTGTCAGGCAGGTAAGGATGTTTATGTCGAAAAGAGTCCGTCTCATTCAATCTGGGAAGGCAGAAAAATGAAAGAAGCCGCAAAGAAATACCGTCGTATCGTTCAGGTTGGATTCCAGAACAGAAGCGGTCAGTATAACTATGACGCCAGGGATTATATTCAGAGTGGTAAGCTTGGCCAGGTAGTTCACATACGGATATATAATCTCCTTCCCGTAAGCAAATGGATACCAATGCCTGAGGAGGCCGTTCCCCAGACCCTTGTCTGGGATGCCTGGCTGGGCCCGGCACCTTACCGGCCATATAACCCTGCACTGCTTAAAGGCTGGATCTATTTCTATGATTACTGTCCTGGATTTCTTGATGATGCGGTTCATCAGTTCGATCTTACCCGCCTTGTTATGGGAGATCCCGGGCACCCGCGATCAGTTTACGGATGGGGCGGCAAGCATATCTGGAATTCTGACCAGCAGACTCCGGAGGTCCAGTCGATTACTTTCGACTATGATAAATTCACCGTAACCTGTGAAAGTGGTAACGTCACGAATTATATGTCAAAGACGCCGAATGATATCAGAATGGATCCATCGCGATTTCCTGAATGGAGGACAAATGCTGACAGGATTGAGATCTATGGCACAGATGGTGTCATGTTTCTCGGACGGCAGGGAGGCGGCTGGCAGGTTTATGGCCCCAAAGAACAGATTGTGGCACAACAGGGCGGAATACATTCCGACAGAGAACACCAGATTAATTTTATTGAATGTGTCAGGAACAGGAAACAACCCAACAGCACAATTGAACAGGGTCACATGAGCGCTTCCCTGGCTCATATGGCAAATATTGCACACCGTACCGGCAACAGGCAGTTGCTGTTCGATGCTGAAGGAGAAAAATTCATCGATGACGAAGAAGCAAATAAGCTTCTTAAGAACAATTATCGTGATAATTATATGGTACCTGAAAAAGTTTAACTTGAAACAATCTGATTATGACAAGTGCAAATGATAAAGTGGTTCTGGCGCTGATTGGCGCCGGTGGCAGGGGAACACAGGTAATCCTGAGCATGCAGAAATGTGTCCCCGGTGTAGAGGTCAAATATGTTTGTGAAGTCGATGATGAAAGGGGTGGCAGGGCTATTGATGAGCTTGAAAAGCAGCAGAATTTCAGACCGGTACGAATAGATGATATGAGGAAATCCTTTGATGATAAGGATGTTGATGCAGTCGTAATATGTACTCCTGAACACTGGCATGCTCTTGCAACGATACGTGCTTGTCAGGCCGGAAAAGATGTTTATGTTGAAAAAAATATATCCCTTAATATTCCGGAGGGAAGAAAAATGATTGAAGCAGGAAGAAAATATAACCGGATTATTGAGTGTGGATTCCAGAACAGAAGCGCACCATATAACTTTTCTGCACGCGACTATATTCAAAGCGGTAAACTCGGTAAGATCGTTGTTGTAAAAGCTTATTGCATGCTCCCCGGTCATAAACCATGGATCTATAAGGAAGATGAAGCAGTTCCTGCCGGACTTGACTGGGATCAGTGGCTGGGCCCTGCTCCGTCAGTTCCCTATAATGTCAGCCGGCATAAAGGATATAATGAATTCTGGGCTTACTCATGCGGATTGCCTCTTGCTGATTGCTGCCACGTTATCGATCTTGCCAGGATGGTACTGGGTGATCCCGACCATGCCCTGTCGGCATATTGCGCAGGTGGGAGAGTGCTTTACAACGATAACAGGGACATCCCGGATAACCAGACTATTACCTATGATTTCGGAGAGTTCCCCATGACTGTTGAAGCTTCAATTTACGGCGAATATATGTCAAAGGCATCTCCCGAAATAAGATATGGCAACCTCTTCCCCAACTGGCCTTTTAACAGCGACAGGATGGAGATATACGGAACAGAAGGAATGATGTACCTTGGCCGTCATGGAGCAGGCTGGCAGGTTCTCACGAATGACGCAAAAGTGGCAGCTCAGGACTATGGGTATTTTCCTGATGAGGTTCATCAGCAGGATTTTATTAAATGTATACGGACGCGGAAAGTTCCCAACTCAAATATTGAACAGGGTCACAAAAGCGCTACTCTGGTACATCTTGCCAACCTTTCCTACCGGACCGGCAAGAAGCAGCTTTATTATGACCCGATGAATGAACGGGTAACTAATTCCGAAGAGGCAAATTCAATCTCAGCAGGAACTTACAGGAAGGGTTACGAAATGCCTGAAATAGTTTGATAATGACCTGGTTGAACAAGAAGATTCACAGAATACTGCTGGCTGTGTTCATATCAGGAATTGTTTTGGTTATAATCACTTCAGCAATTCTTATTCTCAGGACAAGAGGAAGAACCCTGATTCAGGTTGATATACATCAGAACAAGAAGCTGATCCATTTGTCTACTTTTGCAGAACCTCCCCAATTTGCAATCTGGCTGGAAGATCCTGCATCACATGAACTGAAAAGTATCTTTGTAACTCACAGAGTGGCAGTGGGTGACTGGGAGGGGAAAGCCAATGT
>CAYPHL010000124.1:5189-8433 GCA_964410385.1 uncultured Rikenellaceae bacterium | reverse complement strand
AACGGACAACCGGCCCTTCTCTTCAGATCAGATGTTAAAGCCATTGAAAACGAAAAATTCACACCTGTTCTGACTTCACAAACCATATGGGATGACGGATCTGTAAGTGTAGAACCTGTGAGCAGTGGTGTAACTACAGCGAGAGAGGTATTTGATACAATTACCGTATCTGTTATCAGACCTAAACCCAGGCTGATTGATAAATACAAGATCAGAGATCCTGAATAATAATCTATAACAATTCTCAATATGGACAAAATGAATAAAAGGACATCACGCAGAAAATTCCTGCAGCAGACAGGAATAGCGACAGCCGGAATGGCATTCAGTTTAAACGGGCTTAATGCTGTAAACTATAACAGGATAGCCGGGGCAAATGAAAAGGTACGTGTCGGATTCATAGGAGTGGGGAACCGTGGCAGCCAGATGCTTTCAACATTTATGAGCATGAAGGATTGTGAGGTTGCTGCCCTGTGCGATATTTATGAGCCTTACATAACACGTGACCGTTCGAAAGTTGAACCCCGCTACATAAGAGATATGCCCGGACAGATCCCGTTGATGGGAGAGGAGTTCCCCGGTAAAGTGGAGAGATATGCTGATTACAGAAAGCTGCTTGAAAATAAAAGCGTCGATGCCGTCTGTATTGCTACTCCCGATCACTGGCATGCTCTTCAGACAATACATTCGATAGAAGCCGGAAAGGATGTTTATATCGAAAAACCATTTTCCAAAACTATCAGGGAGGGGCGTGCAATGGTTACTGCGGCTGCGAACAGCAGGCAGGTTGTTACGGTTGGTCTGAACAGGAGAGGAGCCTCAACATTCCTGCAGCTTGCAAAAGACATACCTGCCGGGAAAATCGGAAAAGTCACATTTGTTACAGCATGCCATGTGAGTAATATGTATCCTTCAGGAATAGGCAAAATGAAACCGGAAGATCCCCCTGCAGATTTCAACTGGGATGCATGGCTCGGTCCAAGACAATTCCGGCCATATCAGTATAATATTGCTCCGTATAAGTTCAGGTGGTGGGAAGATTATGCAAATCAGATCAGCAATAACGGTGTCCACTACCTTGATCTTATCCGCTGGCTGATCAATGAAGTTGCACCGGTATCTGTAACCGCTACAGGAGGTAATTACGCTGTTGATGATGACCGCACAATACCCGATACCCTTCAGGCTACTTTTGAGTTCGGATCAGGGATAATTGTTTCAATAAACATTGTAGAAACAAGCTCAGGCAGCTTCATACCATACGGTTTCCTTGAGATGAGAGGTACCAAAGGAACACTTCTGACCAATGAAAATGATTATAAAATAGTACCGGCAGCTCCCGGGCAGTTCCAGACCTGGAAAAGTCTGGTTGATGCCGAAACGGTCAATATGATGACTGACGACAAGGTTTATCTGTCCGACGGCAGGTATCGTAACAGTACTTCCAACCTTGTCCGGAATTTCCTCGATTGTATCAAATCACGGCAGAAGGATACTTATTGTACTCCTGAAGAAGGGCATCGCTCAACATGTCTTGCTCATCTGGCAACAATTGCGCTTATTACAAAGCAAAGACTGGAATGGGATAGTAAAAATGAAGTGTTTACCAATAGTGAAAAGGCAAACCAGTTGCTTGAATATGAATACAGAAAGCCATATCATCTTTAATTGTTCTCAGAAGAGATGACCACCTCCTCCCTTGCCCTGCCGTTAAAGTACAGGATCGTTCCGAGTATAGGTATTAACGGGTAAAACAAAGCACTTGCCAGAGCAGAAAGAGTTATATATACAGGATTTCGCATATAATCCATTGTACTCATCAATTCTTCCGGATTAGTCAGGTTTTTCATTATGCCTCCGGTGAAAGGAATTGTGATGATCGCATTCAGGATAAAGGATGTTATCAGCATAATAACAAGCAATACCGCCACCCAGCCTATGTTTGCCCAGAATCTCCTGTGAGCCAGTCTGAAAGTACGACTGATAGCATTTGCAATGTCGGGGCCTTCAACCATCAGAACTGGTGTGAAGAACAGAAACAGTGTCATAATGTAAATCATGGAGAATATAATGCCAATTACAAGGAGCATTAGTCCGAAGATCATGGCTACTGACGCAAAGACAGAGAAGAGAACCATTATTATGAGCAGGAGAATATAATATCTCAATGACTTATAAATTGATACTAAAATGGTTACATTGCTGTCCACAGGATTGTAAATAACGTAATAGTAGAGTATTGTGGTACATAGCAGGCTGACAAGGGAAATTGCAACCATCGGCCAGATCATTTCCCGCAGCTTACCCATCATTTCCTCAGGATCGGTTATCTTCAGGATATCATAGAAATCGAACATCTGTGTAAGGAAATGGATACCGATCGAAATAACAAAGGAAGTAAGCACCAATACAAGGAAATTTCCCCTGTAAAACTTCCATAATGAACTCATTGCACTATCAAGATCATGTTTCCTGTATAACGGATGGCTGCTGAACGGATTCATATTTTTGAATTTAATTTTACCAAATCTACCTGATAATCGTCTATTAACTTCCAACTCCTTAAACTTTAGGCACTTTAGTGCACTTGCATCACTTCCCCTTCCTCCATTCCCTGAGCACGTTAGAGAAAGGTATCACGTTCTTGCGTTTCCTGGGCAGGAAAATTCCCTCATTAACTGCCCTGACATCTTCGATTGTATAGAAAGCTTTAGGATTGAAACTATCTATGATGTTGAGTACATTCTCAAGCTCATTCCTCTGGATAATAGTATATATAAGATGTACTTTCTCCTTTGCTCCGTAGGCTTCGACAAATGTAGCCCCGTATCCTTTGCTGTTAAGCGACTGAACCAGATCCCTGCCTCTTTCGTGCGTAAAAACCCGGATCATCTGAATACCCATTGCAAGACGCTCCTCAATGATCATCCCGACGAAATTACCCGTTGCAAATCCGGCTGCATATGCTATATAGTTAATGTAGTTATCGAGGTTCTGCATGATCCTTGAGATTGCGGTTATCCAGATCAGGACTTCGAAAAATCCCAGGATAGGGGCAATATTCTTTTTGCCTTTGGCTACAAAGATTATCCTCATCGTGCCTATTGATACATCACATACGCGGGCAAGAAATATAAGCAACGGTAAAATCACGTAACTGAAAATATCTGAATTGAAAAAAGAAGTTTCCATATTGTTCCAGTTTTGATGAACAAATATAATGATATTGGTGTTACGGCATTGC
>CAYPHL010000124.1:0-5089 GCA_964410385.1 uncultured Rikenellaceae bacterium | reverse complement strand
GCCGTAACGCCGTAACGCCATAAATATCTTATTGTAAATTAAAATTAAATTGGCTATTTTTCCACCTGTAATAACTAAATGGTCAAACCATGAAACGTCGAGAATTCATCAGAACAACAGCTGTAACAGTTCCGTTGATCGGGCTGTTTCCGGCAAATCTTTCGGAAGTAAAAAGAAAGAAAGTGAAAGGAAAGATCGAAAAGCGGATGCTCGGAAAAACGGGTGAGATGCTTTCTGTGATCGGATTCGGGGGTATTGTTGTCAGGGATGCAACAACCGCAGAAGCTGCCGAACGGGTCAAAATGGCCATCGATGCAGGAATAAACTATTTCGATGTGGCTCCTTCATACGGTAATGCCGAGGTAATGCTCGGTCCTGCCCTTGAACCTTACAGGAAAGGTGTTTTCCTTGCATGTAAAACGCAAAAACGTTCACGTGATGAAGCCCGGGCAGAACTTGAACAATCCCTGAAGAATCTCCGGACTGATCATTTCGACCTTTACCAGTTCCATGCGGTTACAACCATGGAGGATGTAGAAAAAATCCATGCTCCGGGCGGAGCAATGGAAACCTTCCTTCAGGCAAGGAAAGATGGAAAGATACGCTTCATCGGTTTTTCTGCACATTCAGTGGAAGCCGCCATGGCAATGATGGATCGATTTGATTTTGATACTATCCTTTTCCCGTTTAATTATACTACTTGGCATGCGGGTAATTTCGGCCCTCAGGTACTGGCACGTGCACAGGAAAAGAAAATGGGCCTCCTGGCATTGAAAGCTATGGCCAAAGGACCATGGCCGAAAAATGCCGACCGCACGAAATATCCTAAATGCTGGTATGAACCTCTTACTACAACAGAAGACATTCTGATGGGATTGAGGTTTACTTTATCTCACCCGATAACTGCCGCTGTTCCTCCGGGTGACGAAAACCTTTTTAAGCTCGCGCTATCTGTTAAAGACCGGATCATGCCACTGAGTCAACCGGAAATCGACCTTATAAGACAAAAAGCTTTAAAGGGAGAGCCTTTGTTCAGCTATAAGGGATAAACGAACAACCAGGCAGCCAGACAGGGAACCATGTTATTTTGTATGTTTCAGCCTTAGGTTTAATGATCGCGGAGCAGTATAATAACATGGTTCATCACAACTGCTCTCATTGTATTTTACTCTCGGCGTGACCGAATTCACAGCGATATAGGTTTTATTGTCTATGTAATACGTCGCCATGATGCAATATTTTTTATTTATCGGTAAATTAATTGTTGTTTCGGTGCTCGTTGTCTGGTATGATGTGAAAAGTACCTCATCCTCCAGATTACCTTCATAAATATCAAGAAAGACAATCTCGTTTGCTGATCCCAGCTTATAGGTATCAGAAAGCTTCATGCGGATATCGGCAGTGAACGGTTCATCCGGAGTGCATGCATTGCAATCGACAAATGTAATATCTTTCAATAGTTCTTCATCGTTTTCGCAGGAGAAGAACAGTGTGAATACAAGGAATAAAAAGAATGATCTTTTATGCATGCTTAATACCATTTTATTATTTTGCCGGGAACCCGGTCAGAATCAAAGGAGAAATTGAATGAACATCCTGTCCTCATCCAGACAGGACCTGTTCTGTAAAATCCGGAATTAAAATATTCAAGACCAGCAAATACCGTGAAAGCATTTTTATTCCATTTCAGGGATGCTGAAGGTAATATCCTGAATTTGTTTTCAGGTTCGATCTCTGTTCCCTTAAACTTATTTCCGAATGAATATCCCCCGGCCAGTGATGCAGAAAAGTAAAAATTACCTTTGAACAGATTATCTGTCAGCTGAATATCCTTATATACTCCTGCATATACAAGCGAACTCCTGTCAAAATACTGATAAAATATCTCATCGGAACTTTTAACAAGGACCCTCGTGTACCAAAATTTTGTATCAAGGCCGGTTATAATCCCGATATTGCTCAGTGGTTCTGAAAATGACAAATTAAACCCATAATAGTAATCCTTCAGATTGAATTTTGATGATAGATTTATTGCCATCCTGTTGAAATGGGGTTTATAGCTGCCAGGGATATTCTCTCTGGTCAGGAGTTCCATAATCTCTTTTCTTCTGTATTCAGCGGCTACATTGTATGGATTAATTACATCCCTTCCCTTCTCAGTCCAATTTTTTCCGGACTTCAGTAGGAATTCCGTTGCAGGAATGTGATTTGATTTTATTGTAAGCGCCAGTGCATCACTGTTGTGTATATTTTTTTCGTAAATATCGACACCTTTCTTTTTAAGCATATTCAGGATTAAAGTATCCCCATTCTGTGCTGCGATCAGAAAGGGTGTGAACCCGTCATTGTCCCTTGCTTCCATATTTGCACCGTTCCTGATGAGGAGTCCGGCAATATCGGGATAACCGGCCCAGACAGCAGCCATCAGGGGAGTTGTGCCTTCAGCATCTTTAATGTCAATATCAGCATCATAATATAACAGCAGGTCAACAAATTCATAAAGGCCGTAAGCTGAGGCATAATGAACAGGTGTTACAAGGGATTTGTTCTGGTAATTTATATCAGCTCCTCCACGGATAAGCGCTTCTGCAATGTTTATATTTTTAATGAATATCGAAAGTACAAGTGGTGTCTCTCCCCTGAAGGAAACTTTGTTGACATCAGCTCCCAGCCTTATGAGGGTTTTTACCGCGTCAGTTTTCCCGTTGATAATTGCAAAGTAAAGAGGAGTGGCGCCTTCAGCATTCTCCACATCAATTTCTGCTCCTTCCTTTACCAGCCTTTCTATTTCAGTAGTGTATCCAAGCGCTGATGCAATTGTAAGGTTGTATTCAAGGCTTCCACTGTAAAATAATGGAAGATATGCAGAAGTATCAATTTCAGTTACCTGAGCATTTAGCCTTACTGCTATGCATAAAAAAACCGCCGCAGACAGAAATCTTAATACTGATCGTTTTATTGACATAATACAAAGTTAATTCTTTGGTTCTATTTTCTGTTACTGTACTGTCATGGAATTGGGATAAAAATGTGAATAAAATAAAGCAAATCTTTAATAAATTGTAAATTTGTCCGTTAGGCAATAAATATTACTTTTTATTTTTGTACCCTGAAAAGTCGATTCTGTTTGCCGAAATTGAAAAAGATATTACTTGTTGGTCTCCTTGCAGCTACCGTGACCTATAATCCCGGGGCAGTTGAAAAAGTTGACATTATTTCGGGTAAGCTTGTACCGGATAATGTCCGTCTTGATAATTCCAGGTCGGAAGGCGGAGAATACTTTGCTGTTGAGAAAAGTATCCGGTCTTTTATGCACAGATGGGATGTTAAGGGTTCATCTGTTGCCGTATCAAAGAACGGGAAGCTTATTTATGCGCGAGGATTCGGACTTGTTGATACGGTTACGAGGGAATTGACAGAGCCCTTCCATAAGTTCCGGATAGCAAGTATCTCAAAGCTTGTTACCGCTGTTGGAGTGATGAAGCTTGCAGAGGAAGGCAGGTTGTCATTGAACGATAAGGTGTTTGGTGAAAATGCAATTCTGAACGATCCTTATTTCAATAATCCGAAGGACATCAGGGCATATGATATTACAGTGGCTCATCTGCTCAGCCATGAGGGAGGATGGTCACAGAGGTGGGGCGACCAGATGTTCATGCCTCTGACTATAGCCGATCAGATGGGAGTGGATCTGCCGGTTGATACTAAAACCATAATCAGGTTCGCACTCGATAAAAGGCTTCATTTCACCCCGGGAACAGGCAGAGCCTACTCAAACCTTGGTTATGCGATCCTTGGTCTGGTGATTGAGAAAGTGACAGGCATGCCATATGACCAGTTTTGTAAGAAAGAAATACTGGAGCCCCTGGGAATATTTGATATGACTCTCGCTCATAATCTCCCGGATCAGAAAGCTTCCTTCGAGGTATCATATTATGAACCTTCTGATGTTCTCCCAAAACCTTCAGTCTATGGAACAGGAGAGCTTCTTTCTCCGGTTTACGGAGGAAATGATATTGAAGCTCTTGGTGCAGCCGGCGCATGGCTTGCCACAGCTCCCGATCTGATGCGCCTCCTTCTGGCCATCGACGGATTCAGTTCACCCCCGGATATCCTTTCTCAGCTCAGCATAAGCCTGATGACAGACAATAACAAAGGACTTGCCCCGGCAGGTTGGAAAACTACAATGGATAACGGCACATGGTGGAGGACAGGTTCCTTCCCCGGAACTGCCGGGATGATGAAACGACAACAGGATGGTACAGCCTGGGTCGTTCTGCTTAATTCAAGTACGTGGAACGGACCTGAAATCTATTCTTATATCAGCGACCTTATGCACAGGGTCGTTTCAAACCTTAAAGCTGAGCCGGATCATGACCTCTTTACATGGGCTCTTCCCGTACCGCTTTCTTCAGGAAATGGTAATGAATTATTCTTCAGATAATGTGCTTCTCGGTTAATGTTAACCTGGTAAAGGAAGAAATAGAAGACAGGTACGGTGTCAATTTCCCTGACAAATACCGCTATGAGCCGAGTTATTATTACCACGCATTCAGCCTGCCTGAACTGACTGCAATTTGTTCCGGTACCCCCACAGTACGATCACTGAAATGGGGACTTATCCCTCCATGGGTCAGAAACGCTGAAGATGCAGATGAAATAAGATATAAAACTTTTAATGCCCGTTCTGAAAGCCTTAAGGAAAAACCTTCTTTTTCTTCATCATTCAGATCAAAAAGATGCCTGATACCCGTCCGGGGATTTTATGAATGGCAGCATGTTGGAAAAGAAAAGATCCCCTGGTATATTTACAGTGTTAATAATGAGATGCTTACTCTTGCAGGGCTCTATTCAGAATGGTTGAATAAGGAAAGCGGTGAATTGCTGAACACATTTACAATAATCACGACCGAAGCAAATGAGATGATGGCTGAGATCCATAATTCAAAAAAACGGATGCCTGCCATTCTTCAGAAAGACGAGGAAAGAAAGTGGATCGACCTTAATATTTCTCCTGATTTTGCTTCAGGATTACTCAAGCCCTGTCCGGATAATATTCTCAAAGCTCATACTATCGGTCCCCTTGTTA
>CAYPHL010000123.1:0-11787 GCA_964410385.1 uncultured Rikenellaceae bacterium | reverse complement strand
TTCTGTGGAGACTTTCAGTTGACCAATTTCTTGTCAATCTTTTTCCCTCTGATTTTCAAAAAATTAAATTTATCCAGGTTTAAACAATGGATTAAAATACCCATGCCGTTTAATGAATAATAGAAGTATTTTAATTTAATTTGCACACATTTAATTAAGAAGAAATATGGATAGAAAGGAACTGGAACAGACACTCGTGCTGATTAAGCCGGACGCACTTAAAAATTCTTTGACAGGTTATATACTGTCAATGCTTTCGGAATTTCATACCGGATTGCATTATTGCGGAACCAAGATAGTTCATGTAAGTAAAATGCTGGCCGAAGAACATTATGCTGAACACAGGGGAAAGGTATTTTTTCCTGCTGTTGTTGAGTATCTTATGGGACAAAGCCATTATGTTGATAATCCATCGAAGCAAAGAGTGATTGCGATAGTATACCAGGGACGTGATGCCATCAGGAAGGTACGGGAAATAGGGGGGCCGACTGATCCGCATAAAGCAAGAACTGAAAAACCGGGATGTATCCGTTCTCTCGGAACCATGGTTCCTCTGAAGAATGCTGACGGCAATGTAATAGGGCAGCGTATTGATAATCTCATTCATGCATCTGATTCACCTGAATCTGCAGAACGGGAGATCAAACTCTGGTTCAAACCGAATGATATACCGCCTTTAATGCAAGCCTATCCTACAGAACAAAGCAGTGAATATTACTACTTTAAGGAAAACAAACTTTACAAAAGACATGAGCCGGACAGTGTTTGTATACTGGCTCCCGCCGATGTTGCTTGGAAATCCGATTTAGAAACCCTGCACAATCTGAGCAATGGCATTCCTTCATCTTGTTCTCTGAAATCAGTTGTAGCCAAATACCTGATAAATGAAAGACAGGCAGAAAACTGGTGATTGTATTATCAGGTAACCCGGTAAGGGATATACCTCATATATTCTAATGACTACTGTTACTTGCCTATACAGAAATTCCTGAATATATTTTCAAGTATCTCATCTGTAGTTATTTCTCCTGTGATCTCTCCCAGGTAATGGATCGCGTGACGGATATCAATTGCTATAAGATCTTCCGGGAGAGAAGAGTCAAGTCCCGACTTGACTCTTTCGAGGCTTTCCGATACTTTAAGTAAGGCTTCGTAATGTCTTATATTTGTTATTATTACATTTTCGGAATTCAACTTGCGTGTTTCAACTGTCCTGCCAAGAATATTCTTCAGTTCATCAATTCCCTGCCCGTTCTTTGCTGAAATAAAAAGCAGAGACTCCGAAGGCTGAAGGACCAGGTTCTGACCAATGAATTTCAGGTTTCCATACAGATCATTATCAACTTTGTTTACAACAACTACTATTTTTTTGTCATCATCCGGAAATTGTTTTCTTAATTTTTTAAGGACGTCATGCAAGGGTGCAAAGCCTTCATTTATATCGGCAACGAGCAGAATAATTGAAGCTCTTCCGATCTTTTCATGGGTTTTCATTATACCCAGGTTCTCAATTATATCTGTGGTTTCTCTTAAACCCGCCGTATCAGTAAATCGGAATCGTATGCCGTCAATTACCACTGTATCTTCGATAGCGTCTCTTGTTGTCCCCGGGATTTCCGAGACGATGGCTTTTTCTTCCTTTAATATACGGTTCAGTAAAGTCGATTTTCCTGTATTTGGCCTTCCTGCAATGACTACCGGGATTCCCTCCCTGACTGCATTTCCCAGGCTGAAGGATGATGCCAGATCCCGGGCTACTGTAATTACTTTATCAACAATTTCAAGAAGTTTCTTCCTGTCGGCAAATTCAACATCTTCCTCTCCGAAATCCAGCTCAAGCTCGATCAGTGAAGCAAAATGCAACAGATCGGCTCGCATCATGCTTATCTCATCTGAAAATGAACCCCGGAGTTGATTAATTGCTATCCTGTGTGCCATCCTGGAATCAGATGCAACCAGGTCGGCAACGGCTTCGGCCTGTGATAAATCCATTTTTCCGTTCAGGAATGCCCTGCGGGTAAATTCCCCCGCTTGTGCTGTAATGGCCCCATTACTGATCAGCAGTTCCATGACCTTCTGTTGAATATACTGGGAAGCATGACATGATATTTCCACCGAATCTTCTCCGGTATAGGAATGTGGAGATCTGAAGACACTCACGAGGACCTCATCGATCATCTCTTCCCCTGAACGGATCTCGCCGAAAATTATCGAATATCCTTTCTGTTCACTGAATTTAATCCTGGTGTCAGATGGAAAAAATATCCTGTCACAGACCGGAATGCTATCCGGACCGCTTATCCTTATAACCGCTATTGCCCCTCCGCCTGAAGTTGCCGGTGCGCATATTGTTTCCTCATTCCTGATCATCTGAACATACCTTTTAGTGGCAAATTTAGGAAACATTATCGCCTGTCAGTTAAATTTATGTATTAACTTTATTACGTTTTCATTTAATCTATTACTATGGCAAATTATAACAGGCGGGATTTTCTCAGAACTTCACTTATCGGCGGAGCAGCTCTGACATGTTTCAATCCTCTGAAAGCTTTTAATCCATATAATAATTCCGGCGATCCGGCCGCATCCGTATCGCTTACAACAGGTAATGACCGTGCAGACATGGTTTTCAGGTCTCTCAGGCCTTTTTCCGATGAGATCCGCCGGGCAATAGGTAAGCGCAGGGTTGTTCTTAAACCTAATAACGTCCTTATTTATGTTCCACTTGCCTGTACTCATGTGGAAACGCTTGAAGGTATTCTTGAGTTCCTGAAATCAATCAGGAAGCTTGATAATGTCATAATAGCCGAATCATCAGCCAGTTGTCCGACACTGGAAGGATTTGACAACTATGGATATTTCAGACTTTTATCAAAATACCCCGTAAAGCTGGTTGATCTCGATGATGAACCATTCGAATTATTGTATGTCGTAAATGAAAGGGATTTCAGGCCACAACCAATAAGGGTTTCAAAAATAATCCTTGATCCTGATTCATATATAGTTTCGGTTGCAAGGATGAAAACCCATAATACAGTAGGAGCAAGCCTGTCCCTGAAGAATATTGTTTTCGGTTCGCCAATAAAAGACAAAGGCTTTACGCTGTATAATGAAGATCTGAGGTTTGCTCCGGAAAAAGCGAAAGAATCCAGACAGGGTAGCGTAAGCCATAAGAGAGCGATACACGGTAACGGCTTTCATGCAGTGAATTTTAACATGGCTAACCTCGCTCAGAAGCTGCACCCTGATCTTGCAGTAATTGACGGTTATGAAGGGATGGAAGGTAACGGACCAACTCTGGGCACACCGGTTGATCACAGAGTCTGTATTGCAAGCCTTGACTGGCTGGCTGCAGACAGAGTAGGGATTGAACTGATGGGAATAGACTTTACACGGATCGGATATCTGTATCATTGTGCAGGAATGAACATGGGGGTCAGTGACTTAAGTAAGATCAATATAACCGGGGAGAAACTTAATGACCATATAAAGAAATACAGGCTTCCTGATAATTTTGAAAGACAGGGTGCCTGGATGAATCCTAAAACTTAAATAACCTGAATATGAAGAAGACTGAAAATCAGAAAGAACTAAGCCGTCGTGATGCAATGAAACTTATGACGGCAGGCTCAGCAGCCGGTCTGCTGGGATTATTTGGCACAAAAGAATCGAGGGCAGCGGAACATATAACTCCCCAGTATGCAAAGGGTCTGCCCCCGGTAAAGATCAAAAGTGTAAAATCCATTGCCACTGCACCGGAGGGATCAAATCTTATTGTTGTCAAAGTAGATACAACGGAACCGGGACTTTACGGACTGGGTTGTGCCACCTTTACTCAGCGGGCCGTAGCGGTGCTTCCTGCAATCGACAGCTATCTGAACGATTTCTGTGTCGGAAAGGATGTCGATAATATTGAAGACATGTGGCAGGCTGCGTATGTAAGTTCATACTGGCGTAACGGTCCGGTTCTGAATAATGCCCTCAGCGGACTTGATGAAGCTTTGTGGGATATAAAAGGCAAGAGAGCAAACATGCCTGTCTATCAGCTTCTGGGAGGAAAATGCAGAATTGCCGTAGATTGTTATGCCCATGCCAGCGGTCCTACATTCGAAGTCCTCGCTGAACGGGTCCAGCAGTTTATGGACCAGGGCTTCAGACATGTCAGGATCCAGCAGGGAGGCTACGGAGGTGTGGGAACTATGCCGAAAGAACCCGATTTCAAACAGGCAGGATTCGGCAGATCCGAAGATATGTATATGGACCAGCAGACATACCTTAAAAGAGTTCCTGAAATGTTCGAATTTATCAGGAAAAAATGCGGTGAGGATGTCGAGCTTCTGCACGATATCCATGAACGGGTTGAACCGGTGGATGCCATCAATATGATCAAGCGGCTTGAACCTTACAGACCTTACTTCATTGAAGATCCTTTTTCACCTGAAAATATGGGCTGGTTCAGGCACCTCAGGAACCAGACCACCGTGCCGATAGCCATGGGAGAACTCTTCAATAATATCAACGAGTTCAGAGACTATATGGTTGATCAGTTATTCGATTTTATAAGAGTCCATTTATCACAGATCGGAGGCATAACGCCGGCCATGAAAATTGCAAGGCTTGGTGAATGGTTCAATGTTCGGACAGCCTGGCACGGACCTGGTGATGTATCACCGGTGGGACATGCTGCAAATGCACATATAGATCTCGCAGTATGGAACTTCGGTATCCAGGAATCACATTTCTGGAACGAGCGGGCCCAGACAGTATTCCCGGGCTGCCAGACATATAAGAACGGCTATATGTACATAAATGAAGCGCCCGGACTCGGCGTAGATATCAATGAAAAGGAAGCTGCTAAATATCCCATAGGAACAAGATCAAACTGGACACTCAGAAAAGGGGATGGGACGATTATAAGGCCATAAAGAAAGACGGAAGTCGGAAGACAGAAGTCGGAAGAAAGAAAACTTTGATCTTCGTTCTTCGGTCTTCTGACTTCGGTCTTCTGACTCCGGTCTTCTGACTTCGGTCTTCTGACTATCTTTCCAGGTTCTGCAAGCTGAAAAACGAATCCTCCACCTTCACTTTTTCATTGATCGTGGTAAAATTGATCTCGGATTTTCTCTCAGTGATTACATTACTGGCTATCATATTTTTTATCATATATTTACCGTCCTGAAAAGGATAGACACTTTTAATTTCAATTGTTTTAAAAAGTTCATTATCAAAATTATAGAATTCCATCTTCCTGACCTGGTTGTTTTCCTTATCAAGCCAGGTCAACTTTCGCGAATACCCATACTGATCGGCTATATCCTCGTCCTTCGGAATACTTTCAATGATCCACAGATTGCCTGATCCTGAATTTGCAAGATGAGTGTTTCTAAAATCGGACAGGGGAGGAGAGCTCATGTCGGCATTTGTAAATTCAGAGCTCATAAAGCTCTTCCCTTTTTCAGATGATACTATCCGGCGTGTTTTTTTCAGAGCCGGAAGGTATATCCACATTTCATCAGCCTGATTTTTATTATCCACTACCAGCATTGATGTGCCTCTTACATCAGCCGGTTCGATAAACCTGATAAATCTCTTTTCAAGCCCGTCAGAAAAACTTTTCGACGTCATTGTGATTGTCCGGTTACGAATGGAACCGTTTTTTTCTGTTATTATCAGATTAATTGTGGCACTCATGGACGGGATAAGGCTTAGGTCACGGCTTTTCGCCATGATCTGACCGGCATCCGGCTGTTGTGACTTCAGCTGCAAAAACGGTAGCAGCAGAAATGTCAACGATATTACTATTTTTCTCATTTCTATTGTTTTTTGGTTTACTCATATTATTAACAGCAAAGCCCGGCCTGTATTTCATTATTATTGCCGGGATCAATATTACAGCGCCAAGAAGGCAGGAGCTTATTGAAATAAGGACCAGGTATCCAAAATACCTGAGAGATGTAAAACCTGAGAACATCAGCACTGAAAAGCCTGCCATAACGCTGAAAGCATTGATTATGATACTCCGGCCTATTGTTCTCATAGCCTCTTTTGTGGAATCCTCATAAGACAATCCCATACGTGCCTGAATATTAAAGCACCATATATATTGTATTGTAAAATCGACTCCAACGCCTATCATTACTGATGACAGCAAAGCGGTAGCGCTGTCAATGGCTATACCGGTAATACCCATGAACCCGAAAACTATAATTATCGAAGCTGCCAGTGGAATTGTACCGGTCAGTCCGCCCCGGAATGACCTGAATATAACAGCAAGCAGAAGGAAGACTGTCACCAGGGCAAAAAGAAGCGAATAGATCTGTCCTTTAATTATTGACAATGCAAAGTCAGCCATTATCAATGCATAACCACCAATTGTTGTCTTTGCAGGGATCTGTGCAGAAAAAGCCATGAGCTTGGAATTTACATCTTTAATCACACTGTTCTCAGGATTTGAAAGCCGTATGAGAATATGGGCCTTTGTGTTTTCAAGATTCATCAGCTGACTGAAATCGTCAGGGCTTCCGCTCATATTATATAGTTCAAACATCTGAGCTATACCATCTCTTGTCTCCGGGATCTCATCATAAAACTGCTCATCAGGACTATAAATAGCCTTGCTCATTTCCCTCACTGCCTGTGATATTGAGAAGACTCCACCCACACCTTCTGTTTTTTCCAGTCCTGAAGTCATCCTGTCTATTCCCTTCATGACTTCAGGATCCTTAATATCACCTTCAATCATTACAGACATTGTCTGTGACCCTCCGAATTCCCTGTTAATGACCGCAGAAGCCTGCCTTATCGGATGCTTTTTCGGGAAATATTTCTCCTGATTGGTCTCAATTTTCAACAAAAGCATACCCAGACCTGACAGGATGGTTATAATGACAGCTCCAGCAATTATCTTCCCCGGGTATCTGATAATTTTATTTGCAAGCCAGGAGATTAACCTGTCGAACAAGGGATATCCTGCCTGTTCAGGAACTGAATTTTTCCTGATTTTATTCCCCTGGAAATAAATGAGTGAAGGGATAAGCAACAGGCTCATGACAAGAGCTGCTGTGACCCCGGTAGCTGCAATAGCTCCGACATACCGTGCCGGAATGATTGAATGAGCCATCAATCCGAGTATCCCTGCGATCGTTGTAAGACCGCTGAAAATTATGGGTTTGTTCAGTGAACCGGTAAGTTCCCGGATAATACTTTTTATGGAATCATGCCTTCCCGAACTCCGGATTTCCTGAAACCTTGCAACAAGATAAATACCATAATTATTTGCAACCGAGATCAATATTACCGGAGCCAGTAAAATAATTATTGACATCTTCCATCCCATCAGAGGCACCATACCCATGCAGATTGCTGTTGACAGAAGAACAACCGTGAAAGGCATCAGGACTGACCGCCATTCCCGAAGGTTAAATTTCAGCACAAGAAGCATAAACAGCAAGGCAAGCGGTAGAATCAGCAAAGCTTCACGGTTGATATCCTTCAGGATATGCTGCCGGATATAAGGCAGTCCACCGGTAAGAACCCTGGCCTTTCCCGGATGAACAGCAATGATGGAGTCGATCCGCTGCAGTGTTATCTTTTCTTTTTCTGCTTTATTTATAGTTGCAGTAACAGATGCCGTTGTCATATCCGAAGAAATGACAATATCACGTGCAAACCGGTTATTGAGGATGTCAGCTTTCAGTTTCCGGAATCCGGCTGAATCAGCAGGAATCCTTCTGATAAGGGGGTCGGCTGTCATCATCCCTTCTGAACTTGTTATTGTCCTGACAGTGAAAGGGGATATCCGGCTGGAAACACCAGTAAGTTTTGAAATATCCCGGTCGATATCTTTGATTCGCTGGAGGTTTTTGGTTGTAAGGATGGATGTGTCGGTAAACAGCAGCATGACAATATCCTGAATACCGAATTCATTTTCAATGAGATCTGTGTTGATCCTTGAGTCCAGAGATGCAGGGACATAATTCCGCATTTCAGGATCAGTCTTCGAAAACGGGATTAGCGAACCGAATGTTATTCCCAGGAGAAAGCATATAATAATAATTGCGCGGCGATATTTGATAATAAAATCTGTCATAATTTCAGAAATCAACTCTCAGTGAAATCCTTATGCAATTCATGAATTCGTTTATCAGGTCATAAATTGAACCCTTCATTCCATAGTAAAAATCGCCCCCTGCGACTATTGTCAGGCCGTCAGTGGGTTTATATTTCAGTTCCGGCATCAGTAAAAAATCATGGGAAGTGAAATTATAATGAGTGAAAACAGAGGGGATAAGCCTGCCATACAAAAGTTCCGTTTCAATCCTTAGCCCGGCCGAATGATATGATGGTTCCAGCTGATAATTGTAGAGCCTGTTGAAAGCTCCCACCTGCTGCCGTACATATTCATTAATATTAATATCAGGGTTTCCCAGCATTGAAGCCAGACTTGCCATGTCAGGTTCGGTTCCGATCAGAGGATCGACAAGGGGGGCTTCAAAATCAGGGATAGTTTTTCCTGAATATTCAACTGTAAAGCGCCAGCTTCCTGGCATCCAGTCGACCCCTGCGACATATTTTATTTCACCTGAGGGAACAAATTCATGTGTCTTCCATGATTTATAAGGGAAACTCCAGGCTGCTTCGCCCCGGAGTCCGATACTTCCTGCGGTTGTCTCGAAATCAAAACCAAGGTTCCTGATCTTGTATGGAGTCATACCCATTTCTATGGAAAGGGCAGGGACAGGTCCAGTCATATCAATGTTGAAGCTGGAAAGCGCAATACCGGGCATTGGATCATAACCGTCAAACCATGACAGGCTCATGTCTATGCCTGTCAGATTCATCTGTGCCTTAAGCCCATAGGAAAAAAATTCTTTTGATGTTAGAAGTGAAGTTATACCGTTTATTCTTACATACTCAGGAAGCGGAATGGGATCTATCAGGAGCAAGGATGACCGGTAATATGGAACTGCAACAGCTTCAAGGCTTAAGGTCTTTGCCGGGTAGATCTTTGCATCTATCAGAAGATTACCCATATCCATATCCTCAGGATCAGGAGACCGGGAAATATAGTTCTGAGGATTAAACTTCGAAGTCGGATTTGAAAAATCAGTCCGTCCCCACTTAATAATGGTCTGGCCGGCAGTTAGATCAAATTTTTTTCCGTTTACCTTTATATATGCTTCCTTCAGATCAACTCTTTTGACAGGATCGAGAAACTCGGTCCCATAGCGAAACCTTATATCGGCAAATGCCTTGAAATGAATATTATCCTTCACTTCGGCTTTCAGCCCGAAATCTGAAAACGCACTTGAAACATATGGTTTGTCATCATTCTCATCAAGGTCTCCATATAGTCCTCCCCTTATAAATCCGTAAAGGCTCGCTCTTTTACCTTCCTCAGGATACTGTCCGGCGGGTTGATCCTGACCCTGCAGACTCACTGTACTTAAAAATAGAATGACACCAGATAATAGGTTCCTGTTCATCTGAATTTTTTAATACAAATGAACGGTTTCCTGCAACGCCGGTCGTCTTATCCGTCTCTCCCGAACCTGTAAAACATCATGATATTGTCCGCGCCGTCTGGCGTGAACCGTGTGATTATCCCCGGATCCCTGTCGATTTCTCTCTGTATTCACTGGGAATCAGACCAGTAATCGACTTGAAGATGGAGTTGAAGGTTGTTTTTGAATTAAATCCGGAATCGTAAGCTATGGCCAGGATCGTAAAATTATTATTGGCCGGATCACCGAATCTCGCTATGACTTCTTTCACCCTGTATTCATTAATGAAAGTAAAGAAGTTCTTACCATGCTTCTCATTCAATACCTGTGTAATGTGATGACGGGGAATACCTGTGACAACCGACAGATTGTGTATGCTGAGATCACGGTCAAGATATGGCTTTTCCGTTTCCATTACACTTATGAGCTTCTGCAGATATTCCTCAGCCTGCTTATCTTTCAGTCCGCTCCTGGAATATTTCTCAGTCTCTTTCTTTTCATCCCCGTTCATATCTATTACCTGCCCGAATATGATTGGCTGTTTTATCCCATAAAAACTGTAAACAAAGGAGAATAATGCAATAAATGTAAAAACAACGAAATAAGGATCGAAAGGAATTATATCGCCGATCATGTTCAGACCGCCAAGAATAAACAGTGTAAGAAAAGCCACATAAAAGCTTATTGATAATACCTTCAGCCAGTTAAGGGTTATTATGCCTGAAGTATATGATAACAGGTCCTTAAGATTCTTCTGGTGACGGTTTATCTCAACAAAAGCTAGAATACTGTAAACAGTCACTGACAGAAAAAAACAGGTACTGTACACTATCCTTAACGAAATGAACCTGTCGGGTTTGAAGAAACTTCTGAGGTCACGAACCAGAGGCTCTGCCCTGAAGATCACTGCAACGACAAAGAAAGTTATGAAAGGAACGAAATGTATGGCAGCCAGCCAGCTTATTTTCTTTTTAGGATTGGTCATTGTCTGTACATACAAATACAACAAAGGTCCATATGTAAAAGCTACAAACGGAAAGGCATACATTTCAATAACCCGTGAATTTATAAGGGCAAAAATAAGTTCAATGCAGATCAGGAAAAGCCAGGCTGCCATTAACCTGTTTGCTGCTGTAAATGGTTTTTTTGTCGAGATCAGCAATCCAGCAAAAAACGACTGTGAGATACCTATATAGAGTACGGGATCTATATTTACCATACTGCAGAACTTAAATTATCTCAAAAATAATAAAAAGGAGTCAGAATCCAGGTATCTTTAGTTACCAGACACTAAAAATCACTAAACCAATCAGTTCTTTAATTATTTTATAAGTATTTAATCTGTCATAAAATTACCCGAATTACTCTATAAATATTAACTTTAGGCACTTTATGTACTTTAAGTACTCTAAGTACTTTAAATACTCTAAATACTTGAAAACAAACACCCCATGAGTATTCTTCTTGACAAAGATTCGCGAGTAATCGTTCAGGGTTTTACCGGAAGTGAAGGTACATTTCACTCTCAACAAATGATAGAATATGGTACCAGGGTTGTGGGTGGCATATCTCCCGGGAAAGGAGGACAGGTCCATCTGGGGCTCCCTGTTTTCAATACAGTTTCACAAGCGGTATTATCCACAGTGGCTGATGTGTCGGTCATTTTTGTCCCTCCGGCTTATGCAGCTGATGCAATTATGGAAGCAGCTGCCGGTGGAATAAGACTTATTGTTGCAATTACAGAAGGGATACCCGTTTCGGATATGGTAAAGGTGAAGGAATATCTGAAGTCATTCGACTGCCGGCTGATAGGCCCGAATTGTCCGGGAATCATTACACCAGGTGAATCAAAGGTTGGAATAATGCCGGGGTTTATTCACAGGAAAGGAACAGTAGGAATTATATCACGATCAGGAACTTTAACTTATGAAGCTGTCGATCAGATCACAAAGCTCGGACTGGGTCAGTCGACCGGTATCGGGATAGGAGGGGATCCGGTCATCGGGACAACCACTCTGGATGCGGTTAAACTGATGATGGCCGATAATGATACGGAAGCCATAGTTATCATTGGCGAGATCGGAGGCAACATGGAGACTGAAGCAGCAGAATGGATTAAAGAAAACGGAACTAAACCTGTTATTGGTTTTATTGCAGGTCAGACAGCCCCCAAAGGCCGCAGAATGGGTCATGCAGGTGCAATAATAGGAGGAAAGGCCGATACTGCTGCTGCCAAAATGAAAATTATGAAAGAATGCGGCATACATGTTGTTGAATCCCCGGC
>CAYPHL010000122.1:1414-11828 GCA_964410385.1 uncultured Rikenellaceae bacterium | reverse complement strand
AAGGCATGCCTTGTCTCTACGTTATCCCCCCCAACGTTATCCCCCCCAACGTTATTCCCCCCAACGTTATCCAATCCCGCATTATCCAATCCCGCATTATCCAATCCCGCGTTCTGTTCAACGTCGTAAATGGACCCGTTTATCACATCATGGTTGAATCCATGCGCCGTTATTATTAAAATTCCGTGGACATGATTAGGCATTACCACAAATGGACCCGGTTCAATATTAGGGGAATGATAACATATTTCATACCACAACAGGTCTGCGATTATTCCTACAGGAGAATATTGCATCTGTTTTTCTAAGATTTCACCGAAATATTTCCGCCTGTTTTTTGTGCAAATGGTAATAAAATATGATGCAATCCATGCGTAATCCCAATTTTGCAGTCTGCAGGATTCTATGCGATATTTATTGAGATATTTAACCATTAAACATCAGGAAGGTATTTTAATATTTAATTCTCAGCAAAATCCGGATATTGTATTTTGTCTTCTTTCAGAATATTATGGTACCGGGGTCCATCTTTTCTGAAAGATCTTTATCGGAGATGAATTCCGTTATGTACTCAATGAATTCGACGGTATCCATTGTTCTGTGCAGGATATTGGAAATTTCCCGGGAGTTTCTTTCAGTTGTCGTTTTTGTTAATTGATTATTGTTTTTGGTGATTTGAATCTACTAAGATAAGAAAACCATTGCGGTTATACATCTATCTTCCCATTGACCTTTTAAAAATTCTTCCTGAAGGACATGAATACGATAAGAAGGGTACAATTCAGGGATACAAAAAACAAAATCCCTCATTCACAATTGAATAAGGGGTTTCTCTGTAGTCCCACCAGGAATCGAACCTGGATTTAAGGTTTAGGAAACCTCCGTTCTATCCATTGAACTATAGGACCGGTTTGGACTGCAAAAATAGGAAATTTTTTGTTTTGGAGTATTAGATAAATAATTTAAGGGGTAATAGTCTCGATCCGGAAGCGCAGACTCACAGATAGAAAAGAGCATATGGGGGGAAGATTTTAAATATCGAAAAACGCCTTAATAATTTTAATGCTCCTTTATGATCTGTCAGCATAATACCATAATACCATAGTATAGTAACACCCTAACACCGTAATACCATAGCACCATCATATCTTTGCTCCCTTGCACCCTTGCCTCTCACACCTTACAACCTCTGCGGCTCGTGCCCCTTCTTCATTTTGCCTCTGCTCCATTGCGCCTTTACTCCCCTGCGCCTTTACCCATTTTGATAACTCCCTTTTCTTTTCTACTTTCACACTTTCAACATCCGCGACATGAACTGGATAGACCTTATAATAGTAGTAATACTGATAATAGCAGTTATCAGAGGATTTACCGACGGCCTTGTAAGAGAAGTGGCAGCTCTGGCAGCCCTGATCCTGGGAATCTGGGGTGCGATTAAATTCTCTTCATTCACAGCCGGAAAGTTATATGAATGGTTCGATATGTCCGGGAATTATGTCGGTATAATAGCCTTCCTGATTACCTTCGGGGTTATAGTAATAATAATACATTTCATCGGTATAGTTGCCGACAAAATCATCGATGCGGCATCCATTGGATTTCTGAACAGGCTTCTTGGTATGGTGTTCGGTCTGTTCAAATCAGCTCTCATTCTCAGTGTTTTCTTTGTAATATTGAATGCAATCGATGCCCGTCACCCTATATTACCGAAAGCAGCAATTGAACAATCGAAATTCTATAATCCCATAGCAGATATAGCACCTGCAATTTTCCCGGTAATAGGAGAAGGTGGATATAACCGGAGTTTCGAAAGGTTCAAAAAGAGGCCCGATGAGGAGAAAGAACCGGAGCGGCATCCTTCAGAGGTGTCAATTTAAAACCCTTTACTATATTTGCATTTCTCAAAAATGCGGTTATGAATTTCGTTGAAGAATTAAAGTGGAGAGGCATGATCCATGATATCATGCCGGGAACTGAGGAGATGCTTGAAAAGGGGATGGTTGCCGGGTATATAGGTTTTGATCCCACGGCCGATTCCCTTCATATCGGTCATATGGTCCAGGTAATGCTTCTGGTCCATTTTCAGAGGGCAGGCAATGTCCCCGTTGCACTTGTTGGCGGGGCTACAGGAATGATAGGGGATCCTTCAGGAAGATCTGAGGAGCGAAATCTTCTCGATGAAGCCACTCTTAACCGTAATCAGGAAGGGATAAAAAAACAACTGGCCAGATTCCTTGATTTCAGTCCTGAAAGAAGGAACAAGGCTGTTATGGTCAATAATTATGACTGGATGAAGGAATATTCTTTCCTGGAATTCATACGCGACATCGGGAAGCATATAACAGTTAATTATATGATGTCGAAAGACTCGGTGAAAAAGCGTCTGGGATCTGATTCAAAAGAGGGAATGTCGTTTACCGAGTTTTCATACCAGCTTGTACAGGGTTATGATTTTCTTCATCTTTATAATGAGATTGGGTGCAAATTACAGATGGGAGGGTCGGACCAGTGGGGAAATATTGTTACCGGTACCGAACTGATAAGACGAAAAACAGGAGGCGAAGCTTTTGCCCTGACCTGCCCGCTCATTACAAAATCAGATGGAACGAAATTCGGAAAGACTGAATCCGGAAATGTATGGCTCGATCCAGAAAAGACATCTACATATCATTTCTATCAGTTCTGGCTGAATGTTTCGGATGAAGATGCGGCCAGATATATTAAGATATTCACATTGCTGGGACGTGAAGAGATAGAAAGACTTACAGCAGAGCACAACAATTCGCCTCATGAAAGGATCCTCCAGAAAAGACTTGCAGAAGAGGTAACTGTTACGGTGCATTCAAGGGAGGATTACCAGTCAGCTGTTGAGGCATCACAGATACTTTTCGGAAAGGGTACAACCGAGACACTGAAAAAAATGAATGAAAACACGTTTCTTTCTGTTTTTGATGGTGTCCCGACCTTTGAAATAAATAAGCAAATTCTTGATAAGGGCGCATCTTTTACTTCTCTGTGTGCTGAACATTCACAGGTCTTCAGTTCAAAAGGAGAGCTCAGAAGAATGATCCAGGGCGGTGGTGTCAGCCTCAACAAGGAAAGAATTGATAATCCTGATATCCTGGTAGGACAGGAGCACCTGCTGAACAATAAATATATTCTGATTCAGAAAGGGAAAAAGAATTATTTTCTCCTGAAATTTGTGTTGTAATTATCTCAGGTCTACAGCGAGGATCGAAACATCATCAAAAAGGTAGGGATTTGAATCAGGTATGCCTAAAGAATCAAGCATATCCTTCATGTTTTGTTCGACACTGTGCTTATTCGAGATGAATTTTATAATTTCTCTGGCGCCGGTTTCAAATCCGTCATCATCTTTAAGTTCCGACAGGCCATCGGTATAGCAGACAATTTTGAAATGGCCCCGGACAGGTAAAGATATTTTTTTAATCTGGGGTATATTGTCGAGCATTCCCACGCCCACGCATGTGCTGTTCAGGAAGCCCACCTGACCGGTTGAGGTATCATAGGTCACCGGAGCTGTATGTGCTGCATTTATATATTCAAGTATTCTGCTGGTATGATCATACCGGGCAACAAAGAAAGTAATGAATTTTTCACCTGCGGCATTGTTTACCACTATTGAATTCAGCTTATGAAGGAGTTCCTCGAGGTCGGAATCCGCTGAGAACAGGGCTCTGAAGCTTGCCTGGAAATTCGACATCAATATAGCTGCCGGCATACCCTTTCCTGAAACATCGGCAATACAAAACCCGGTTTTGGTGTCGGATAACCTTATACAATCGTAATAATCGCCGCCCACCTCATAGTGAGGATAATAGAAACCATGAACAGTCACCTCCGGCCTTCGCGGCATTTGCCGGCTGTCAGGAATGAGCATCTTCTGCATTCTGGCAGCCAGTTCCAGCTCCTTCTTGAGAGCTTCCTGCTTCAGCCTCTCCTTTTGCAACCGGATGTTCTCAATAGCAACAATAATGATGTTTGATATCGTCTGTATGAAATTGAGATGCTTGATAACGGGGCTCATGCCTTCTCCTTCTTCTTCAATATCACCTATGAAAAGAAATGCTATTTGAACATTGTTATTGAAGACCGGAACAATAATATCGACACCTTTAAAATCGAGTTCTGACGATACATAGGTTATTTCATCAAGATGAAGAAGCTTTTCTTCAACATCTATGTACTCATAGTCTTTCGGGAATCCTCCGTTAAGAAGGCATTCCCACTCATCGGAGAGCTTGAAGATCAATATCTTGCCTATGCCGAGGCTGTCACGTAATATTGATTCGTATTTTGAAAGAAGGACCTCGGTAGGCAGATGGGCATTGATTGACATGGTGATGTCAAGCAAAGAATCCAGCTTGAACTTGGATATTTTTAACCTGTCGCCCGGGATCTTCATATGTTGTTTTTATCAGCCTTTGACACGTTCGACATATGAACGGTCGCCGGTATTGATTTTAATTTTATCTCCTGAATTAATAAAGAGCGGTACCATTATAACAGAGCCGTTTTCCATCGTCGCCGGTTTATAAGCATTTGTCGCGGTATCTCCTTTCAATCCTTTTTCGGTATATTTTACTTCCATTACAACGTTTTGCGGAAGTTCAACAGAAAGAACAGTTTCGGTATCCGCGTGAACCACAGCCTCCACACTCTGTCCTTCCATCAGAAATTCCGGATAATCAATAACATGTTCCTCGACATGGATCTGTTCAAAGGTCTCGAGATGCATGAAATAAAATCCGATATCATCTTTGTAAAGGTACTGATAAGGTCTCCGCTCAACCCTGGCAACATTTACCTTTGTTCCTGAGGAGAAGGTATTCTCCAGTACCCTGCCGGTCTTGAGGCTTTTTAACTTCGTCCTCACAAAAGCCGGTCCCTTGCCGGGCTTTACATGTTGAAACTGAATTATCGTACACAGCTCATTATTATATTCAATAACCAGTCCGTTCCTGAAATCTGCAGTGCTTGCCATAAATTTATCCTCTTCCTTTTTCTGTTATTTCTTTTTTATATCCAATGGGTAAATCAATCCCTCATAATTCTCCAGATCGACTATAAAAGCCCCGACAAATATATCAAATCGTATCTTAACCGGTAAAAAATTTTTATCAGCTGAAAACCAGAATGAGACATCTTCTTCCGTTTTGAATAATCTTCCTTTTTCAGTAACGGGATTGAATTTGTAACATTTTATCCTTCCGGCGCGGGTTCTGACCTCCTCCGTACCGATATATCTCATCTGGATAGGATAAAGTTCATCGGTGAACCATGTCATTACGGTTATCATTTCACCTTTCTTAATTGTATCTATACCGGGCAGGATATGATTTCTGAACCAGTAGAAGCATGAAATTATATCATGTATTCCGGGCTGGGTGACGTGAATACCGGTAAGATCGCTTGTAATTATTGCAGAGTCTGTCCGTGTTGTATGGTCGAAATCCACAATATTGTACCTTTTATAATTTCCTTCGCTTATATTTCTGATAGATCTGACGGGAAGTTCAGAGACTGGATCCATGTGGCTCTCATAAATATCCAGAACCTTGAAAAGGGCATCAACGATCCCCAGTGTCCGGCCGGTTAATCTCGAATGAAGAGTTTTTTTCCCTGCAAGAGTATCTGTATTCAGTTCGAGGATAGCCTGCCCGCCTGTTATCAGGCCATAATGTATTGTATATTCGATCCTTTCCCCCGGTATATATGCCCGGTGCTGACCTGTTCCCGGGAAAAGAAACAATACAGGGAAAGCTGTTAGCAGGAACAATTTCTTCATCAGACTTTTCACAAAAAATGACAATTTTCAGACCAATTTATTCCCCAGGATGTTTTTTACAGGCTTCGAAGTTAAAAAATCTTTCAGATAAAATGGCTCAAAATATGCCACATCTTCAAAATGTTGTTCACTAAATGCTTTTGATGCAGGTCTGCACATTGATGATGCAGAGATCCTGTAGCCGGTTTCAATTACTAAATTTTTTCTTTTCAGAACATTTTTACATTTCTCCGCACCATCACCGAACAGGAACAATCTTGACTCATCGGGGTACTGGCTGAATGAATCACTATTCATTATTTCAGCTTTCAGCTCTCTTACGATCTTTCCTTCGGCATTATATACAGCGGAATAGACCTCCATTCTTCTTGCATCCAGGACCGGGCAAAACAGGTCATCCTTTGTGAATTTATATTTCTTCCAGGCTTCATCCAGAAAGCCATTGAACATTGAATACGTTGTGTCGATACCGATCAGAGGAACAGAGGCTGCATATGCAATGCCTTTGGCTGCTGAAACACCTATTCTGAGCCCTGTATAAGACCCAGGCCCTTTGCTGACGGCAATTGCATTGAGGCCGGAGGCTCTGATTCCGGCCTCCTGGAGAATATCGCGGATGAATACTGTAAGGACAGCCGCATGTGAACGGCCTTCATCGCTCTCTTTCAGGGCGATCACACTTTCTCCGTCACATAATGCAACGGAACAAAGTCCGGTGGTGGTTTCAATACATAAAATCATCACGAAGAAAGAGAAATCCGGATCTTATTTCTCATTGAAAAGATCCTCTTTTTTGACTATCTCCACCAGGGAACTGTCGGAGAGCTTCTTGCTTATTGCACTGAAAGGAGCTGATATCACCCTGGCACTGTCACTTATACCCGAGATTATTTCAATATAATTATTGTCCTGGATGCCGGTTTTTACATCTCTGGCCAGTGCATATTCCCCGTCCGTAATAAATAGCAGTGTTCTTATATCTTCTTTAGCTGCCTTAATGTTTACCTCCGATGTATCCATCCGGGTTGTCACAGCCTGAATAGGTACGGTTAATATATTATCTCTTGTCTCGGTCTGGATATCTACAGTGGCCGACATCCCGGGCCTGAAAGGATTAATCCCCTGGACAGCCATTTTCTGATATGATTCGGGAAGAATAAAAATCTTCACATCGAAATTTGTTACCTGGTCTGCAGAGACGCCTGTCGTTTTTGCAGAATTAGCTATTTCGGTGACAATTCCTTTGAATTTCTCATCGAGGTAGGCATCAACTTCGATCAGGGCTGTATCACCCAGGCTGACCCTGACAATATCATTTTCATTGACTTCCACCTGGGCTTCCATTCTTGAAAGGTCGGCGATCCGGAGGATTTCAGTACCTGCCATCAGGTTGGTTCCGGCGACCCTCTCACCCAGCTCAACAAGAAGCATCGAAACGGTTCCGGTCATCGGAGCATAAATCGATGTCTTCACAAGGTTTTCATTTGCTTCCTTGAGAGAAGCTTCTGAACTGACTACCGAGAATCTTGCTGCATCAACCTCCGCTTTTGCGACATTATATGAAGCCTCAGCCTGTTCATATTCCGATCTGGAAATGGTCTGTTCCTCATAAAGCTGTTTTGTCCGCTTAAATGAAAGTTCACTCTGGGTAAACTGCGCCTGTGCCTGCGCCAGTCTGGCCCTGGCAGAACTGATAGCAGCAATTGAACGATCACGCTGTGATATGTAAATGTCAGGCTTTATCCTCAGGAGAAGCTGTCCTTTTGTGACCTCATCACCTTCTCTCACGGTAAGTTCGACTATTTCCCCGGAAACATCAGGAGTTATTTTTACTTCCTTTTCAGGCTGTATCTTACCGTTGGCTGTAATTGTTTCAGTTATCATCCGCTTTTCGGCATTTTCGACAGCAACCTTTACGGTTACAGCTTTGCCGAACCATCCGGCCTTCTTTCCGATTACTGCAAAGATCAGAAGTACAATTACTACAATTATGAGTATCCTTAAAATCTTATTATTCTTCATTTTGATATCGTTGAGGAATTAGCTGACTGATTGAGATTGAGTGGTAAACCTTTATAAAAGTCAAGTACCTTGGTCTTGAAAATAAATTCATATTTTGCCTGCGACATATCCGACTGTGCAGTAAGCAACTGTGTTTTTGCAGCATTATAGTCAACAGGAGTTACCATTCCCACATTGAATTTTTGTTCTGTATATCTGAATGACTCTTCCATCGAGACAACTGCCTTCATGCTTGCATTATACTTTTTAAGTGCTGCGACGGCGTCGGCGTATGACTGCTGGATAGTTTTATAAAGCTGTTTCTTTTCTGCCTCAAGGGTATAGCGGCTGCTTTCTATATTCAGCTTTGAATTTGAAATATTCTTGTTTATCTGCCAGCCATTGAGGATTGGAATATTAATTGAAAATCCTATCCCGTAATTTATATTATCATTGATCTGTTCGGAGAAAGTGTATTTTTCGGAGATATTGCCTGGTTTAATTGCAATATCTGAAAATCTGGTATTGAATGAATGATTGAGTGATAATCTCGGACTTCTTGCCCCGTTGGCAATTTTGAGATCAAATTCACTTGCTGTAAGTTTCAGTTCAGCGCTTCTTATCTCCGGTCGTAATGACTGTGCCTGGTTGAAGATATCATCAACCTTCCCGGTTATGACCATGCCGGTATCTATTGAAATATCCGGAGTAACGATCTTGAATCCTTCCGGTGAATGAAGCTCAAGCATCTGAGTAAGCGTGAGGTAGGAGATTTCAAGCTGGTTACGGAGATTGATTAACTGAAGTTCCTCACCTGCAGCCTGTGCCTCAATCTGAAGCAGATTACCCTTGGCAACGCTTCCTGCATCAAACATCTTTTTAGTCTTGATAATCTGTTGCTTCGTTATCTGCAGCTGGTTATCAGTGGTTGTAACAAGTTCGGTGTTAAGCAGGATCTGGAGATAGGCGAGAGCAATGCTCAGGGAAATATTATCCTTAATACTCTGGAGATCAAGTTCACTTGCCAGAAGCTGGTATTTGTTTTTCTGTATCGTATTATAATTCTGAAGGCCGGAGAAGAGATTCATGCTTCCACCTGCATAAAAATTATTCGACTGGATATTCTGGTTATCGGTGAATTCATAAGTTGTTTCATCAAGCGCCCGTCCGAATGAATAATTATGGGAAGCCTGGCCGTTAAGAGTAGGAAGCAGATTCAGCTTTGACTGTTCAAGTGTATTTTCCTGGAAACGGGTCTGAAGAACCTGCTGCTTTATCTGTATATTATTGTCAATGGCATATTTTATACACTCTTCCAGGGACCAGACCTTTTCCTGCGAAAGGATAAATCCTGTGGAAGCAGAAAAACACATAAACATGAAAATCAGAATTTTTTTCATCTTACATACCTGTTTTATGTCCGCAATGAATGCCCATTTAATAAATACGTAATTTAATCCATGTTGCTGCATAAGTTCTCGTCTGAGCCAGACATGGCTTAAAAATCGGACTACGAAGATAAATATTATATCTGATTTCATCTTAAGGATGATTTGCTTTTAATTATTTTTGAACCTGAAGTTAAAATGACTATCTTGTGCGGCCTATTTTAAAATACTTATTAATATGTTACACTATAAAGAATTAGGATTAGTTAATTCGAGAGAGTTGTTCAAAAATGCTGTAAAAGGAGGATATGCAATTCCTGCTTTTAATTTCAATAATCTCGAACAGTTACAGGCTATTATAAGCGCCTGTGTGGAGACGAAATCTCCGGTTATTCTGCAGGTTTCAAAGGGTGCACGTAAATATGCAAACCAGACTTTGCTTCAATTCCTTGCCAAAGGTGCAGTGGCTTATGCAAAAGAGCTCGGTTATGAAATTCCTATCGTGCTTCATCTTGACCATGGAGACACCTTTGAAACCTGTAAATCATGTATCGAGACAGGATTTTCATCAGTAATGATCGACGGTTCACATTTCACCTATGAGGAAAATATTAAAGTGACCAGACAGGTTGTTGAGTATGCTCATCAGTATGATGTAACCGTTGAGGGAGAGCTTGGCGTACTTGCCGGGATAGAAGACGAGGTATCTGCTGAGCATTCATCTTATACACGGCCTGAGGAAGTTGAAGATTTCGTAAAGAAAACCGGCGTTGATTCACTTGCTATTTCAATTGGTACATCACATGGAGCCTTCAAGTTCAAGGTTAAACCCGGAGAACTTCCTCCGCCACTTCGTTTTGACATTCTTGAAGAATGCGAAAAACGTATCCCCGGATTCCCGATTGTCCTTCACGGTGCTTCTTCCGTACCGCAGGATATTGTAGATGAGATAAACAAATATGGCGGTAAGATGGAGAACACAGCAGGTGTTTCCGAAGACCAGCTGCGAAGAGCAGCCTCATCAGCCGTCTGCAAGATAAATATCGACAGCGACGGCCGCCTGGCAATGACAGCTGCAATACGTAAAGTGTTTGTTGAGAAGCCGGGTGAATTTGATCCGCGTAATTATCTTGGTCCGGCCCGCGAAAAGCTGAAAGAGCTGTACAAGCATAAGGTTGTGAATGTGCTCGGCAGTGCAAATAAGGCTTAGGGAAGG
>CAYPHL010000122.1:0-1314 GCA_964410385.1 uncultured Rikenellaceae bacterium | reverse complement strand
CGGCGCAAAGGCACAAGGGATTTGCAGTTAGTAATTATCCCTTTGAAGAAGGAACAAGGACCTTAATACTATAAAGTTGTCAATAGACTAATAATAAGAAAGCCAGGAGATTACTTCCAGGCTTTCTTTTTTTGTTCAAAAACTCTCATTTCTCTGAGAGATAACGATCCCACTATTCCCTAATTTTAGCGAAGGAAACAGTTCATCTCCGTTAATGAGGCATCTGGCATATAAGGAAAAGGGTTTACGTCGTACAAGCAGGCTGTCGGTAATGCTGAACAGCAGGGAGATGAGAGCTTTCGGTATTTATTGCAGCCGTTACCGGATAAAAAACAAATCCGAGTTCCTGCGGGTCACGCTTATGAAAGCCATTATTCAGAGGTTTGAAGATGAACATCCCAGCTTGTGGGAAGAGCCGGAACCGACATTGTTTGACAGGAGGGAGGGGAAGAAAGTACTTAGAGTAAGTTAGTATACTTAAAGTACTTAAAGTTATTCGGGGGATGTTTTGTAATGACAGTAATGTTTTGTATTTTTGCAGCATACTGATTCTGAGTCCGGTTATATATTAGATTTTTGTTCATTTCTGATGAATTATAAGATATTTAATGACGTACCCTGAGAAATTATCAATAGAGCCGACAAAGCGATCGCCATGGGTTATTCTGGAACCGGGAAAGATTTTTGTTATGGGGAGGTCGATAATAGAGAATCCATCACATTTTTATAAGCCCGGGCTGGAGTGGATCTCGGAATTCATCAAAGAATGGCAGGGTAATACCAGGATTGATCTGGGCTTTGAATATATAAACACCGGATCGATAAAATGGCTTTATATATTCCTTAAGAGGTTATCGGCTGCTCAGGCTGTGGCTGAGAATACTGAAGTCACCTGGTATTATGAGCGTGGCGATGAAGACATGAAAGAGCTTGGTACTATCCTCAGATCACTTGTTGAATGTCCTTTCAAATTTGTAGAGGTAAGCAAGATGAATGACGAATTTTACGGTCGTTTTCTTTCCAGCAAGAATTAGAATTCTGATATTCCCGGGTCTGATATCCCTTTAGTTTAAATAACAGGAATTTTTATAATTTTGCAGCGTTAATAAATCATTATTGACCCATGGTGTAATTGGCAACACGTCGGATTTTGGTTCCGCAGAGTCCTGGTTCGAGCCCAGGTGGGTCAACAAAAAGAGTGAGAGCGTGTGCGTGAGCGAGAGCCTCACTCTTTTTGTTCCTGCTCCCGCTCTCACACTCACACTCACACTCACACTTCATTAGATGGTCATGAATGCATTATTGTATTACCAT
>CAYPHL010000121.1:8911-11843 GCA_964410385.1 uncultured Rikenellaceae bacterium | reverse complement strand
CAAAGTTAAATCGTAAAAAGTAATCCTTTGCGTCCTTTGCGTAAATCTTTGCGTTCTTTGCGGTTATAAAATAAATATAAATTGAAATTTAAAACTCAAAACAATGGACCAAACAGTAAATCCTTGGAAAGCAAACCTCACTAACGGAGTTATTTTTGCACTTATCGGAATTGTTTATTCCCTGGTAATATATTTTCTTGATCTGTCATTCAACAAAGTTCAGGGGTATATCTTTCTTGTAGTTCAGATAATTGTACTTTACTTTCTTGTAAAATCATATCGCGACAATTACAGATACGGCAATATTACCTTCGGGCAGGCTCTCGGAGCGGGTGTGATAATCTTTCTTTATTATGCCATCATAATGGCAGTATTCACATATCTGCTTTATGCAGTTATTGATCCCGATCTCGTTGATAAACAGCTTGCCTTTATGGAAGAGGAAATGATAAAGAGAGGTGTTCCGGAATCTGCAATGGAAGCCGGGATGAAAGTACAGGAGAAGTTGATGAAGCCGGCTATCATGGCTCCTTTAAGCATTTTCGGATCCATGTTCCAGGGTTTGATAATGTCACTGATCGTTGCCGCTTTTGTGAGAAAAGAGGGCAATCCTCTGATTGATTCTCCTCAAAATTGATCTGATAACAGCCCGATGGACCTTTCAATAGTAATTCCGGTTTATAACGAAGAAGAATCCCTCCGGGAACTGACTGAGTGGATTGCTAAGGTTTGCACCGGAGCCAATATCTCCTTCGAGGTCCTTTTTATCGATGACGGAAGTTCTGATTCGTCATGGATAAAGATCATGGATCTTGCTTCACAGAACAATTTTGTCAAGGGGATAAGGTTCAGACGGAACTACGGAAAAGCTGCAGCCCTTCATACCGGATTTGCTGAGGCAACCGGCGAAGTTGTGATAACTATGGATGCCGACCTTCAGGACAGTCCGGATGAGATACCCGGACTTCTCCGGATGATCAGGGAGGAAGGTTATGACATGGTTTCCGGCTGGAAGAAAAAGAGATATGATCCTTTTCTCAAACGTTATACCAGCAGGATCTATAACGGGACAGCAAGGCTATCATCAGGGATAAGGCTTCACGATTTCAATTGCGGGCTGAAGGCTTACCGGAACGATGTCGTCAAGAGCATAGAAGTTTATGGCGACATGCATCGCTATATTCCTATGCTTGCAAAAGAAGCCGGCTTCAGGAAGATAGGTGAAAAGATCGTTGAACACCGCCCAAGAAAATACGGATCATCAAAATACGGACTTGACAGGTTCATAAAAGGATATCTCGATATGCTGACAATCGGGTTCATAACCCGTTTCGGCAAGAGTCCCATGCATCTTTTCGGATCCCTCGGAACGCTGATGTTCCTGATAGGTTTTGTTATGGCGGCATACCTTGGCATCAGGAAGCTTGTTTGCGTCAGTCACAACCTCAGGGCACCTCTGGTTACCGATAGTCCATATTTTTATATTGCACTGACGGCGATGATAATAGGGTCCCTTCTTTTCCTTACCGGATTCCTCGGGGAACTTATAAACAGAAATTCCTCAGAAAGAAATCTTTATCTGATACGGGATAAGGTGAACATATGAAGATTTGCCTCCGGGATACCGGCTCTTCTTCCGGCTTCGAGATCAGTTTCCTTATCGCCGATGAGAACACATTGTGAAATATCAAGATCAAAATCTTTTATAGCTTCCAGCAGCATCCCGGGATTAGGCTTTCGGCAGTCACATTCACCGGTAATGTCGGGGTGATGCGGACAATGGTATACCTTTGCAATCTGAATACCTTTCCTGCGAAATTCCTCTACCATCCATTCAGTCAGCTTCAGAAAATCATCTTCGGTACAAATACCTCTGGCAATCCGTGCCTGGTTTGTAACAACAATGATGAGGTATTGGCTGTCCTGATATTTTTTGCATAAATCGAATATACCGGGAGTGAACTCAAAGTCTTCACTTCGGAATACATGACCTTTATCAATGTTTATCACACCATCGCGGTCGAGGAAAAGGGCTTTATTCATTTCAGGTTCAAGGTTTCAGGTTCAAGGTTCCAAGTTCCAGGGTTTCAAGGTTTCAGCGTTCAGGGTTCAGGGTTCAGGGCATCGACAAAATGGAACTTTAAACATGGAACCTGAAACATGGAATTAGCATAAGCGGCACCATGTTATCTTCTTCCCCTTAAAACTTTTTCAGCATTCATGTAATCATCGGGAACACCGATATCCAGGAAAGGATCATCGAAGACTATTCCTTTAAGGATTGATTTCCCGGCTTCTTTTTCGAGAATATCTTTCTCAAGAGAAAATACTTCCGGCATTTTCCATGAGTCCATATAGAACCTATTTGCTATATAGATTCCACCGTTTATGAGGCCTTCGCTGCAATACCTTTTTTCATTGAATCTCAGAATTTCATTATTATCCAGCTCTACAGTCCCGTATCTGTCAAAATCAGTCATCTTTTTCAGAGCAACAGTAAATTTGCTGTCATTCTCAATATGAAATGCACTTAACTTACTGATATCTACCGGAAACCAGGTATCTCCGTTCAATATCAGGATATCATTACCTTCTGTCCTCTCTGATGCCAGTTTCACTGCACCGCCGGTCCCCAGAGGATTTTTCTCAACAACATATTCCACGGGAATATCAAAAACGGAATTACCAAAATATTCACTGATACTCTCAGCCTTATAACCCACTGACAAAATGATTTTATCAACCTGATATTTTCTTATCCAGTCAAAAATAAAATACAGGAACGGTTTCCCTGCAACAGGAGCCATCGGTTTGGGAATATCCGGCAAGAGCTTTTTTAAACGAGTTCCCAATCCTCCGGCTAGTATGATTGCCTCCATTATTTCAATAAGTTAACTTAGATTATCGCTCATCTCAAAGTTGGCAGTTGGCA
>CAYPHL010000121.1:0-8811 GCA_964410385.1 uncultured Rikenellaceae bacterium | reverse complement strand
GCAGTTGGCAAAACTCATTCTTCGTTAATCCGCCAGCCCTGGCAGCCATTCTCACTGAAATGAAAATTCACCACCCTGCCATTAAACCTGCCAAGAGCGTTTATCAGGTCCAGCCGCTTTGCAGGATCTGTCATGAAAAACATAAAGCCTCCCCCACCGGCACCAGAAACTTTCCCCCCGTACGCTCCTGCTTCCATTGCAGCATTATAGATTTTCTCAATATGTTCATTTGAGATTGAGAGAGCCATCTTTTTCTTGTTCTCCCATTCTTTTCCCAGAGCTTTTGCAAATTGGATTATCTCACCTTTCAGCAGAAGGTCTTTCATCAGATAAGAATTCTCTTTTATGCGGTGAGTGGCCTCAACAGGAAGCTTTTTCCCTTTCCGGGTATTCTCCTGCTGCTCCCTGATTATCTTATCCGACGATCTTGATTCCCCGGTATAAAAAAGTACCATTGAGGCTTCCAGTTCATCGATGATCCATCTCTTCATCCTGAGAGGATTTACAATAACCCTCTCATCCTTTGAGAATTCTATAAAATTAAATCCCCCGAATGTTGCCGCATACTGATCCTGTTTTCCACCGCTCAGGCCAAGGTCAATTCGCTCAATACGGTAGGCAAGGTAAGCTGTATCATAATCACCAAGCGGGAGGTTGAGCCATTCGGTAAATGCTTTGATAATTGCCACAACCATTGTTGACGAAGTTCCGAGACCGCTTCCTGGAGGCACATCACACCATGTTGTGATCCTGCAGGACAAGGGTTCCGTAATCCTGAAATCCTTTATTATCCTGTTATACACTCCCTTATGAAGATCCAGACTCCCGTCTGACGGCAGAGTTAAGGCTGACGGGTAATTTCTGGTAATATCAAGATCAGCTGCTTTAAGTACAACTGTATTATCATCAGTCTCCTCAATTGTGCAATACGCATACTGGTCAATTGTTGCATTCAGTACAGCACCTCCGTATATCTCTGAATATGGGGATACATCACTTCCGCCTCCAGCGAGGCCGAGACGAAGGGGAGCTTTACTTCTGTAGATCATGGCAGGAAGTTTGGAGTTTGGAGTTGGGAGTTGGGAGTTTTGTGTTTATTGTTTCTAATACTTCTGTAATTGAAGTGACCAGATTATTCCAGGTGAATTTTGACTTTTCCTGCTTCACTCCTTCGGTAAACCGGGATTTCCTGTTGTTGCTGAAATAGTCAAAAATTGCCGCTGCAACAGCTTCAGGATCAGGTCTGACGACATATCCGCATTTACCGTTTGTAACAATTTCACTCAATCCGCCTACATCAGTGACCAGCATCGGTTTACCGAAATGATATGCGATCTGGGTAACTCCGCTCTGGGTGGCGCTTCTGTATGGCTGGACGACCAGATCGGCAGCGCTGAAAAAGATTGCGACTTCATCCTCCCTTATAAAACGGTCGAAAAGAACTACATGGCTTTCAAGACCGAGATCTTTGATAAGCTTGCGGTAAGGAAGATCATTTTCATAAAACTCCCCGGCAATTATCAGCTTAAGCCTGAACTTTCTAAGTCTTGCATCTCCAAAAGCCCGCAAAAGAATATCCAGACCTTTATATGACCTTATGAATCCGAAAAAGAGCAGAAATGAATATCCTTCAGGAAGACCCAGTTTTCTCAAAGCATCTTCCCTGGGAATATTATCCCCGTAATTATCATATAGAGGATGAGGATTGTACTTTACAGGGATATCTGTGCGGAATAACTTAAGATCTTCACCGACACTTTGCGACATAACAATAGCACCATCAATACTCCGGGTAAAATATGTTGTAAGGAGCTTGTCGAAAGCTTTCTTTTCATGAGGAATAACATTATCGAAGATACATATAACCCTGGTTTTTGCTTTCCGCCTGCTTTTTGAGAGACGTGCTACAGTCCCGAAGCAGGGAGCCATGAGAGGCTGCCAGTACTTGATCAAAAGTATATCCGGGGATTCATTCCTTATCCTTTTTCCTGTTTTGAACCAGCTTAACGGATTGACTGAATTGAGCAGCCTGGAAATTTTCAGTCCGTCCGGTGCCGGATTATCGGTAAACTGGGTCTTTCCGGGAAAGAAAATCTTCGGGTACTGGAGGGTGAAGGTAAAAATTTGAACATCATGCCCCTCAGACAAAAGCTGACCGGCAAGGCGTTCATTGTATGATGCCAGTCCACCCCTGTAAGGATGAGCAGTCCCAAGCAGAATGATCTTCATTCGGATTATTAAATAAGAATCAAAATTAACAAAATTAAGGTGAAGATTAATATTTGGAATTTAAACCACTTATACTCCAGTTTACTAACGTCCCTGCTGTATTTCGGTTTACCCCCACATTCCTGCTGCTTCTCTGATTCACCTCCATCGCCCATGGTTCTCTGTTTCACCCCCCATGCTCCCTGGTTCTCTGTTTCACCCCCCATGCTCCCTGGTTCTCTGTTTCACCCCCATCCCCCCTGATTCTCTGTTTCACCCCCCATCCCCCCTAAAGGGGGGCTAAAATCAAATTGAATTACAACCCCCATTTAGGGGGGCAGGGGGGTAAAAACATCAGTGAAATTCCTTATTTTATTTTGTTACTATTCTGCTTTCTTTTGGCTGTACTTCTCCTGGAATCGTCTGTAAAGCTGTTTATGCTTATTGTCGAGACTTATATTCCTGCCGCTGATGAATGCATATTCTACATTATTCGTCGTCATGTCGAGGAGATCACCGGTTGAAACTACTATATTGGCATCCTTTCCGACTTCCAGCGAACCAGTAACATTTTCAATACCAAGAATTTTTGCATTATTCAGTGTAACTGTCTGAAGTGCTTCCTCCTTTGTGAGCCCGTAAGCAACAGTCTGTCCCGCAACGAATGGCAGGTTATACCCGTAAGCCTGGTTTGAGTAGGTCAGTCCGACAAGTATTCCCTCCTTTTTGAACATTGCTGCAAGCTTGAATGGAAGCCTTGTGTCGCTGTGCTCATATTCGGGAAGGGCATGAACATGCCCCAGTATGACCGGGATATTATTTTCTTTCAGGAAATCCTTGACAGTCCAGGCTGTTTCGTCGGCTCCTGTGAGAACAATTTTCTTTACACCATATTTCTTTGCAAATGAAATGGCTGCAATTATACCTTTCGGTTCAGGGGCATTAATGAAAAGTGTTTTTGTACCGTCAAACAGTCCTCTCAGAGCTTCAAGTCTCAGGTTTTTATCTTCAGGCTTACTAACAGCATTATAGGCTACAGCATCTGAAAAGATCTTTTCAAGCTGCTCCACATTCCGGTCATAACTGCTTTCTCCTTCCCTTCCTGCTGTCTGCGGTAGGACATAAGCTCCTCTTCTGCCTGTCATCGGTGCTTTGCGCGGCCATCCCAGCATGATGCCATCATCTTCCCTGTAAATCGCATCTTTCCAGTTCCAGGCATCCAGCTGGACAATACTGGATGTTCCGGGCAACAATGTCCCTGTCGGAACAATCTGAGCTATCAGAATCCCGTTCGACCTGACAACCGGCGTGACATGTGAATCGGTGTTATATGCTACTATTGACCTTACATTCGGATTAAGATCCCCGGTCTCCCTGTTATCAACAGTAACATCAACGCCGCTGATCTCAACCAGTCCCAGACTTGTTGTCGGATAAATGAGTCCGGGATAAACATGTTTACCCGATACATCGATCACATCAGCTCCGGTCCGGTCTCCTTTAAATTCCGAAGCTTTACCGACCCAGGTAATTTTACCTTTGGAAAATGAAATAAGTCCATCGTCAAGAACATCCCCGGTACCTGTATGAATGATACCTCCCGAAAGAATAATTGTTGCTTTCTGTGAAGGAGCAACAACAGGGCTCTGTGCAATGGCATTCAGCATAAATAATGCTGATATAATGATTGAAATGAATATTATCTTCTTCATAATCCCGGAATGTTAGGTATAGTTGGACGTCCTGATGCATTTGGAGCACCCGCAGCAGGTTGCTGGGGAGTTTCCCTGAGGATATTTGCTATTATCCTGATGCGTTCACTGTCTATCTCCTGCTTCAGCTTTGCATCAAGTTCCTCATCGAAATAAATAACTCCGTCTACCATTGTTTTTGAGGCTCTTGCATATACCGAAAGCGGATTGTCTGTCCAGAGGACAAGATCGGCATCTTTCCCTGCTTTGATACTACCCATTCTGTCATCAAGATGAAGTAATTTTGCCGGATTAAGTGTTACCAGCTTCAGTGCATCCGTTTCGCTGACACCTCCATATTTGACAGTCTTGGCTGCTTCCTGATTAAGTCTCCTTCCCATTTCAGCATCATCGGAATGAAGACAGGTAAGTACACCCTGACTCAGTATAAGGGCGGCATTGTAAGTTATCCCTTCATAAACTTCATATTTATAATCCCACCAGTCGGCAAAGACCGAGGCGCCTGCTCCATATTCCTTTATCTGATCTGCTACCTTGTATCCTTCATTGAAATGAATAAGTGAATTAACCTTCAGTCCGAAATCCTTTGCAAGCTGCATGATCATGGTTCCCTCAGACTGGACATATGTATGACATTCGATAAAGCTTCTTTTTTCAAGGACATCAACAATGGCATCCAGTTCAAGATCGCGGCGCGGAGGGATTTTTCCGATCCTGTCGGCAGGTTTCATGGCATTCCAGCTCTTCCATTTATTATTATAATCCACGGCTCTCTGATAAGCATCGCGGATTATCTGATCGACACCCATCCTTGTATTAGGATAACGGCTTGCCATTCTTTTTACATTTTCACCGAGAGCATGTTTCAGGAACCCGGGCTGGTTCTCAATTTTAAGTTCTTCAGCATTATGTCCCCAGCGATGCTTAATAAGCACTGACTGCCCCCCTATCGGATTTGCCGATCCGTGGAGAATATGTGCTGCTGTTACCCCTCCGGAAAGCTGGCGGTAAATATCCTGGTTCTCAGGGTCGACTACATCACCCACCCTGACTTCAGAGGTTATTGCCTGACCACTTTCGTTGGTCCCGTCCATTGCAATATGTGAATGTTCATCTATCAGGCCGGCAGTAAGATGCATACCGGTGGCATCGATTATCCTTGCTCCTGATGCAGACAGATTCTTCCCGATCTTCGAGATCTTGCCATCTTTAACAAGGACATCCGTATTAAGGAGCTTTCCCTCTTTTTCGTTTGTCCATACGGTTGCATTCCTGAAAAGTACATCTTCCCTCCCGGGGATCTTTGTATTACCATAAGCTGTAAATGGATATATTACCTGGCCGATGTCGGTTTTAGGCTGTGGCTTTGTCTGCCTTGGTGCATCCGGAGAAGGCCCTGTATATTCAGCTATCCATTTTATCCACTTTCCGTTATCAGGTTGTCCTTCACCTTCCATGTTCCTGTCTGCAACATAACCTGACAGCCTGAATTTCACCTTCATTCTTTCGAAGCTTATGAGGACCAGGTCTTTATCCCTTGTCAATGTTGCACCTCTTATTTCTGTGGAATCAAGTACAAGTTTGATCGTCGGTTTATCAAAAGTTCCCGAAACAGTAAGCTTATATTTAACCGTATCGACCTTTAAATCATAAACACCACGTATATCTTTGACTCTCAGATCTACCAGCCTGTAAGGCTTTCCCTGTACCCAGTTCTCATAGATAATACAATTATCCTCAAAGATATTTCCTGAGGTGACAAGCAGGTTTGCAATCATATTATTCTTAACTGCTCCAAGAAGTCCGGTTGCACCGATCATCGCTGCCGGGGCTGCTGTGAGCGCTTTTAATGCTTCGTCAGCGGGCAAGCCGTTCTTTACCGCTTTCCTGAGATTTGTAAGGAAATCCGCACGGCGGCGAAGGTCCGATGAAGTAATTGCAAAAGGTATTCCTGCTCTCGAAACGAATGAGAGGTTATATGGAGCCATCTCGTAATGTTTGAGCCTGGACAAGGGTACCGTAACTGCATCATAAGGATCCTTAACATCGGGAGCTTCAGGATAATTTACCGGGATGATAAGGCTGTTCCCTGCTTTTTTTATATCCTCAACAGCCTGGTATTCATCACCAGCTCCTTTAATTATATAGTTTATATTGAACTCTTTGCCGATCTTATCCGCTCTCATTATCTCAATTTTCTTCGACACTTCAAATATCTGGGGAAGCGGGGAGTTTGAGATAGATGCCTCCAGACCGTCATCATGAAAATATCCCTCAGGAAGCTGTTTGTACCACTGTGCATCATAATTAAGCTGACGGAGCAGGGCTATTATTCCAAACTGTGCCATCGGGTACATATCAGCCGATCTTCCCCTTGTGAAGGAGTAATTTGCTGATGCCTTATTCTTAATGATCAGGTTGTTGGTCTTTCCATCTCCTGTCGATACGAGTGCAGATGTTCCTCTGGCTATTCCGTCGGCTTTAAAAGTAACGACTGCACCGAAACCTATCTGGCGGTATTCTCCGGCAGTTCTGGAATCAGGTATAAATTCTTCAGAAACATTGTACGAAGCATTTATACCATCATTCCAGTAGTCGGCGATCCTTGGTTCGGGAGTTGAAGCCTGTGCCTGCCTTCCACCCATCTGCTGCATCATCAGGGCAGCATACGGATTGGCTTCACTTCCTGAAGTTTGGGTTTTGATCCCGTAATTTCCTGCATATACATCAATAAATGAAGGATAAACTGTTTTCCCGGTAAGGTCATAAACAATAGTACCCGGAGGGAAAGTCAGACCTTTGCCAACGGATTTAATACGTCCGTCAGAGATAAGAATATCGGTATTTTCAAGGGTGGTCTGGTAATCGACCACCACACGGGCATTCTTCAGCCCGTAAATCTCAATCCTTTTATCGCTTACACCCACAACCGGGGCATTGTCCACCTGAGCGAAGACATAAAAAGGAAGAAAAGCAAGAAGAAAAATGATGTTTTTTCGCATTGATATTATTTGGTTTAGAATTCATAGGTTACATAATACCTTAAGCTTAGGAGAAGCTTTTTAAGTTTTCATATAGATCTTTGTTACACAGAGGAAATCCGGAGGTTACACAGAGAGACACAGAGAAGAAGTTTTAATAAACTCTGTGGACCTCTGTGAATTCTCTGTGTAACTCTGTGTAAATGATTTAAATTGTGTAATTTATTTAAACAACATAGGTGCAAATTCCGATAAATATATTCTCCAATTTGCCCAGGTATGACCGCCTGTGCTTTCGCGGTAAATATATTTGAAATTTATTTTATCCAGAGTTTCCCGGAGTGTAACAACGCCTTTATAGACAAAATCATCCTTGCCGCAGGCAATCCAGTAGAGTTTATATCCGCTGTTCTTCAGAGCCAGAAGTTTGGTATTCCTTTCCGCTTCAACCTTTGAAGCATCCTGATTTTGCGGACCCATATTCATTATTCCCATACTGAATACCCCGATATAACTGAAAACACCAGGATTATTGTTGGTGATCGTCTGTGTATGAGCGCCTCCCATTGACAGTCCTGCAATTGCCCGGCTATTCATTCCGGTAAGTGTCCTGAAATTCTTTTCAATAAACGGGATGACATCCTTCACCAGATGTTCTTCAAACTTTCCGGCATATCTCTGGTAGGCAGCCATTCCCTGTCCTCCCTGTGGAGTTGTCGGAGGTACTTCATTCTGGGCCCCTGCCTGATTTGCGTTCCCATTGGTCATGACCACGATCATAGGTAAGGCTTTCCCCTGAGCGATCAGGTTATCCATGATCTGGGCAGTCCGTCCCATATTTGTCCATGCATCCTCATCGCCTCCCGCACCGTGAAGAAGATAAAAGACGGGATATTTTTGTGTCCCGGTTTCATATCCTGCGGGCGTATAAACATAACAGCGTCTGTCAAAACCCAATACATCAGATTTATACCAGATTTTGGCAACAGTGCCGTGGGGTACATCATTCTTATGGAAATAAAGATCCGATTCCGGTCCGGGGATGATAAAAAAGTTCTGATAGCGGGCTCCATCCCTTCTTACCTGTACGTTATTCGGATCGATTGTATTTACGCCGTCAACAGAAAATGTGTATCCGTACAGTTCAGGTTTAAGCGGACCTACCGTAAGGGAAAAGAGCCCGGTGTCATTCTTTACCAGTGTTTCGATGGCATTATTCCCGGATTGCCACTCTCCTGACACTGTAACTTTCTGTGCATCTTTTGAATATATCCTGAAAGTCACCCTGTTATCAGGCATTATCTCAGGAGATATTATCCTTGCCGGCATTCTGAAAGCCGGCCTGGCTGATGGTACTGCCGGCCTTGCCGGATCCTGTCCGGTACCGGAAACTGAAAAAATTAAAATTGTAACAAAGGTTACAAATGTTGTTTTTACTCTGAGATTCATTTTAATAGTTTTAATTATTATACTTTAGTTCATTTGACTATACCATTGTACCCCCTTTCCCGTTTCCCCCAGGGGGGAAAGGCTGGGTTTTCTACTTCTCTCAACATGGGTATACCGGACTTGCCCCTTCCCCCGGGGAAGACTCGGGAAGGGAGTATTAAGCTGTGAATGCCACATTCTTTTTGGATATTATATAACAGGTAGTGCTTTCCTTGCTTCCCTGTCCGGATCGTTTTTCAATTCTGAAATATCATCAAGTACCATGACTTCTCCATTCTCTGAAGAATATTTTTTCCATGCAGGCAGGCTTCCACCGTTGGGATCTCCGGTCCGCATAAATTGAAGCAAGGCGTCGGACATTTTTTCTGATAGTTTTCTTGGTCTTGCGCCGCCCCCGGTATGTGTGAGCATAAGATCGGTATTATTAAACCAGAAGCAGATATCCACGCAATGAGCGGCTC
>CAYPHL010000120.1:0-11877 GCA_964410385.1 uncultured Rikenellaceae bacterium | reverse complement strand
ATTCTTCTTCCTTCATGCCAACACTGCTTACTCCTGCACAGAAAAAGCAGGCATCGTAACCTTTTAGCTTTTCATCGTTTTCCTTCAGCGAAAGAAAATCGGCGACTATATATTCCTTCAGTTTGGGGTGTAACATGCCTGTAGATTTACGGCTGACACTTAGTACCTCTGTTATTTCAGATTGGTTCAGGCATTCGAGCAGAACACCTTCTCCTACCATTCCCGTTGTACCTGTTATAATTACTTTCATAAAAAGGTTTGTTTCCTATTGTGGCAACAAAAGTATGTATTAAATTTGCTACTACAAAGTATAGAGCATGGTCAATACTTAAAATATTTTTGAAAATAATTGTAATTGTATGCTTATTAATGAATTATCTAAGAAAACAGGCGTGTCGATACACACGATAAGGTTTTATGAAAATAAAGGTCTGATACAAGGTGTGACGAATGAAAGCGTAAAGACCAACAAATACAAGAATTATGATGACAGTCATGTGGAAAAACTTTCTGTCATAAAAGAAGCACAGGAAGTCGGGTTTACGCTTTCAGAGATTAAAATATTGCTTAATAAATGGTACAGCGGTACATTTCCAAAAGAAGAACAATTGAAATTCTTTGATAATAAAATCAATGAGGTTGATATTAAAATCCGTCAGCTTAAACAGATAAGAAGGCGACTTGAAGATGTGAGGAAGGATATTGAAAAAGGGGAGTGCTAATCTGTAATGGCTGATACCACTAAAAATGGGCCCACTCAAATTCAAGAAGTTACAACCTCAAAAGTTGTAATTTTTTTTTTGGTGCCAGTTTGGTGCCAGGATTTGAGAGGAAAAGGAAGTATTTAAGTATAGTATCTATTTTTATTTGAAATTTGCTCTAATCTTTTTGAATTCCGCAAAATCTATTTTCAATTCCGCAATCTTGGGAGTAGATGACACCAGGGAGTAATGTCTTTTGTCAATTTCATCATGGATCGTATTAGTAAGAACATAATACTGATTTGATGAATAATTCCATATCCGTACAGAATTATCAGGTATTATTTTTTGTTTAAATTTGATATCAGCATCATAAGATTTAATTACCTGTTATGGAAATAGGTGAATTGATTTTCATTGGTTTCTGCAGCCTTGCCGCAATAAATGCCCTGTTTTTTGCAGTTTATATCTGGCTTAAGCGAAACAGGAATACATACGCAAGCTTTCTGCTCTCCCTGTTTCTGATTATCACGGCATACCGCATTTTACAGATGCTGCTTCATGACCTGCAGGATGATTTCAACCTTGGGATAAATGTCAGGACTTTTTTCTTTTTTATTCCAACGTTCCCGTTAATCGGACCGCTTCTCCTCCTTTACATTAAGTCCGTCTCCACAAAGGATTTTCAGTTCAGAACTAAACATTTGCTACACCTGCTGCCATTCATACTGGTCCTGATATTTGACCTTATAAACAGAAAAAAATTTCCGCTCATTCCTGAAAATCGTACCTTCTACCTGATATACTGTATTGAAATATCCTTAATCCTTGCGCAGTTCCTGATTTATATTATCGTTTCATTTATTTTCACCCGAAAACTGAGAATACAGAATATTCCGGAAAGATCCCCGAAAGAATACATTGATCCCCGTTTTGTAAGAAATATTGTGCTGATAATGTCATTTACATGGTTAATATATACCATGTACTGCATCCAGACTTATTTCCGGTTTTATGCACCTACCAGGGTGGTTGAAGCAATTTTCTATTCTCTGCTCAGCTATTGGATCCTTTACTATGAATTGAGTGGGCAAAGGATAACTTCAGTCAATAATTTTGTAACAAGGTACAGATCCTCAGTTATGTCCGCAGATGATTCCTTTAGGTTTAAAACGATGATCCTTGATTATATCACCAAAAACGAATCATATAAAGATCATAATATTACTCTCGGGAAGTTTTCAAAAACCCTTTCGCTAACACCTCATGTTGTTTCCCAGGTAATTAATGAACAGCTCTCCTGTAATTTCAACGATTTCATTAATTCCTACAGGGTTGATGAAGCAAAAAAAATGCTGAGCGATACCGGGATGAAAAATATTACCGTCGCGAGCATAGCCTACGATTGCGGTTTTAATACCCTTTCGGCGTTTAATACCGCATTTAAGAAATTTACCGGCCTCACTCCATCCCAGTATCGTAATAAATAAAGATAATTCCCTCATAATAAACTCAAGTTGCTGGTTGCCGGGGTCTTGTTGCTGGTTAACTACTCTTTAACAGCACAATAATTGTATATTTAAATTATTTATCAGATAATTATAAAAATTCATGACCCTCAAACAACCAGCAACCAGTAACCAGCAACTTAGGTTAATTTGCTATATAAATTCGTAAAGTATCAGCTTACCTTATTGACGTTTTTATATTTCTGCCTGATATTCTTATAATCCCGTCATACTGAATCATGATTCAGATAGGTCTTTGTTATCAGCTGCCAGATCTTTGTTCCTGTTTTATTCACAAATAGTCAAAATGTCAGACTTTATTAAAATTAAAATCAATGCAGATAATCAGCAAACAATATTCAGTCATTGATTGGGATGTCGTCCCGATTGAAAAACACTCAGGAGAAACGGGATTTGTCTGGTCAAGAACTTTTGAAGAAGGAAATATAAGGTTTGTGTTAGTGGAATATTCTCAGGGCTTTAAGGCAGATCACTGGTGCTGCCGGGGTCATGTCATGCACCTGCTCGACGGAGAATTGAACATCGAGCTCAAAGACGGATCAGTCATCAGGTTATTAAAAGGAATGTCCTGTTGTTTTAGCGACAGCAATGCCACCGCTCATAAACCATTCACGGACCCAGGAGCATTTTTGCTTGTCGTTGACTGAAATAATTAAGTGTATTTTATGAAAAAGCTTTAAATTAATAGTCGTTAAATCAAAAAAGAAAAAATGAAAGTTATAGCATTTATTGGCAGCGGCAGGAAGAGACATTCATATAATGCATCCGAGAAATTCCTGCAGAATTTACATTCATTCGGGGATATTGAATATGAAATTATCCGCTTAAGTGACTATAATCTTGGAACATGTAAAGGTTGCAGGATATGCTTCGATAAGGGTGAGGAATTCTGTCCGTTTAAAGACGACAGGGATGTCCTGATCGAAAAAATGAAAAATTCTGACGGAGTAATATTCGCGTCCCCTAATTATACATTCCAGGTATCTTCTCTTATGAAGATATTCATTGACCGTCTGGGTTTCTGTTTTCATCGCCCCTGCTTCTTTGGGAAAACATTTACCAGTATCGTGGTCCAGGGAATAGGGAAGGGAAATGAAATTGTAAAATATCTGAACTTTATTGGTAAATGCATCGGTTTTAATACTGTCAAAGGTTGCTGTATTAAAACACTGGAGCCTATGACTGAAAAATCACAAAATAAATTTGACAGGGTTATTGCAAGACAAAGTAAAAAATTCTATTCTCAGTTAATTAAATCAAGATATCCTTCTCCTTCGTTAATGTTTCTCATGGCTTTCCGGATGGCGCGGTCCAGCATGCAGAAAATGCTTGATGAATCATGTCGCGATTACACTTACTACAGGGAAAAAGGATGGTTTGAATCTGATTATTTCTATCCGGTGAAACTGGATCCATTTAAGAAACTGGCCGGTAAAGTTTTCGACAGACTTGCACTTCAAATTATAAGAAGTTAACAATAATTGCTTTACTGTTATAAAATTATGAAGTCAACTTTTTCAATATCGGATGTTTCGTCAACAATGCTTATAACACTTTATGCCAGGGCAAGGGAGTCATTAAGCAAAGATCCGGTTATTACAGATTCGAAAACGGTCGAAATGATTGAATTAATTAAGAAGGAAATTTTCGGATCAGATAATCCGATCCACCAAAAGATACTGAAAGACAGGTACAATCCGAAGCTGGCAGTTACAATGGCTTTACGCAGCCGGCGATTTGACAGGTATGTGCTGGATTTTCTGTCGGAAAACCCGGGAGGAACTATAATAAATCTCGGATGCGGACTGGATACTCGTTTTTATCGTGTTGACAACGGAAGAGTACTCTGGTTTGATATTGATTTCCCTGAGGTCATAAACCTCAGAAAAAGATTTATGGAGGAAAATACAAGACACAAGTTTATTGGGAATTCAATTTTAAGTCAGGAATGGATCTCTCAGGTTAAAACCGGTGGCCCCTATCTTATCCTTGCTGAAGGCCTTTTTATGTATCTGCAGGAAGCGGATGTAAAGGAATTACTACAAAGAATTCAGAAAGAGCTGGGGACCTCTGAAATTGTCTGTGAAGTCACTAATCGTTTCTGGGTTGAAAAAATGAAAAGTCCCTGGATGAAATGGAAATTCAGGAGACAGTTAGGTATGACAGGAGGTGCCGTATTCTCATTCGGGATACCGGATAGCCGGTACTTTGAGAAATGGAGTGAGAAATATCAATTTCTTGATGAATGGACATATTTTGATGAAAGGGAAAAGAAATTAGGGTGGTTCAGACTTTTTTCATCACTTGATGTCCTGCGCAAAGCCCAGTGGACAGTCCATTACAGGATAATAAAATAATATACTATAATATCAGAAGATTAAATGTAAGCCATAATGGATTAACCGTAATATGATCTAAATATGAATAAGAATGAATTTGAAAGAGACTCAAAACAAATCGCAGATCAACCTAAATGGAAGCGGATTATCCTGCTTGGCGTATTAGGTTATGAAACTGCCGGCGGATTATCTGGCGGTATCCTTCTTGCTCTGGCTCCTGACGGGAGATTAATGGATATGCCTGTTGAAATTATGCATGGATTCTTTGATGATTTTTTCATCCCCGGGCTGATGCTGATAGGATTAGGGATTATCAATGCAGCTGCATTTATCACAGTCTTTCTAAAGAACCGTAATGGCTGGATTTTTTCCGGATTAGCACTTGGAGGACTTGTCATCTGGTTCACTGTTGAAATAATCGTGCTTAAGGAGTTTCACTGGCTGCATGCCATGTGGGGACTTCCTGTTATTCTCGGATGTGTGATGATGATTTCACTGATCCCCCGGGGGCACCAGGCAAATATATAGCCTCAGAGTCAGACTTAAAGCTTATTAAAGATAGCGACATCTTGTCGGCTATCTTTTTCTACTAAAGCTTATTAATAAATTATGTTATCTCACAAAAAATGAATATATTAGCTCTCAGGGTAATAATTATTCTAATATGGCGCATGGAATTTTAAAACCGCTATCAGTCCGGACAGAGTTATTTATCCCAAATTCCCGGCCTGAATTACTTTAATATAAATCGTTCAGAAAATCTCCGTTTTCAAAATTTGACCTAAATTTACTTAATAGTAAATAGGCCCTGCCATTCTTAACAATATACCTATGAAAGTATTAATCATTTATGCTCATCCCAATCCAATGTCATTTACTCATGCAATTCTTGACAATTTTGTCAGGGGTCTTGAGGAGGCTGGATATCAATACGAGATTGTCGATTTATATAAAATAAAGTTCAATCCAATATTGCAGGATAAGGATTATGCATTTTTTGTGGATAAAGATCTGCCTGAATGGGTTTTCAAGCAAATGGACATGAGGAAAATGATAATCGAACTTGCTGGTGGACCCGTAAAAAGATTCATAGCAAAATTGTATATTAAGAACAAGAGTGATGATGATCTGCGTGAGCTTATCAGTTCTCAAAAGCCCAGGGATGTGATAGCACAGCAAAAGAAAGTAGCAGAAGCAGATGTGCTGGTATTCATTACACAGGTTATCTGGATGCACTTTCCTGCAATATTAAAGGGTTGGATGGAACGGGTTTTTTCCTATGGATTTGCATATAGATTAAATGAAAACGGATGGAAGGGTGATCCGGATGGCAGAATTCCTTTATTGAAAATCAAGAAAGCTATAATAATGCACCCTACATTCTTCAACGAAAAAGTATACAGGGAAAAGGGATTCAAAGAATCCATGGAAAAAATTATTGATAACTGGAGCCTGAAATATCCCGGAATTCAAACTGTCGATCACATCTACTTCCATTCGATACTGTCAGTAGATAATGACACCCGTAAAAAGTATCTTGAAATCGCTTATTTAAAAGGAAAAAACTTATAATATCATGAATAATTTAAATGTTGCAGAGATTAATCTTTATGCAGTTTCTATTGCATGGATATTCCATACCGTTTCAGGATTATTATGGTTCCAGCCTAAGCTGTTTGGAAATGAATGGTCAAAACTGACAGGAAAAGAACTCAAACCTGCTAAAAAATGGATAATTCCAGGACTGTCAGGCCATCTGGCAATGGTTCTCGTATTAGTTGCATGGGAATTACGAACCTGTTACTCTTATGCTAAGTAATAGGACCAAAAGGATATATCGCCGTCGCGGCATGTCTAACCTGCTAAAGATGGGGCATTGTGCTCCCGCTGTCATGCAGACCCTTTTGGACCTTGGTAATATTAAAGAAGAATGGCTTGTCAGGATGACTGCCGGACTACCGGGTGGAATCGGTAATACCGGATTCGAATGTGGCGGCATTACGTCTCCGTTGATTCAATTTGGACTGGAGAATGGATTAAATGCAAAGGATAACGGACTACCAGGGGTCATTTATGCAGGGCATAACTATAATCAGCTCTTTCAGAAGTGTAATAATTCTCTCCTGTGTCAGAATATTCTCGGTAAACGACGAGTACCATTGCCATGTATAAAGGTCGTACGTCATGCCCCTGAGCTTTACAAACAAACCGACTGCAATGACAACACCGGGGCTATTTCAGGCGAGGCCATAGAAGCCTTTCTCCTTTTGTATTCTCATCTTAAAGCTAACGATTTTCATTGTGCCCACGCTGTCCTGAAGCACTTGGGGGGCACTATTACTGTTACCGAGGAACTACTGAATGGAACTGGCGGTTTTATCGGTGGCACGGCATTCAAAGGTCTTACATGCAGTGCCTTTACCGCCGGTTTGATGGCTGTCGGCCTGAAGCTTGGTGAGATTGAGGACAGTCACCTTAGGGTTTTTCGGATGTTAACAATCTAGATCTTTGGCGGAAATGCATTTGCCGACCATTTGAACAAGTTCAACAGGCTCATGAATATCGGACACAGAATGTCGAAGTGGTTCAGGAAAGAATTTGGAAGCACCTTATGCCGTGAAGTTACACAGTGCGAATTTTCTACTTCCGGAGATGTACAAAGGTATGTCGATAATAAATCAATAAATACCTGTAAGATTATAGCAAAAGAAGTAGCCTGGGAAGCTGAAAGGATAATTAAGCAGAATGGGGATGGCTTCTGAAATTGAGAGCATATATCATTTCTCTGATGTTCACAGCTAATGCATTGCAGGTATTTGGAGGAAGAAAAACCCTAGAAAACATTCCCTGATTTCATAAAAGAAAGGATATGACCTTGTTTTAAGAGTTTTCATAAAAATCTGGATTGAAAAGGTTTTATTTCTGATCTTTTCGTAAATTTACGAAAACAGTACCTGTAAATGCGAGTTACCTTTTTAAAGTCAGAAATCATGAAAGCTTCGGATAAGAATATCTATCCGACTGAAGACATAAAAATTGCCAGGTTCGCTAAAGCATTGGGTCATCCGGCCAGGATTGCAATTTTACGTCATCTTGCCTCACTGGATACGTGCCGCTTTACGGATATATCCAATGAACTCAGCCTGGCTAATTCAACAGTATACCAGCACCTTTCTGAACTGAAAAGAGCCGGATTGATACAGGGCTGTATCGACCCCCCGAACCTTCAGTATTGTATTAACTACGAAAACTGGCAGCTTCTCAGAAAACATTTTAAAGATTTTGCCGAGATAAAAATAGTCAAATACGAAAAGAGTTAATAATTCCATTTACAATGAATAAATGGTACAGAACCGGGTTTTTTTCACATGGTGTCCATAACCTTACACCCGGAGAATCCTTTGAGCTTTGTGAAAAGGGAGCCATTATTGTTGATGTTCGTGAAGATTATCTGAGTGCCTTCAAAATGTTTACAGTAGAAAAAGTGATTTGCCTTCCCCTGAGTCAGCTTAAGGATCATTACAAGGATTTACCGGATGACAAACCTTTGATTTTTGCTGATGCTGTAGGCCTCAGAAGCTATGAGGGCGTTTTGTTCATGAATTCTCATGGATATGATAACGTCGCAAACCTGGTCGGAGGTATTGTCGACTGGGAAAAAGACGGATTTCCAGTCAATACTGATATAAATTACCGATTATCAGGTTCATGCATGTGCCAGTTAAAAGCAAGAGAAAAAAGTAAGAATAAACCATAAAATCCATTTCTCATGAAGTCCAGAAGCACTGTCGTACTGTTGTTTTTTATTGCAATTATCCTTGTAATTATTACGATAGGAACTTTAAAGACAGCAAAGAAACAGGTTTTTTTCACAGACAGGAACCTAATAACTCAATCCGGGGTGTGTCCACCCTTTTACCTGTATGATGAGGATGGCAATATTATCGATCCGGTAAAAGGAATTAATGCCGATAAACCTTATTCACCAAAGCAAACATGCGGGAAATGTCATGATTATGATAAAATAACGCAGGGATTCCATTTTCAGCAGGGGAAGGACGAAACCGCTTCCGGAATCCTGGCTGAAAGATATCAGTGGGTGTCCAATCCAGGCAATTACGGGGGTAACTGGTGCTCTCCTGCTCCGCTTTATAACTACCTGTCTCCTAAAAAGAATGAATCGGCAAAATGGATGGATATGACCTCCTTCACTTTTATAACTAATGGATGTGCAACATGCCACCCCGGTGGGGGACCTCTTGAATATGACAGGGAAGGATTCAGGTACGATAAGCATATGGAGGAAATGGGTTATACAGCGGGTGGAACCAATAATTTCGACGGGGATTATTTCCAAGCTCAATGGAACCGTTCCGGAGTTATAGAGGCAGATTGTAACCTCTGTCATCAGCCTGAATATGATTATAAAACAAGGAATGAACATCTTGCTTTATTCAATTTTAAATGGATGGCTACCGCTGGTTCAGGATTAGCCTCAATCGATGGGTCAGTCAGGGATACTGTTGATATAAAATTAAAGTATAACGTGGCAAAGTTTGGACCCGATGGAAAAGTTTCCATGCATCTTGTCAGGGAACCAAGAAATGAAACTTGCCTCAATTGCCATTCCAAGCCACAGTGGAAGAAACGTGGTTCATCTTTCACCGAATTTACAGATGTTCATATTGCAAAAGGGATCAAATGTGTCGACTGCCACATGTCTGGTTCAATGGCTACGGATCAGCGTATTAAAGGGAAGGAAATACATCAGTTCGGTAAAGGTGATGATCCATCGGGGTGGGTGAGAAATGACCTCGACAATACCATGAGAACCTGTAACGACTGTCATACTTCAGGATATCTGAATGCTCCGGTTGCAAAACATTCATGGCTTCCTGATCTTCATCTTGATAAGCTTTCCTGTCAGGCATGTCATATACCACTAAGAAAAGTGAAATCAGCTTTAGTCCAGAACAGCGATATTTATAATCCGGGGACAAAAATTTCGCCTCCATCAAAATATATCTGGACCTTCTATGATCAGAACATGAATTACTGGAACCATTACGGGGAACTGACAATGTTCACAGCCAAAGACCAGCCTTCGGATCCTTTCGTTCCCGAGTTTGCAAAATATAAGGGACAGATATTTCCTGTAAATGCTGTCCACAGTGCATGGCCGGGAATATACACTGAGGGGAAAAAAGGTCTTGACCAGCCGAAAATGAGAGATATCTATAACATGTGGGCAACACACCAGAAGGATAAATCGAAGTATCCCGACCTGGCAAAGATCACCGATAATAATTCTGATAGCATCCCTGATGTTAACACGGCAGAAGAAATTGATGCATTCATAAGTTCAGTAACAGCATATTTGACCGATCAGGAATACGACCTCGTGGGAAGAAAGGTTGTATGGGTAAATAACGACAGAATGTATCTTTCAGGGACTGAATATCAAATTCTCGAGAAAGAAAACTTGGAATCTTCACCATATGCATCGGTTTACAAATACAGCCATGATGTATTTCCGGCAAAAGCGGGATTGGGTACCAACGGTTGTATTGATTGTCACGCTTATGGATCCGACATGTTTTTCAGACAGGTAGTAAAATATCCATTTGGAGATGATGGTAATCCTGTGATGGAACCTCAATATAAAAAACTAGGTATGAGCGGTTTCATGATGGGAATGTCAGCCTTCCGGGAACAAATAGTCAAATCATTTGCTTATCCTGCAATTCTTTTCCTCCTGCTTACAATACTCATATCAGCGGTCTGTACCTGGAACCGAAAAGAGAAATTTTTCCCTTTAAATACAAACTATCTCTATATTTTGTATGGTCTGCTGGCTGCCGGAGTTGCCCTTGTCTTTTTGAAACCAGATGTGAACAGTTATGTGCTACCCGACAGGCTGAAACTTGATGCCAGTCATTTCATAATAACTGTAATCGCGTTGGTTGCCGGAGCATATACCTGGATCAGAATGAAGAAAGAAAGCCTTTCAGGAAGCCTGCTATGCAAACTTCAGGCTTTTTCCCTGATCCTTGTTGTTATATCAGGTATTTTGATGATGATCAAGTTTGACCTGATCTACCAGATAGTCAGGGTGGCTTACACTGTATTTGACATATCAGTTGTTATAAGTGTTTTAATTTCAATAATTTATTTCATTACCGATCAGTTCAGTATTCTTAAAACTGAAGAACAGAAATAATAATATAGATTATCAAACAATTAAGAAATAATACTATGAATAAATCAATTGGTTTTATCGGTGGCGGAAGGGTGACTAAAATACTTCTGCAGGGTTTTAAGAATAAGAATGTGAAATTCGGAAAGGTTGTTGTTACCGACACCAATCCGGAAGTTCTGGCAAAACTCAGGAAACTGTTTCCTGAAGTTGAATTATCGGATGCAAAAAACGCTGCCTGTCAGGATCTTGTGTTCATCGCACTACATCCTCCGGTAGTGATGGATACTCTTGAACTTATTAAAAATGATGTGCAACCAGGCGCTACAGTTATTTCCCTTGCTCCAAAAATCAATTTACCAAAACTGGCAATAAAGCTGGTACATGTTAAAAACCTGGCCAGGCTGATCCCCAATGCAACTTCATTTATAAATGAAGGGTATAATCCGGTTACATTTGCTTCGGGTTTTGATCCGGCTCAGAAAAAAGCAGTTCTCGATCTACTGGAATCCCTGGGAACCACTTTCGAAGTCCCTGAGGAGAAGCTCGAGAGTTATGCAGTAATGTCGGCGATGCTTCCAACCTATTTCTGGTTCCAGTGGAGAGAGCTTGCTGAAATAGGGAATAAAATCGGCCTTTCAGATGAAGAAAGTAAAAAATCGATTTATGAGACCATTATTGCATCTCTCGATCTGATGTATAAATCCGGTTTATCTGCATCCGAAGTCATTGATCTGATCCCTGTTAAACCTATCGGAGAGCATGAATCACAGATAGCAGAGATTTATAAAGCCAAATTGATAGGTCTGTTTGAGAAAATCAAGCCTTAACTTTTTACTTCAGAATAATACTATTCCCAGTACAACAAAAGCAGAGAGAAGCCGTATATTTGCATAAGCTGGAAGCCTTGACCACTTTCAGCCGGTCTTTAATTCAAAAATATAATCAACATGATAGCAGTTATTTACAACCGGAGCGAGGTGGTCAATTAACTCCGGCGAAATGTGGTCAGGGACACCGGCTCATGCACTATATAAGGAAATTCTTATTTAAATAATCCTGGAACTTCTGATTGTACTGCCCGCTCACCGGAATATAAGTATTGTTGTCAA
>CAYPHL010000119.1:6544-12002 GCA_964410385.1 uncultured Rikenellaceae bacterium | reverse complement strand
AGGTTGACCTTGCATATTTAAATCTATTTTTATAAATTGCATCTGGAATAATAATTTTTGCTGCATGTCTCTGAAAATTACTGACTGGGCTGCCGGTGACAGGCCCAGGGAAAAGCTAATCGAGAAAGGAACCTCAAGTTTAAGTGATGCCGAACTCCTGGGTATTCTGATCAGTTCGGGCACGAAGGACAAATCGGCTGTCGATCTTGGCCGCGAGCTGCTTTGCATGGCAGGTAACAACCTTAATAATCTGGCAAAACTCTCAGTTTCAGATCTCAGGAAACTACATGGAATAGGTCCGGCCCGAGCCGTTACTATTGCCGCAGCGCTTGAACTTGGAAGACGGAGGAAACTATCAGATATACAGGATACAATACAGATAAAAGCCTCGAAAGATGTTGCAGATATCTTTCAACCCCTTCTCTCAGATCTTTCCCATGAGGAGTTCTGGATATTATACCTCAACAGGTCAAATAAGGTCATCACCAGGATGAAACTCAGCCAGGGAGGTGTAAGCGGTACAGTAACTGACGTAAGAATAGTAATGAAAAAAGCAGTCGAACTCCTAGCATCAGGGATCATCCTATGCCATAATCATCCTTCGGGAAACCTTAATCCGAGCGAAGCTGATTCAAAAATCACCCGGAAGATCAAAGAAGCCGGCAGTTTCATGGATATCCAGCTGCTTGATCATCTGATAATATCTGACAAGGATTATTACAGCTTTGCGGATAATGGTTTGATTTGATTTTGCTTCTGAACTTCACTTTTGTCCTTGCATTCTGCAAGAAGTTCCTGAATGCTTTTATTTAATACCGGATGTACCATATCCCCGGCAATCTCAGATAACGGAACCAGAACAAACTTCCTGTCCTGAATCTTCGGATGGGGAATTGTCAGTGCCTTATTCCCAAAGATCCTGCTTCCGAAGAATAAAATATCAATATCAATAATCCGCGATTTGTATCCGCTTCCTTCCCTTAGCCTTCCCATCATCGCTTCGATCATCAGTATCCTTCCGAGCAAACCCGATGGTGTCAGTCCTGTCTCAACCTTAGCCACAATATTCAGAAACTTAGTATCACTCTTAAAACCCCAGGGTTCGGTCTCATAAACTGATGAGACCATGATAACATTACCAATATGTTCCCCTGTAAGGGCGATTGCCTTCTTCAGGTTCTCCTCCCTTTCGCCAAGGTTTGTCCCGATCCCCAGAAAAACGCTTTTCATACGCTATCAGATCAATTTCAAATTTATTAAATAGCATGACACTTTTAAATATTTTAGTGGTTTTTTATATATTTGGCTCTCTTTTAATTAAAAAGATCCCGCAATGAAAAATTTCCTTCTTTACGTACTGGCCACAATAGTTGGTATTATCCTCGCATCACTGATTTTCTTTTTTATCATGCTGGCAACATTCAGTGTAATGGTTGCATCAGGGGATAAAAGCGCTTCTGTCGGAAAGAACTCTGTCCTTGTACTCAAGTCAGGAATGCCCATCCCTGACAGGACCGATCCGAATCCCTTTGCCGGCTTTGATATTATTAATATGACTGTAACTCAGGTCCCGGGATTAAATGATATTCTCAGGAATATTGACAAAGCAGCCAAAGATGAAAATATAAAGGGTATCCTTATTGAAACAGGAATTATGCCGACAGGGTGGGCAACAACTGAGGAGATCCGCAATGCACTTAAGAAGTTCAGGGATAAGAGCGGCAAATTTGTAATTTCATATACAGATTATGTCCTGCCGCAGGAAGGCTATTATCTTTCCACTGCTGCAGATAAAATATATCTTAATCCTTCATCGACTCTCGATTTTAAGGGATTAAGCGGTGAAGTAATGTTTTATAAGAATGCACTTGAGAAACTTGGCGTTGAAGTACAGGTGACGCGTCACGGTAAATTCAAGGGAGCAGTTGAACCTTATATCCTCGACAGACTGAGTGCGGAAAACAGGGAACAGATAAAGGATTATGTAGGATCGATTTGGGATCATGCTGTTTCAGAGATTGCAAAATCGCGGAGTATGACCACTGAACAGCTTAATAAGCTTGCAGATAACCTTGCCGGATACAATGCTGACGGCGCCTTCACAACAAAACTGGTCGATGGCCTCATCTATCGCGATCAGATGATAGATACTCTTAAGATACTTTCAGGCCTGACAACCGATGACAAGATTGCCATGGTCCCGATGGCAAAATATACAAAGGTTCCCGATCCTGATAAAGTTCTGACTACCAGGACAAGGATTGCAGTGATATATGCCTCTGGTACAATAACGATGGGAAAAGGAAACGATTATAATATTGGCGGTGACAGGTATGCGGAGGTAATAAGAAAAGAAAGAAAGGACAGTACCGTGAAGGCTATCGTGCTGAGGGTTAACTCTCCGGGGGGAAATGCAATTGCTTCAGATATTATGTGGCGGGAGCTCGAGATGGCAGCAAAGGTAAAGCCGGTAGTCATTTCCATGGGAAATTATGCTGCATCGGGAGGATACTTTATCTCAGCACCGGGAACTAAAATCTATGCCGGTCCCAATACAATTTCAGGATCAATAGGTGTATTCGGATTAATTCCAAATACAGGTAAACTTATGGAGCAGAAGCTCGGGATCAATACAGAAACAGTCAATACAAACCAGAATTCCGATTTCCCGTCAATATTCAGACCAATGAATGTTTATGAGAAGCAGGTAATGCAGGAGAGTATTGAAAAGATCTACAGTGATTTTGTCGGGAAGGTCTCAGCGGGAAGAAAAATGACGTTTGCTTCAGTTGACAGTATTGCACAGGGACGGGTCTGGAGCGGTACAAGCGCCCTGAGACTGGGACTTGTTGATACGATCGGGGGATTGAATGATGCAATTAAAGGGGCAGCCGCCATTGCCGGTATCAGTACTTATTCAATAAGGGAACTTCCGGTTGTGGAAGATCCTTACATGAAATTGTTAAATCAGCTCAGCGGTGAAATTAAACTCAGTCTTCTTAAAAAGGAACTCGGAGAATCATTCAGGTTCTATAAAGAGCTTTCGGAGATAAGAGAACTGTCCGGGATACAGGCCCGATTGCCCTACTTTATTGAGATCAACTAAACCATGGGGAACAGACGAAGTATAATCCTGTACCCCCTTTCACTTATCTGGAGATTAATAACAGACTTCAGGAACTTCCTTTATGATTCGAAGATCCTGAAATCTCACAAGTTTAACCTTCCTGTCATCTGTGTAGGGAATATCACAGTGGGGGGAACCGGCAAAACACCACACTCGGAATATCTTATCAGCCTTCTGAGAAATAAGTTCAATATTGCACTTTTAAGCAGGGGATACAGGCGAAAGACCAGAGGATTCCGCTTTGCGGGACCAGGTTCCGGTTTCAATGATATCGGAGATGAACCATTACAGATAAGCAGAAAATTTCCGGACATTACAGTCGCTGTCGACAGTGACAGGGTAAGAGGTGTCCGGAAGATCCTTTCTGAAAAAAGTGGAACTGATGTCATTATCCTTGACGATGCTTACCAGCACAGAAGGATAAAGCCCGGATTATCCATTCTCCTGTCGGACTTCGGAAGACCAATCTGGTGCGACAATCTTCTCCCCTGGGGGAATCTGAGGGAAAGAGCCGCCAATATAAACAGGGCAGACATTATTCTGATAACAAAAACGCCGGAAAATATTTCTGAAAGAGAGCAGAAAAATTCAGAACCTGAGCCTGGTTTGTCATCTGGACAATCACTGTTCCTTACAACTTTCATTTACAGGGATCCGCTTCCTGTTTTTGAAAACGGGTCATCGGATCCGCTAACAATTAACCTTTCCGGTTGCGGTATTATACTGATTACGGGAATCGCCAGCCCGAAACCTCTTTACGATCATATCCGTAAAAGCTGTAAAGAGATCATCCATATCCCGTTCGGAGATCATCATAATTACACTCCGGCAGACATTTATAAAATTAATAATGTAATGAACAGCCTGGGGACAGAGAAAAAATATGTTTTCACAACTGAAAAGGATGCTGTCAGGCTCAGAGAACTGAGGGATATTGATGAGTCCCTGCGTTCGGTTATGTATTTTATTCCTGTAGAGATCCGTTTTCTTAATAATAAAGAGGAAGAATTTAATAATCTGATAATTGACTATGTTGGAAAAAATAAACGAAACGACTGAATTCCTGAGATCCAGAGGATTTATTGATCCTGATGCCGGAATTATTCTGGGAACAGGTCTGGGCGGACTCACTGCAGGTATGGAAAACTGCATTGAAATTGATTACAAAGACGTTCCCAATTTCCCTGTCTCAACTGTCGAAGGTCATGCCGGCAAGCTTATCTATGGCGATTTCGGAAAGAAAAAAATAGTCGCGATGAAAGGCAGGTTTCACTATTATGAGGGATATGGACCCGGACAGGTTTCTTTTCCTGTAAGGGTTTTAAAATATCTCGGGATAAAGTGCCTTTTCCTCTCGAATGCTGCAGGAGGATTAAACCCGGCATTCAATATTGGCGATATTATGATAATCACCGATCATATAAATCTGCTTCCAAATCCGCTTTTGGGGCCGAATGATGACAGGATCGGAGTCCGTTTCCCCGACATGGGTGAGGCTTATGATAAATATCTTATCAAAAGGGCCTGTCTTATTGCGCAGGAGCATAAAATTAAAGTGCATAAGGGAGTTTATCTTTCAACCACCGGTCCTACTTTCGAAACACCGTCTGAATACAAATATTTCCGGATTATCGGTGCAGATGCAGTGGGGATGTCAACAACCCCTGAGGTCATTGTTGCACGTCACATGAATCTTCCGTGTTTTGCAGTGAGTATTATAACCGATCTCGGTGTTGAAGGCAAAATTGCCTATACAACACACCATTCTGTACTTGAAGAAGCAGCCAAAGCAGAAGACAAAATGACAACAATAATGACGGATCTGATAGCATCGCTATAACAACTCTCCTCTAGCTCCCCTCCTCGGAGGGGCTGGGGGTGGGTTTATTCTTTTCTATCCAATCTTCAATCACCCGTAAAACATTAGACATATTCTTTTTAACCTCAATATCCTCAAAACGTAAAAATCTAACACCAAGCCGTTCAAGCTCCTTCTGTCTCTCATCGTCATTGTCATATTTGTAAATGTGAGTATCACCGTCTATCTCAATTGCCAGGAATAATTCTTTACAATAAAAATCCACAATATAGTTTCCAACAGGTCGCTGCCGGTCGAAATCAAAACCTGACATACTTTTATTTTTCAGCTCATTCCAAAGTAGTACTTCCGAAAGTGTCATGTTTTTTCTCAGATCTCTGGCGAGTTGCTTTAAGTTTGGATTGTATGGAATTATTTTCCTTCGCATATTGTAAATATTTTTAAGAATACCCACCCCAAACCCCTCCCAGGAGGGGATTTCGTTGAATTAACTACTCCCAGGAGGGGATTTC
>CAYPHL010000119.1:0-6444 GCA_964410385.1 uncultured Rikenellaceae bacterium | reverse complement strand
AAACCCCTCCCAGGAGGGGATTTCGTTGAATTAACTACTCCCAGGAGGGGATTTCGTTGAATTAACTACTCCCAGGAGGGGATTTCAGTGGAATGAATCCTCCTTTGGGATTTCACTTTCTTACCACTGCAACAACTCTCTTCCACTTCTCCGTTTTTCCGCTGGCATTATACATCTCTGTCAGAATGATATAGATTCCGGCACGGACAGGCGATCCGTCATCTCCTGTTCCATCCCAGACTATTGAAGCCCGGTTTCCGGCCAGATAATTTTCGACTATCCTTCTTATATAGCTTCCAGTCTCATCAAACAGTGTAACTGTAACTGTACTGCCGGGATCACCTGTGTTTAAATCTATTACAAGAACATCTTCATAGCCGTCATTATCAGGAGAAATTTTCGAAGAGGAGAAAACCAGCTTCTCTTCTGAAGGCTTTTCAATTGTAAAAACAGAATTCCGGGCTCCGGGTGTTCCCCAACCTGAACTCTCCGATGCCGAATGCCAGCTTCCGCTCTCTTCTGATTGAAGATCCGGTCTGATTTTTTCGAGAGAGATGCCTTCATCCTCTGAAAGCAGGGAGTAATGTTGTTTCCCGGTATAAATAACTTCATCAATCTTATCAAGATGCCGGTTCAGAAGCAGAAGATGCCCGCGATCATCAGGCATGGAAGGCAGGAATGAAACACTGAACAGATTTTCCGGAACTGATGAAGGATATCCTGAGATTACTTTCATCCTGTCGGTGGTTATGGCAAAATATGATCCCGGAATTATACATCTATGCTCATTTACAAATTGCTTTGCCTCTGAAGGAGTCCCTGTGCCGGTGTTTACAGATGCCATTAACAGCCCGGAAGCATCCAATACCTTTTCGGACAGGTTGAAGAGTTCGATAAAATCAGGGCAATCAGGTAATGGATTGAAGAGGAGCTCATTAAAAACCAAGTCCTCAGGTTCTGCCGATTCAGGCAAACCAAAACTGAAACATCTCACCAATGAACTGTTACCTGCAAAATCGGCTACAACTTCCGGCAGACATATCATATAAACCCTTCCTCTTTTCAGGTAATCTCCTGGAGTCAGAATGAATCTTCTGAAAAGCGGATCAGATACTCCTGCAGCACTGATCCCTGATCCGCTAATTGTAATAGCGGAGATGTGTGCAGCAAATTCCGGTACCGGCTCACTTAATTCAACTGAAATCCGGATACTGTCTTCCGGGAATACATTCACAATCCCCAGAAAAGATTTATCGGGATTTGACCGTGGGGATGAATTTTTGCTTCCAGGGGTGCCGCCTTTCCGGGAGGATGAAGCTTCCCAGTTTCCTTCTGCAAAAAAGGGGGAATCAGGATCAATTATTTCCAGTGACCAGCCCCCACCGCTCTTTAATGCACTTCCATACCATTCCGAAGAATATTCAACACCATTTACTAATTTCCCCTGATCATCTGACAGGACAATGATCCTCCCCTTGTCGGTAAGTGCCGGAAAAGGCTTTAAGCCAACCGTCCTGCCAAAGGGTGCAAATAATGAAGTGTCAGCGACTGCGGTTAATATAAGATATTCACCCGGACTAATTTCCAGGTTGGGGAAGAATGAATTCTGATCAGATGATGAGAGTTTCCATTTCGAGAGATTAATCGTGTTGGCTGAACGGTTATATATTTCGATATATTCCTCAGGTGGAAGTTCAACCGCAGGTATCGGATCTGCCATTATTTCTGAAATCACAATATCTCCCGGTTCTGCACGGAATGACATCTGGACCTGATCCCTGTCAAATGGAACCATGAGATCACATAATGCCATAACCGGCAAAAAATGAATCAGTAAAATAACTTTTTTCATGCAGCGTGACAGAATGAAAAAAACGTTATTTTTGACCGTTTTTTACTAATGTAAATTTAGGAATAATTTAAAAATTACCAATTAAAAGAAATATGAAAGTTGCTGTTGTAGGAGCTACCGGCATGGTTGGCCGGACAATGATGAAAGTCCTTGAAGAGAGACACTTCCCTGTTACTGAACTTATTCCTGCCGCTTCGAGCAAATCGGTTGGTAAAGAAATAATTTTCAACGGGAAGCCGGTGAAGATTGTCAGCGTAACGGAAGCTGTCGAAGCCAGACCTGTATTTGCTATTTTTTCCGCAGGTGCATCAACATCAAAGGAATGGGCTCCTGTCTTTGCTCAGAAAGGAACAGTGGTTATTGATAATTCATCGGCATGGCGTATGTATGACAATGTGCCGCTAATTGTACCCGAGATTAACAGTCACGTTCTGAAGAAAGGCGACAGGATAATAGCAAATCCAAACTGCTCAACCATACAGATGGTAATGGCCCTTGCTCCACTTCACAGGAAATATAAGATCAAACGTCTTGTTGTTGCCACCTACCAGTCAGTAACTGGTACAGGTGTAAAAGCTGTCCAGCAGATGGAAAATGAAAGGAGCGGCATAAAAGGAGAAATGGCTTATGCACACCCCATTGATATGAACTGCTTCCCACACGGAGGAACATTTCAGCCCGACGGATATACTACCGAAGAACAGAAGCTCATTGACGAAACAAGAAAGATCCTTGAAGACAAGTCTATAATGGTAACTGCAACTGTTGTGAGAATACCTGTTGTAGGCGGACATTCGGAAGCAGTAAATATTGAATTTGAAAAGGAATATGACATTGAGGATGTTAAATCCCTGATCAGCGGATTCCCGGGGAATATTATTTATGATGATCCTTCGGTAAACAAATATCCGATGCCAATATTATCTCATAACAGGGATGAGGTTTTTGTGGGAAGGATAAGAAGAGATCTTTCAAGGGAGAAGTGTCTGAATCTGTGGATCGTTTCTGACAATATCCGCAAGGGTGCAGCGACTAATGCTGTGCAGATTGCAGAATATATGGCAGAGATGAAGCTTTACTAATTCTCCTTGTCAAGATATTTGATAGCGTATTTCAGCGTGGTATCGATCTGCTGCCAGATCGGATAAAATCCTTTATTATCAAGTATATTTCGGGCAATGTATGCCTTTATCTGGGTATGGATAACCCTGCCGGATGTGTGCAGGCCTTCCGGATCAGGTTTAATACCGCTCACAGCACCTGAAGGCTGCAGATTTGCCGATTCGATGTACCTGCTGAACTGATCGATCAATCCCTGTTTGTCGAGAAATTTTTCAAGTTCCCCTGCTTCGGTGAACTTCTTAAGCCTGTCCCTGTTCTTTTCAGTATACTTCAATGAGAACTGATAAATGAAAGGCCTGACAAGGAGAAAATACCTCGATATTTCTGAAGTATCGACAGGGATGAATTCATCTGGCATTATCCCTCCTCCACCGTAAACGGTTCTTCCGCCCGGAGTGGTAAACTTAAGCGATTCCGAGAAATGTATACTGTCTGATACTTCAAATTCCCCCCTGTTAAATCTGGTATTCAGGTCATCGAAATATTCATCAAATCCTTCGGTATATGGCTTTTGAATGGATCTTCCTGTAGGAGTATAGTAGCGGGCAATTGTAAGTCTCATCCCCGATCCGTCGGCAAATGGCACCGGTTCCTGCACAAGTCCTTTCCCGAATGACCTTCGTCCAATTATTGTACCACGGTCATTATCCTGGATTGCTCCTGCAAGAATCTCGCTGGCTGAAGCGCTTCCCTCATCGATAAGTATAACAAGGTCTCCATCTTCAAATTCACCCTTCCCTGTGGCCCTTGCCTCATTTCGCGGCTGATTCCTGCCCATTGTATAAACAATGAGCTGCCCTTGTTTCAGGAACTGATTTGCAATCTGGACGGCATCTTCCATTATTCCTCCGGAATTGCTGCGCAGATCAACTATCAGCTTTGTCATACCCTGATCCTTCAGCGCTTTCAGACCCTTCATGAATTCATCAAATGTTGTTACTGCAAAATTATTGATCTTAATATACCCGGTCTGCTTATTGACCATATATGCGACATCCACGCTGTAAATCGGGATCTTGTCGCGAATGATATTGAATGTCAGCAGATCCCTGAATCCGCTCCTGAGGATCTTTACCCCGACAGTAGTTCCTTTGGGACCCTTGAGCATTCCCATCACATCCTCATCGCTTATCCCCTTTCCAGCAACAAGGGAATCATTTACATATAATATCTTATCTCCGGCCTGCAATCCCATCTTCTCTGAAGGGCCGCCGGGTATTGTACTTATTACAAGTATTGTATCTGTGAGCATGTTGAAGGATATGCCGATACCTTCAAAATTTCCCTGAAGTGATTCGTTTGCACGGGCAAGATCCTTTGCCGGTATATACACTGAATGAGGATCAAGCTTCTTGAGCATTGCGGGTATCGCAGCTTCCACAAGATCGTCGCGGTTAACCGAATCGACGTAATTCCTTTCAATTATATTGAGAATGGTACCAAGCTTGTCATTCCTGGGCCTGATCCCCGGAAGCTGGGACGGATCCCTCTTCTCAGGAAGTACAATACCTATAAGTATCCCGAGTACCAGGGCAATTGCAAGCATCAGAGGAAGAAAAATACTCCACTTTGTTTTATTGTTGCTCATAAACATCATTTTCAGGATCAATATATACCAGCTCTATCCCTGCACGTTTAAGAAGGTCAAGACCGTCCGTGATACGGTACTTGTTGCAGTAAACAACTCTTTTTATCCCCGACTGTATTATAAGCTTCGCACATTCCATACAGGGAGATGTTGTAACATAAAGAGTTGAATTTTCGCTGGAATTATTCGACTTTGCCACTTTTGTAATGGCATTTGCTTCGGCATGAAGAACATAAGGTTTTGTCACATTGTTTTCATCTTCGCAAACATTCTCAAAACCCGACGGAGTGCCGTTATAACCGTCTGAAATTATCATCTTCCCCTTCACAATCAGAGCTCCCACCTTCCGCCTTATACAATAAGAATTTTCAGCCCAGATAAGAGCCATCTCAAGATAACGCTTATCAAACGATGCCTGTTTATCGCCATAAGGCCTGATACAATCCTGGCTTGCCATATATACCGGATGCTCTGCTATTAGAAGTTCACAAATTTACACAATTAAAAATGCTTATGCCGGATGCGCTGAAAATTTTTAATCTCAATATTAACAACATTTAACGCTGACATCCCTATTTTTGTTACATGACAACCTTTGCAGACAGAATAATTTCATTCTATCGTGAAATAAGCTTTGATGGTAAACTTCCTGAAGGCATATCCCTGATGAATCCTTTCAGGGATAATCCACAGATATTAGATACAATATCAATGTTTTACAGGAAGTATTACAGCGATAACAGGAAGCGGCACATGATAATGGGCATCAATCCGGGAAGGTTTGGCGCCGGAGCAACGGGTATTCCTTTCACGGATACAATCAGACTTGAAAGCATATGCGGCATATCACTTAAAGGGATGAAGACATATGAGACCTCATCTGTTTTCATGTATGAAATGATAGACAGATATGGTGGACCTGAAAAATTCTATGGAGATCATTATATAAGCTCAGTAAGTCCACTGGGCTTTACATCGGCGGGGAAGAAAGGAAAAGTAGTCAATTATAATTACTACGACAACAGGAAACTCACCGAATCAATAATGGATTTCATCCTTGTATCATTAAGAAAACAAATTGATTTCGGTATTCACCCCGATACCTGTTTCTGCCTGGGAACAGGAAAGAACCATAAATTCATTTCAGAACTGAACCGGAAATATAAATTCTTTGAAAGGATCGTACCACTTGAACATCCGAGGTTCATAATGCAATACAGGCTTAAAAAGAAGGAACTATACATCAACAACTATATCTCAAGGTTAAGGAATCAGTGAAAAGCCAGCACAACCTTTGTCCTGTGGGCAAAAGAGATCATATCGTTATTTTCTAAAACATAACTACGTCTTTTAATACGTCTTTTAATACGTCTTTTAATACGTTTTTTAATACGTTTTAAATTGCTCCGTTCATAATTCTGCATTACCATGTACTTGCGGGAAAAAGGAAGAATATTCAATCTGGTCATCCTCAAAAGTAAATTTTCACACCGCAGACTGAAGTATACGACCATTATCCCCCTCTCACCCCGGGAGAGGGGGAATTTAAGGGGGTGAGATCGGATACAGCATAGGAGGAATCAGAAGGAGACCGGATTTTAATTATGTAAAAATTCCTTACACCAGATATGGCATATTTTTGCCGGATAAATTATCTTCGGAACCGCAACTAATATTAATCCTTTTATGACCTGTCTTTCAACATCACTTTTTTGTCTCTCATTTCTAAGCCGGTATGATACAGAATTCCAAACCCTTATATCAGCATGGTTAACTCTTATGATCATCGTTATTATAGTTACCTTCATTGTAAGCGAGATAACCCGAAATTACAGCCAGGTGGATAAATTGTGGAGCCTCCTTCCCGTCGCTTATGGCTGGA
>CAYPHL010000118.1:0-12205 GCA_964410385.1 uncultured Rikenellaceae bacterium | reverse complement strand
TAGGCACTTTAGGCACTCTAATTGTCAAGGTAATACCCTATCTCATCCTGTTCCGTATTGTCAAGCATCGGTAAGCTCGGAATATTGAAAAGATCCAGTTCAGAGATGCTGCTTACTGCATCATTTCTGGAAGTTCTGATGAATTTATACCCGTTAAGTTGCGCAGAAGCTATTATTTCAGTATCACCTGCCCCGTCACCGTAAGGAAGAGCCAGAATCTGTACCACACCAGGCGTGTATCCTTCAATGACTTCTTTTGATCTTGATAGCTCCCAGTTAAGGAAAATTTTGTATTCACCGGGTGTGGCATAATTATTTCTTGCAGTTTGCAGGAACTGGTGTGAATAGCTGTGTGATCCAAATACAAATGGTTTTATTCCTCCGGGATAAGCAATGTTACTTATATACTGAACTTCCTGCCATGACAGAAATGAGTTGTTTCCCATCTTTTCCACCCATAGAAAAAATGTGGCTTTCATGCCGTATTTTTTCAGCAGAGGTACGACTATATCGTACCATGATCTGTCACCATCATCGAATGTTATTATTACCGAATGTCGTGAAGGCATTTCCCCGGATTGCTTGATTTTTTCGAGATCTTTGAAATCGATACATGTTATATTATTGCTAATCAGATATTTAATGTCATTTTCAAAATCAGCTTTGCTCCTTTCGTACAGATTTTCTGCTTTTTCCTGGGAAATTTTGTGATACATAAGTACCACTATCTGAGGATTTTCCGGATAAGGTGGTTCATCGATGTCAGAACATCCGTTTGCCAGAAAAAAAACAGTTATAAAAATAAAAACTACTCTTCTCATGCTCTGGTTATAAAATCTTGTTAAAATAAAAAAGCTTTTCATTATACGAAAAGCTTTTTTACGATTTACCTGTTTATCAAGGTATCCAGGTTATATTTCTCATGATTACTTCTGTTCGAGAGTGCTAAGTTTAGCTCTGACCTCTTCGTACTTGCTATTCAGGGAAGCATCTTTCTGTTTCAGTCTGTAATAAAGTTCCTGTAGGCTTCTAAGAGTATAGGTATCATCCGGTTTCAGTTCAAGAGCTCTTTCCATATAAGGAAGGGCTTTCGCATAAACCGTATTGGCTTCTTCTATTGCTACGGTATATTTGTTTACATCCATGATGTCATTTGCTTTCAGGAACATATCTGCAGCCTTATTTATATAAGCGGCTCCGAGACCATACTGGGTATCATACAGGTCATTCTTTATTTCGATTGATTTTGTGAGCTCAGCAATAGCTTGATCAAAATTATTCTGATTCAGATGCATTATACCTGCCGCAAAGTACAGGCTGTAGTTGTTGGGATCTGCTTCTTTTGCTATCGCGATATATTTCTGAGCCTGTTCCGGCTTATCAGCTTTAAGATAGAAATCGATAAGCTGAAGGGTTACCTGGTTGTCTCCCGGGAATTTATTTGGAAGGTCAAGAAGATATGCTTCGGCTTTGATTGTATCTCCTAGTCCCATAAGGCTTTCATAAATCTGAATGTGAGGTGTAATTCCCAGGTATTTCATTTCGGCACATTTCTCGAAATATTTTATTGCATCCTGATATTTTTTTGAATTGATGGCTGCAAGGCCGGCGTTATAATACATACCTGTATCGATAGCACCTGCATATTTATCGCTTTCGGTAATCTCTATCTGTGTGGCAAACGATTTCAGGGCACCATCGAAGTCTTTGGCTTCAAACTTCTTGCTTCCCTGGGCATACAGGTCAAGGGCCAGTGAGTTATATACCATGTTTGTAATGATCCTTTTCTTCGTACCTCCTTTAGGATCAAGCGAGATCGCTTTTTCATATGCTGCATAAGCTTCAGCCAGAGGATCGGTATAATATGAGCTGTATTTTGGATCTTCAGCTTTATAGACCGCCTGGCACAGTTTCCCTTTTGCAAAATAGGTGTTGAACCAGTTTTTGGATTTCTCATTAGCGAATGCCTGATCAAGGGCTTCTTTTGCCTTATCCAGGGCCCCCTGGTCAATGAAGCTGAGAGCTGAAGTCACTTTACCCTTCTGTGCCAATGCTCCGAATGAGATGAATACTACAAGTAGTAGCGAATAGAATTTTTTCATGATTATTACTTTAATTTTTTAAAAGTTTTTGTTCTTAAATAATTTTCCAAATTTATAACATTACTTATTAATCTTCAAATTCTTTGCCATTTTCCTCACCAAAGGAATTATTTTCCTGATTTTCGTCATTTTCAGGAGCTTCGGGAATATCACTCTCCTCGTTGACTTCAACACATGCCACTGATGCAATGATATCATTTTCCCTTAGATTAATAAGTCTTACTCCCTGGGTTGCACGACCCATCACCCTGAGAGCCGAGACAGGGCTGCGAAGGATATTTCCGAACTGTGTAATTATCATAAGATCATGGTTATCGGTAACGTCCTTAAGAGCGATAAGGGATCCTGTTTTCGTGGTGATATTTATGGTCTTTACACCCTTACCTCCTCTGTTGGTTATCCTGTATGCATCGATATCTGTTCTCTTTCCATAACCTTTTTCAGATACAACGAGTATATCTTTCTCTTTGTTCTCGACAGTAATCATTCCAACAACAATATCTGTTTCTTCATCGGCAAGTTTTATTCCCCTGACACCTGAAGCTGTTCTGCCCATTGGTCTAACATAGCTTTCGGGAAAGCATATTGCCCTTCCCGATCTTACAGCAAGCATTATGTGGTGATTGCCGTTTGTCATTTTAGCTTCAAGCAGTTCATCCCCTTCTCTGACAGTTATTGCATTCACACCGTTTGCTCTTGGCCTTGAATATGCTTCGAGGGAAGTTTTTTTGATAATACCCTTTTTGGTACACAAAACAATAAAATTGTTGTTGATATAGGAAGGATCATTAAGATCCTTTACATTGATAAAGGCTTTAACAGTATCACCGGGTTCAATATTAATAAGGTTTTGCATAGCTCTGCCCTTCGATGTCCGTGAGCCTTCGGGGATATTATAGACCTTCAGCCAGTAGCATTTTCCTCTTGTCGTAAAGAAGAGCATATTATTATGCATTGTGGCTATATAAAGGTGTTCGATGAAATCTTCATCCCTTGTGGTTCCGCCTTTGGATCCGGTACCTCCCCTGTTCTGTCTTCTGAACTCTGTAAGCGGTGTCCTTTTTATATAGCCCATATGTGAAATTGTAATAACCATTTCATCATCGGCATAAAAATCTTCGGGATTGAATTCCTCAGCATTGGGAACTATTTCTGTCCGCCTCCTGTCACCATATTTTTCCCTTATCTCAATAAGTTCATCTTTAATGATCTTCATCTGGAGATCGTGGCTTTCCAGCACTTTCTTAAGGTATTCGATCAAAGCCATTACTTCTTCATATTCCGATCTCAGTTTTTCCTGTTCAAGTCCTGTGAGCTGCCTGAGGCGCATTTCAACAATGGCTCTGGCCTGTTCTTCAGAAAGACTGAAACGCTCAATAAGCCTCTCCCTTGCTGTATCGGCATTTGGTGAAGATTTGATTATTGCAACAACTTCATCAATGTTGTCGCTTGCAATTATCAGACCCTGAAGTATATGCGCCCGTTTTTCGGCCTGATCCAGGTCGTACCTGGCCCTTCTTATTATGATTTCATGACGGTGTTTGACGAAATATGATATAAGGTCCTTTGTACTCAGAGTTTTTGGTCTTCCCTTTACCAGTGCAATATTATTAACGTTAAAGGTTGTCTGAAGAGATGTATATTTGAAGAGATTGTTCAGGACCACATTTGCAGTAGCGTCTTTCTTGAGAATTATTACAATCCTCATCCCGTTCCGGTCAGATTCATCATTAATATATGATATTCCTTCAAGTTTCTTCTCATTTATCAGGTCGGCTATCCTTCTGATCATCTCCGCCTTGTTTACCATATAAGGTATTTCGGTGACTACAATACATTCTCTTCCTGAATGTGTGAGCTCGACTTCGGTTTTCGACCTGATAATTATCCTTCCGCGTCCCGTTTCAAAAGCATCCCTTATCCCCTGTTCACCGTAAATTATCCCCCCGGTCGGAAAATCGGGACCTTTTATGTATTTAAGCAATCCTTCTGTAGTAATTTCAGGATTATCGATATAAGCAATAGTAGCATCCACAATCTCGGAAAGATTATGTGGCGGCATGTTTGTAGCCATTCCTACAGCTATTCCCGAGGTTCCGTTAACAAGCAGTATCGGAATGCGAGTTGGTAGTACAACGGGTTCCTTCAGTGAATCATCAAAATTTGGCTGAAAGTCGACAGTATTTTTGTCAATATCGGCCAGAGTCTCTTCGGCGATCTTTTTGAGCCTTGCTTCTGTGTACCTCATAGCGGCAGGGCTGTCGCCGTCAACGGAACCAAAGTTGCCCTGGCCGTCAACCAGCGGATACCTTAATGACCATTCCTGTGCCATCCTTACCATGGCTTCATAAACAGAAGAATCCCCGTGGGGATGAAATTTACCGAGCACCTCTCCCACTATCCTCGCGGATTTCTTATGAGGTTTATTCGAATATACCCCCAGTTCTGACATGCCGAAAAGTACACGCCGGTGAACCGGTTTAAGACCATCTCTCACGTCAGGTAGTGCCCGCGATACAATTACAGACATCGAATAATCGATATATGCAGACTTCATCTCCTCCTCAATATTTACCTGAACCACCCTCTCTCTATCAGACATAACAGATTAATAATTAATTAATTAATGTAATAAAAGCTATTTGCTTTTTTGATCCCCGAAAATAGTCATTATTTGGGTATTTTATGCCTCCCGGTGTTGTGAATTTTTAACATTCGTTGTTAATAAATGGGCACGGATATTGCCATACTATAATATCACTTAAATTTAACTTTGTTCTTTCATTTATATGTACTTTTGTCTTCTGGCATCTGCCAGAATGGCGGTTTACAGTAATTTGAAGGGTAAACGACAGAAAATATATGGATTCACAATTTTCACAGAGAGTAAAAGATATCCTTGGTTATAGCAAGGAAGAGGCTATAAGGTTGGGAAACAGTCATATAAGTCCAGAACATCTTTTTCTTGGGATTCTGAGGGACGGAGAAGGAGTTGCAGTTGATATTCTTCTTAGCCAGGGGGTTGATCTGATGGGACTGAAAGGCTCTCTTGAGAAAAGTATTAAAGTTCAAAGTCCTGTGCCTGTGGCAGATCATGAAGTCATACCATTACTCAGGAGTACTGAAAGGATTCTTAAGCTTGTTTATCTTGAAGCCAAAGCTTTGAAAAGCAATTCTATTGACTCTGAACATCTGCTTCTTGCAATACTGAAGGATGAAAATACTCTTGTTACAAAGTTCCTGGCGGAGATGGATGTTGATTATCAGGCTGTAAAAAAGGTGGTTGAATCGGGAACTCTGAGATCCAAGGCTGACTATCCCCGTGATGAGGATGATGAGGGTCAGGGATTCGGCCCTTCGGGAAAAGGACATGCTTCCTCCCCCTCCCAGTCCAAATCCTCCTCCGACACACCTGTACTTGATAATTTCGGGATAGATCTGACGAAAGCAGCAGAGGAAGGAAGGCTTGATCCTGTTGTGGGAAGAGAACGGGAGATTGAAAGACTTGCCCAGATACTTTCACGGAGAAAGAAGAATAATCCGGTACTTATAGGTGAGCCTGGAGTGGGGAAATCTGCAATTGCTGAAGGACTGGCTCTCAGGATAACCAAGAAGAACGTATCGAGAGTTCTGTTTCATAAGCGGGTGGTTGCTCTTGATCTCGCATCAATTGTTGCCGGAACGAAATACCGGGGTCAGTTTGAGGAGCGTATGAAAGCAATCCTTAATGAACTTTCAAAAAATGACAATATAATTCTTTTCATAGACGAAATACATACAATAGTCGGGGCCGGCGGTGCAACCGGGTCACTGGATGCTGCCAATATGCTTAAACCTGCTCTTGCACGGGGTGAGATCCAGTGCATCGGTGCAACAACTCTTGACGAATACCGCCAGCACATTGAAAAGGATGGTGCACTTGAAAGAAGGTTCCAGAAAGTGCTCGTTGATCCTACATCAGTTGAGGAAACAATCAATATCCTTCAGAATATAAAGGAGAGATATGAGGAACATCATAACGTAATATATACAGATGATGCTATTGATGCCTGTGTAAAACTTACGGCAAGATATATCTCCGACAGGCATCTCCCGGATAAGGCTATTGATGCACTTGATGAATCGGGTTCGAGAGTCCATATTTCGAATATTGTTGTTCCCGAAAAGATACTTTCCCTTGAGAAGCAGCTTGAGGATACGAAGAAAGAGAAAATGACGGCTGTCAAGAATCAGAATTTCGAAAAGGCAGCAAGTTTCCGCGACAGGGAAAAGGACCTTCTTGAAGCTATTGATCAGGAAAAGAAAAAATGGGAAAAAGAGCTGTCCGTCAACAGGGAAACCGTCGATGCTGAAAAAGTGGCTGAGGTTGTTGCTATGATGACAGGTGTCCCTGTTCAGAGAATAGCCCAGACAGAGGGTACAAGGCTTCTCAGGATGGCTGATGAACTCAGGGGAAGTGTTATAGGTCAGGATGAAGCTATTCAGAAGATCGTAAAATCTATCCAGAGAAACAGAGCCGGACTTAAAGATCCGAATAAACCGATAGGAACCTTCATATTCCTTGGACCTACCGGTGTTGGAAAAACTCAGCTTGCAAAGGTGCTGGCCAAATTCCTGTTTGATACAACAGATAATCTTGTGAGGATCGATATGAGCGAATACATGGAGAAATTTTCTGTATCACGCCTCGTCGGAGCACCTCCCGGATATGTAGGCTATGAGGAAGGCGGACAACTGACCGAAAAGGTCAGAAGAAAACCATATTCTGTCGTTCTCCTTGATGAAATAGAAAAAGCTCATCCCGATGTTTTCCATATTCTCCTTCAGGTCCTTGATGAAGGTCAGCTTACAGACAGTCTGGGAAGACGTGTGGACTTCAGGAATACTATAGTTATACTTACTTCGAATATCGGAACCAGGCAGATCTCGGAATTTGGTCACGGAATAGGTTTTGATACTCAGGCAAAGAAGGCTACCCGTGATGAACAGACGAAGAGCATTCTTCAGAAAGCCCTCCAGAAAACATTTGCACCTGAATTCCTGAACAGGATCGATGATATAATCATGTTTAATTCACTTGAAAAAGATGATATTAACAAGATCATCGACCTTGAACTTCAGGGATTGTATGACAGGGTGAAATCACTTGGCTATCAGCTCAAAATAGCTGCTGCAGCCAGGGATTTTATTGCCGACAGGGGATTTGATGCAACATATGGAGCCCGTCCCTTAAAAAGAGCAATTCAGAAATATCTTGAAGATCCGATGGCCGAGGTGCTTATAAAGGAGGGTCCGGGTGACGGTGATATTATAAATGTTGGCTTTAACAGCGCCAAATCTGAAATAAGGATAAAAATTCATAAGAAGAAGGAAGGTCAGGAAGAACCGGAGGATATGCCTTCGGAGGAATGAATGACCGGATCAGACCGGTTCGCCGAACAGATCAAATTCTGTGGTATCGGTAATCTGAATGTTATAGAAAGTGCCGGGCGACAGGTCATAGCGGACCGGGATGAGCACCTCCTGGTCGACCTCCGGACTGTCATATTCAGTACGGCCGATGTAATATTCGTCTTCTTTTCTGTCAATCACCACTTTTAAGACTTTTCCCTTTAATGACTCGTTCTTTTCAGCAGAAATGATCTGCTGTATTTCCATAAGCTCTGATACCCTTGATTCTTTAACATCATCCGGAACATCATCCTTATAATTTAGGTATGAATATGTATCTTCTTCATGTGAATAAGCGAACACACCAAGTCTGTCGAACCTGAATTCATTGATAAAACTTTTAAGTTCCAGATAATCATTTTCTGTTTCTCCCGGATGCCCGGCAATCAGTGTTGTCCTGTAGACAGCATCAGGAATTTCGTCCTTCAGATGATAAAGGAGCTCTTCGGCATCTCTCCTACCGTATGATCTTTTCATCATTTTCAGCATATTATCGGATATATGCTGGATGGGAATATCTATATATTTACAGATTTGCGGGTAGTCGCGTATCTGCTGTATAAGAACTTCGGGAAACCCCGCTGGATAAAGATAATGAAGCCTGATCCATTCAAAGGATTTCATTTTCAGGAGTTCTTCCAGGAGGTCAGGCAGTTTGTTTTTCCTGTAAAGATCGAGCCCGTAATAACTGAGATCCTGTGCTATTAGAATAAGTTCCTTGACACCGGTATCAGCGAGACCTGATGCTTCCTTTACAAGCTCCCCGACAGGTCTTGATATGCACTTGCCTCTGATGAGGGGAATCGCGCAGAAGGCACAGGTTCTGTCGCAGCCTTCTGATACCTTGAGATATGCATAATGCCCGGGACTGGTGAGGATCCTTTCTGTAACCAGACTATTTTGATAAGTGACCCCGTTTTCCTTAAGGATGTCCGTTAAATTGTTAACTCCGAAATACTTGTCTACTTCAGGTATCTCGGCAATAAGTTGTTCTTTATATCTTTCTGAAAGGCATCCCATTACGTAAAGGTTTTTAATATTGCCTTTCTCCTTTGCTCTGACAAATTTCAGGATTGTATCTATACTTTCTTCCTTTGCATCGCCGATGAATCCGCAGGTGTTTATTATAACGGTATCTGCACCGGCATTATCCCGGTCCCATGTAACGTAATAGCCGCCTTCAGAAAGCTGCCGTAGCAGTTTCTCCGAATCAACTGTGTTTTTTGAACAACCCAGGGTTACTATATTTATCTTTTTGGATTTCATCATGATAAATTCAATTTATCCTGGTTAAGTAATCGTTTATTTCAGCCAGGATTATTTGAAGCGATGTAAATATATGCAGTAAATCAGGTACTGAAAAGTGAATCTACAAATTCACTTCGGTTGAATATCTGGAGGTCTTCCATTCTTTCACCTATACCTATATATTTAACAGGTATTTTCAGCTGGTGTGAAATTCCTATAACGACACCTCCTTTAGCGGTACCGTCAAGTTTTGTGATTGCCAGCGCTGTTACATTTGTTACCGAGGTAAACTGTTTAGCCTGTTCAAATGCATTTTGACCTGTCGATCCGTCAAGTACGAGCAGTACCTCATGTGGTGCGCCGCGCATTACTTTATCCATGACCCTTCTTATTTTGGAAAGTTCATTCATCAGGTTGATCTTATTATGAAGCCTTCCGGCTGTATCGATAATGACCACATCATAATCACCCGCAACTGCCGATCTGACGGTATCAAATGCAACAGAAGCCGGATCCGATCCCATCTGTTGCTTGATAACAGAGACTCCTGCCCTGTCAGCCCATATCTGCAGCTGGTCGATAGCTGCAGCCCTGAATGTATCGGCTGCGCCCAGAAGTACTTTTTTCCCGGCATTTCTGTAGTTATAAGCAAGTTTGGCAATTGTGGTCGTTTTTCCTGAACCATTGACCCCCACAACCATTATCACATATGGTTTTTTTGAAGGCGGAACTGAGAAATCAGGATCTCCTTCAGCTGAATTATCCTCCAGGAGGGACACGATCTCTTCTTTAAGAATAGTATTCAGTTCACTTGTATTTAAGTACTTGTCTTTTGCAACCCTGGCTTCGATCCTGTCAATTATCTGCAGTGTGGTTTCAACGCCGACGTCGGAAGATACAAGGACTTCCTCGAGATTGTCGAGAACCTCATCATCAACTCTCGATTTGCCTATAACAGACCTGGAGAGTCTTACGAATACATTTTCTCTTGTTTTCTGAAGGCCCTTGTTAAGATTTTCCTTATTTTCTCTTGTAAAAAAACGGGGAAACGCCATTTCTGATCTAATGATTAACAAATATAAAAAAAGCTCTCTTCAGCTGGGAAGAAAGCTTTAATATCTTACAGTAAACAACCCGGGTTATTTCTTAGAAAAAAAATCACGAATATGATCGTTATGTACAATCTCCTCGCGGAACTGATAAGCTCCTGTCTTATCGGATTTTGTCATTTTGATGCACTTGGTGAACACCTTGCCTGAACCCGTCTTTAGCGATGCTACAACTTTCTTTGCCATGGTTTGATGTTTTTATTTTACTTCCCTGTGGAGTGTATATTTCTTCATTATCGGATTATATTTCATCCTCTCCAGTCTGTCGGGAGTGTTTTTCCTGTTCTTTGTAGTAATATATCTCGATGTTCCCGGCAGTCCGCTCTGCTTATGCTCGGTGCATTCCAGAATTACCTGCTGTCTGTTTCCTTTTGCTTTCTTTGCCATCTTTTATGCTTTTAGTAATTCGTGATGTAACCTTTTTCCCTTGCTTCTTTAAGAGCTGTTGTAAGTCCTTTCTTGCTGATAAGCCTTATTCCTGCTGCAGAAACAGTAAGTGAAACCCACCTTTTCTCTTCAGGCAGAAAATATCTTTTGTCAAAAAGATTCGGATGAAATTTCCTCTTAGTTCTTCTTTTTGAATGCGATACGTTATTCCCAACAAGCGCTCTCTTTCCCGTAACCTGACAAATCTTTGACATTGATTCCTGTTTTTACTTCAATTCTAATTAGCTTTTAAAAACGAAGCGCAAAATACGTGATTTTTATCTGATTAACCAAATTTTTTATCTGTTTTTTAACAGCTGACTGAAGGATTTGGTATTTATTGCCTGATTATCTGTAATCTCAGAAGGTTAAGTGCAGCATTTGAAAACCTTAGTATATTCTGAATGCGTTCTGAGCCGTATAAATATTTTTCTGCAACAGTTCCTTTATCAGAAGATACGGCGATCCAGACCATTCCTACAGGTTTTGAATCAGTTCCGCCGTCAGGACCTGCAATCCCCGATGTCGCTACCGAGAAGTCAGTTCCCATCAGTTTCCTGGCCCCTGAGGCCATTTGTTCCACCACCTGCCTGCTTACAGCACCGTATTTTCTGATCAGATCATCCGGAACTCCAAGCAGATGCTTCTTTACTGAATTATCATAGGCAATGACAGATCCCTTATAATATTCAGAACTGCCCGCAATACTTGTGATCATCTCTGCAATTTTGCCACCGGTACAGCTTTCAGCGGTCGAAACAGTCTTTTCCCTTTCCCTGAGCATTTCTCCGGTTACCTTTTCAAGAGATTTTTCATCTTCACCATAAATCAGTTCAGGTACTGTCCTGTATAGTTTTTTTACCTGTTCAGCAATAATTCCGGGTAGCAAATCCCTGTCTGTTCCCTTGGCTGTAAGCCTTAGCTTAATTACACCTGATGACGGCAGGTAAGCAAGACTTATTTCTCCCGGCAATTCTTTTTCAAAACCTGAAAGCATTTCTGCAAGACGAGCCTCGGGAGCTCCATATGTCATTATATTTTTGTGAATTATAACCTGTGATGTAAACCTTTTTTTTAGTATTGGTAATATGTGTTCAGTCATCATATATTTCATTTCGAAAGGAACCCCGGGCATAAAAATGAACATGGTTTTGTCTTTTTCGAAAAGCATACCCGGGGCAGTACCTCTTTCGTTTTGAATGACCCTGCAACTTTCCGGTACCATTGCCTGCAACCTGTTATTCTCATTCATCTGAACTCCTCTCCTGCACATCATCTCTTCAATCATCGTCAGTGCACTTTTGTTCAGAACCAGCCTTGTATCAAAAAATTCGCAGATTGTTTGTTTGGTGATATCGTCACTGGTTGGTCCCAGTCCGCCTGTGACCAAAACCAGGTCTGTCTTTCCTGTTACCCCGTAAAATGTTTGCAGGATATCATCCCTCCGGTCATGAATTGATATTTTCCTTGTAATATCAAACCCGATACTGCTGAGTTCTGAACCAATGAATGCGGAATTTGTGTCTATTGTCTGTCCTATAAGGAGTTCATCTCCAATTGTAATAATCTGGGCATTCATTTTATAATATATTATTTTAAGGGGGTAAAATTATTAATTCCCCCGGGTATAAAAAAGAGAGCCACAATTTTGCAACTCTCTGATTATCATTTGATCCTCCTTCTCCAAGGCTACAGAGGATAAGACCCTCCTTCTCCAAGGCTTCGGAGGATAAGACCCTCCTTCTCCAAGGCTTCGGAGGATAAGACCCTCCTTCGCTAAAGCTTCGGAGGGTAAGAGCGGGAAACGGGATTCGAACCCGCGACCCTCAGCTTGGGAAGCTGATGCTCTGCCAACTGAGCTACTCCCGC